>CATISA010000062.1 GCA_949529445.1 Alphaproteobacteria bacterium UBA4588
AATTGTTCTAAATATGAACTAGTCGTTTTTTCATCTACCCTTTTTGTAGATGGGGCCGAAAGCTGACTTGTTATATTGGGCACGTTAATCATGTTGTCAGGATATTTTCTTTTATCCATAAATGCAAGCAATAGGAACAGGTTTTTCAATGTCCAGCAAAAGCAAAATTACCAGTGCATATCAAAATGTTGAAAAGCAATCCTTGGGAGAGGCTGAAGACCCTCATTTCATTGTGTTGATGATGTTCGATGCACTTTTGAAGTCCATGGCTCTATTCAGGGAAAATATATCGGCTGCTCAGGGAACTGCACAGGAGCTTAAGTCAGAGAGCTTTGCTCGTGCATTGACAATTATATATGCGCTACAATCAAGTTTAGACTTTGAGAAGGGTGGAAGTATATCTGAAAATTTGTTTCAGCTTTATGAATTTTCACGCCAACAATTACTCGCTGACATGCGAGCAGGAGAGGCAAAAGGAGTAAATGACGCTATCGAAGTTTTGACTGAAATCCGTGATGCTTGGTCGCAGATAGGCCCTCAAAGTGTTGCATCCGAATGACGAAAGCGCACCTGATAAAATAAAAGACGGTGTTAAAGGCAATGAGTGGATTGTAGAGATGCGATTGCAGTTCCAAGAATTAAACCATCATATTGCTAGTGCACTTGCGGATAAAAATTTTACTCGGGCCATTGAGCTAGACACAGCCCGCCAGGATATTTTGAAAGATTTGTGCCTCATGGATCCAGCGTTAATAGATGAGGGTTTTTTTACTTTCATTGAGCATTGTGCACGAGAAAATACTTCCCTTATTTCGCAAATAGAAAATGATATGGAAGACCTGACAACACGAAGTGGAAAACAAATGCGCATGCAGGTAGCATATTCACGCTAAGATAGAGCCAACTTGCTTGTTATCTTTAATTTACCGGCTTTTCAATCATAAATTTTTTCATTTTTTCGATCAGTGTCGTACGCCGAAGCTTTAGCGAATCCGCTGCTGCTGATATCATGCCATTTGATTTTTTAAGCGCAGCTTCTATCAGAACAATTTCTACATCCTGAAGGTGGCGTCGCATGTCAATATTATCAAAGAAGGAAAACCAGTCCTGATAATGACTAGGGTGAGGGAGTGGTGCCTCTGTTGGTTCATCATCAAAAATCATCGGTGCCATATCCGCCGTTGCTTCCCACAGAGCGTCCTGCTCTTCTACAGGGTTTGGCACTTTAATTTTCAGAAGATTATTCGCAATTTCTGGGCCTTCAATCTGACGCCCGGGAAATAGAAGGCATGCACGTTCAAGTACGTTACGCAGCTCACGGACATTACCAGGCCAAGGGTAGCGCATTAATTCAGCAAAAGCGCTTTCGCTGAAGGTAGGAATGTTCGTCTGCTTATTTTCTGAAGCCATTCGGTCACATAATGCCTTGACCAGCAAAGGAATATCTACCGCGCGCTGTGCCAAAGCAGGCAGCAGCACGGGAAATACATTAATACGATAAAATAAATCAGCCCTAAATTTCCCCTGTTCGATATCTGCTTCGATATTCTGGTGTGTTGCACAAACGAGGCGGAAATCAACAGGCACGTCTGTGCCGCCACCCACACGTTGAATGGTTCTGCTTTCAAGAGCTCTCAATAATTTTGCTTGCAAGGGCAGGGGCATATCCCCAATTTCATCTAGGAAAAGCGTGCCGCCATTTGCCATTTCAAACCGGCCTGCGCGGGTTTTCTCAGCACCGGTAAAAGCCCCCTTTTCATGACCGAATAGTTCTGATTCCAAAAGTTCTGAGGGAATAGCAGAGCAATTGATAGAAATCAGCTTGCCTTTTCTCTCGGACTGCTCATGGATTGCGCGCGCGACAACTTCCTTCCCAGCCCCTGTTTCACCTTGAACCAAAATTGTAGTTGTTGAAGGGGCGGCTAACTCAATAAGCCGGCGGACTTCCTTCATGGGGGCAGATTGCCCGATTAACAACTGTTCGCTGTAAGTCATTGGATACCCTTGTGGGGAAAATGATATCAGGAGTTGATAATCATATAAATTAGCAAAGTGTCAATTTCCCGCCTCCATTTTAGCATTTATTGATTAATTGTCAAAAAAATGAATTTAAAAACATTGGAATAAAAAAACAGATATTACAGATAGTTAATATTTGTTTTTTTGATATTAATGCTTTTGGCCCGCTTTTTGCCTTTTTCTTCATATCTACGTTCTTATGGAGTACCCATCGTGGCTCATATTATTATTGAAAAATCAGGCCTACTTGGCGCAGAACAGCTTGCTGAGTTTCTTGAAAATCGTATGGCACAGGTGTCGTGGCACGATAATAGCCAGATATCTCAGAAAAACGCTGGCGCATCTTCGCCGGACGCATCTTTAGCAGCATCATTGGCTATCGACGCTTTTGTGTGTAGTAAAGAATTTGTCGACAAAGCCGGTGGTGTCTCAGGCATTGCTGATGTTGCGCGGAAAATGAAAGCTAGTCGCGTCATGGTTATCTCGTCCGATAATCAAAAAGCTTTTGAAATGAATTCTGAAATGCGTGGTAATCTAATTTTTCTTAATATGGCGCCATCTGATATGACAGATGAGATGCTGGCATCGCCTCAGAATTTCTCTCTTCATATGGCTGTGACGCGTCTTTTAGATGGCGAGCATGTGGCTGTGTCCGACACAAAGAGCCTTGAACTAATGGCACTTGCACGCCGCGTTAGTAAAACGGATGTCACGGTGTTTATTAATGGGCCGACGGGGACCGGAAAAGAAGTTCTTTCGAAGTTTATTCATAACCAGTCTGATAGGCGCGATGCACCTTTTGTTGCGGTAAACTGTGCAGCTATCCCTGAAAATATGCTTGAAGCGATCCTGTTTGGTCATGAAAAAGGGGCATTTACTGGTGCCTCAACAGCCAATAAAGGAATCTTTCGTGCGGCTGATGGCGGCACTCTGCTACTTGATGAAATTTCTGAAATGCCGCTGGGTCTGCAGGCAAAGCTTCTAAGAGCGCTGCAGGAACGCAAAGTAACGCCGTTGGGGAGCCAGCGCGAGGTTGATGTGAATGTTCGGGTCATCGCGACGACCAACCGACAAATGCTGGCAGAAGTACGCGAAGGCCGCTTCCGTGAAGATTTATTCTACCGTCTGAATGTCTTCCCCCTTGCTACCTCTAATCTGAATGAACGTAAAAATGATATCGTTGCTATCAGTACAATTTTGTTAGGCCGTCATGCGGTTGATGAAGATTCTGTTCCTTGTCTTGCCCCTGATGCGGTGGCTTTGCTGCTGTCTTATGGCTGGCCTGGTAATGTGCGCGAGCTTGAAAATGTTCTTCAGCGAGCTCTTGTTCTTTGCTCTGACCAATGCATCACGGCTGCCGATATCATGGTTGATGGTGTTGTTGGCGAACAATTATCTGCTGAAAGGCTAATGAAAACTGAATCTGGTCAGAAGCTAAGCGCTTAATAGGCGTGCTGTAAGAAGAGGAGATTATAATGAGCATTGATAATATTAGCGGATTTTCACAGTCTCTTAATCTAACAGGTGGTATTGCGAACCAATCTGGTGGTTTGCGCCAGAAGTTGCTGGAACAAGCCCAGCAGTCTTTTACGCCTGATCGGCAAGTGGATAGTTTCCCAAACCGGCTTGAAGCTGCTGTTAATTCTGTTGCTGATGCTCAAAATCAAGCAGCCCGTTCAGCGCGTGATTTTGAACTCGGTATAGAAAATGATCTGACCAAGGTCATGATCAACCAGCAAGTCTCATCACTTGGCTTCCAGATGACAATGAATATTAGGAACAAGGTGCTGAGCGCCTACAAAGACATAATGAATATGCCTGTTTAACGCAGTAATAATCTATTTAACCGTGGATCATACGCACGTTTCTGGAGACTAAAAAATGGCTGAAATGGCTGCATCACCGACGTCAAATATGAAAAATAATGACCCTGGCATCTTGCCGCAGGCTGGTTCGCTTGTCAGTCAGCTTCGTGAAATGAAAGAGCAGCCGGCCTTTCGGCGAGCTCTACCAACTATTCTTGCAGCAGCGGTAACGGTGATTGGTCTATTCGCCTATTTTGTTATGCAGCAGCCATCGCGTACAACATTATTTGCATCGCTTCCTGAGTCTGAAAAGTCTCGTGTTCTGGATGCGTTGAAAAATTCTGGCGTTGATGTTGCCCTTGATCCAACAACGGGTGATGTGATGGTGCCAACAGATGATTATCACAGCTCCCGTATTATGCTTGCAGCCCAGGGACTGCCAACGGTTGTTCCAGCAGGGTATGATAATCTCGATAGTATTCAAATGGGTTCTAGTCGATCTGTTGAAGCAATGCGATTGAAGCAAACGCAAGAAATGGAGCTAGCACGTTCAATTGCTGAAATCGATAATGTCCTATCAGCCCGTGTCCATTTAGCTATTCCGGAAAAAGAAGTGTTTATCCGGCAGGAATCACAGCCAACAGCCTCTGTCTTTGTGCAACTGGCAAAAGGCCGCGTTCTTGGGCGCACACAGGTTGAGGCAATTATCCACCTTGTGTCGTCTTCTGTGCCAAAACTGGCAAAAGAGGACGTTTCTGTGATCGACCATAATGGCTCTTTACTTTCTAATTCGTCGCATACCAAGACCGGGATTATGAATAATTCTGAGCTTGAGCATCGCGTGCGTATGGAAGATATTTATCGCTCACGCATTATCTCGCTACTGACCCCAATTGTTGGGCCTGGCAATATCAATGCACAGGTGAATTTAGATATTGATTTCACGCGCAGCGAAATAACAGAAGAAATCGTTGATCCAGAAGGTAATGCGCTTCGCTCTGAGCAAAACACAAATGATTTAACTCGCGAGAGGCCTGCCAAAGGTATTCCTGGTGCGGTAGCCAATACACCGCCACAAGAGCCACAATTGACGCTGGAACAAACCGAAGTGGGCGTAAGTAATGATACGCTGCGCTCAAGCTCATCAAGCGAAGTAAAAAATTATGAGGTAAGCCGCACTGTTTCTAGCACAATGAAGCCATCTCATCGGATACAGAAAATTAACGCCGCCGTTCTGATTCGCGATGAGGTTATCATTGACCCTGAGACAGGGGCCAAAACAACGCTTCCAATGTCTGAGGAAATGCAGCTTAAAATCGAGAAGCTTGTTGGGGATACAATTGGTATTGATGTGAACCGCGGTGATAGCCTGACGGTATCAAGCTCTACCTTTATTGATACGCTTGAGGGCGTACGGACCAACTGGTACGAGACTGGCTGGTTTCGCTCGACTGTAAACCAGTTTGGTATGATTGTTATTCTGGGTATTATTGTTTTGGGCATTATTCGCCCGCTTCTAAGTCGCATTCTTGTCCCTGCTTCAGCCGTAACAGGGGTTGGCATGTCAGACGAAGACGAGATAGATTTGGATACTGTTGAGGTTGGTGCAGGTGAAAGCCTTGAGGATATCAAAGCTAAGCTGAAGCCGAAGAAGCAGGCAATCTCAGCAGAAATGCTTGATACAGCCAATACTTATGATGATAAGGTTGCGGTTATCAGAATGATTGTTGCTGATGAAAGTGATCGAGTAGCAAACGTCTTTAAGTCGATGCTGAATAAGGATATGGCGTCTTAAATTTACATGGATATCTCCAAAGATATAGAGTTATTCACATTCGAGACACTAGGGTTTTGTAAGAAGGGTTAAAATCATGGCTGCAGCTGCTGAAACGCCGCAAGAAACTGACCGCACCGCCTTTGATAATTTATCAGGCACGCAGAAGTCCGCTATTTTGATGATGCTTCTTGGCGAAGATGAAGCTTCTGAGATTATTCGTAACCTCTCTCCTAAAGAGGTCCAGCATCTTGGTACAGCGATGTATTCGGTGCAGGGTTTAGACCAGAACACCGTGAATATGGTGCTGGATGAATTCCTGGCTATTATCAAGGCGCAAACTGGTCTTGGCATGGGCGCAGGTAACTATATTCGTAACGTGATGAATAAGGCGCTTGGTGAAGATAAGGCTCAATCAGTTCTAAGCCGGATTGCTCCGTCTACAAGCTCACGTCCGATTGATATTCTTGACTGGATGGATGCGCGCTCAATTGCTGAGCTAATTGTTGATGAACACCCGCAGATTATTGCATTGGTCATTTCCTACCTTGATTTTGGTCTTGGCTCAGATGTTCTTGGCTTGCTACCAGTAGAAATGCAGGCTGAAATTATCCGCCGAATTGCAACCCTGCAGACGGTTGGGCCGGACGCTCTAGCAGAACTTGAATATGTAATGCAGACAAAGTTTAAGGCGAATACATCGCTTCGCGCTGCCAAGGTAGGCGGCGTAGATGCTGCGGCGAAAATTATGAACTTCACCAAACAAGATATGGAAGCGCGCATCATGAAGGATATCGCTAAGAACGATAAGAATCTGATGCTGAGTATTCAGGAAAGCATGTTTGTGTTTGATAATCTTATTATGTCTGATGACCGGTCTCTTCAAACATTATTACGGTCTATTGATGCAGAATTGCTTGTTCTTGCCCTGAAAGGTGCTGATGAACCACTGCGTGAAAAACTCTTTAACTGTATGTCAAAGCGTGCTGCTGCGAATATTGTTGATGAAATGGAAGCACTCGGTCCTGTGCGCTTGACAGAAGTGCAAACAGCACAAAAAGAAATTATTAATACTGCCCGCCGTATGTCTGATGAAGGTGCAATTGTACTGGCTGGTCGTGGCGGTGATGATTTTGTTTAAGTCGATTATGGTTTAGGAAGAGGATAGGTTAAATGTCAGCGGCGACGGCGTTTCCTAAAACTGATGATTACGCGACCTCATCTGCCTTGGGTGAGGCTGAAATCTCGCGCATTATTAAAACAGCGCAGGCCGCCCAATTTGTTGCCCGAGATGGCGTTCCTAAAAAGACTGAAAGCAATTTTAAGCCGCGTTCGCTTGTCGAAATAGCCTTTGCGGCTGAAAAAGTGCGGCAGGATGCAGGAACATCGCCCAACCAAACTAACATGACTCAGCCGGATATGTCTGAAAATGGTCCGTCTGCCCAACATGCACCATCTGGCAGTAATCCACAGACCAGCTCTGTACTTGCAGGCCAACCTGAGCCCGAAGCAGAAGTCCCGCAGATAAGTGAACAGCAGGCTGAAATCAATGCACTTCAGGCTCAGCATGAGGCAGAGCTAGCAGCATTGCGGGCTGAGCTTGAAGTGCAACAGCAACTTGCCGAAAAACAAGCCTATGATCGCGGCGTGACAGCAGGTATCGAAGCCGCGAAATCGGCTGAGCCTACAGAAGAAGAGCGTGCACTGGATGAGCGGCGCCAGGCCGAACATCGTGATGTTATTGCGCGTCTTGAGGCATGTGTTGCAGCTGCTGCTGGTCCTGATGCTATTGATGACCAGGAGCTTGTAAGGTCTCTTCAGACTGCTGTTATACATCTTGCATCAGAGCGTGCTGGCACAGCTATCGCAGAAAATCCAGAAGGTATTAGCGCCCGGATTGTTCGCCTTGCAGAACGTGTAAAACAGAAGTCAGAAACAGTCATTGTTACGCTTAATCCAGAAGATTTAATAGCGCTAACTGCTTATGAATCAGGCTCTCTTGGCTGGGAATATGTTGCCGATGAAGCGCTATTATCGGGTGATATCCGCATTTCACTTGATACTATAGACATCGCCGATATTCTCATGGCATCGCCACAAAAAATACCGCAATCTGCGCTGCCGCAGCTTGATAAAGATACAGCGTCAGATGCAGATTCAGCATTAGATGTAGGCGATGTTGGCGATGCAGATACAAGTGGAGAGGACGAATGAGCCTCCTTTCTGGCCGGCTTTCAGAGGCTATTTCAGCACATGCTCAGCATGACCATATACGCATGTCTGGTAGTGTAACTCGGTTTGATGGTCATATCATTGAATGTGGCGGGTTTCCTGCAACAATCGGAACGCTCTGCAGCATTGAAACCGAGGGTGGCAGTTCTGCTGTTGCGGAAATAATAGGGTTTCAGAATAGTAATAATTTGCTGGGCGTTCATGAAACAGGTGCACGAATTTCTGTTGGGGCGCAGGTCACTGTCGAAGATGATGGCTATGAAATTGCTGTTGGTGAGGGATTGCTTGGCCGTGTGTTTGATGCGCTTGGTGCGCCATTAGATGGGCGTGGTCCGGCACAGCTTGACGATGTCTGGCCATTAGAAGGTGTTCAAATCAACCCACTTGCCCGGCGTTCTGTCGATACGCCGCTTGATGTCGGTGTTCGGGTAATAAATTCCCTGCTGACTGTCGGGCAGGGTCAAAGACTTGGCATTATTGCTGGATCGGGTGTTGGTAAATCGGTGCTTCTTGGTATGATGACCCGTTTCACTAAAGCCGATGTTGTTGTGGTTGGGCTTATTGGGGAACGTGGCCGCGAGGTTGGAGATTTTGTCCGGACGGTATTCAACGCAGAATCGCGCAGCAGAACAGTCATTGTAGCAGAACCTGCTGACAGGTCACCCTTGCTTCGTATTCGTGCAGCAAAGCGAGCGACAGCAATTGCGGAATATTTCCGTGATCAGGGGAAAAATGTGCTTCTTATCATGGATTCATTAACCCGTGTTGCGCATGCGCGGCGTGAAATTGGACTTGCTCTTGGTGAGCAGCCAACATCGAAAGGTTATCCGCCTTCGGTTGTCTCGCTTATACCGGCGCTTGTGGAACGGTCTGGTACTGGCTTGAACGGGCAGGGGTCTATTACGTCATTCTATACGGTTTTAGCCGACGGAGATGATACAAACGACCCGGTTGTTGATACTGCGCGAGCAATTTTAGACGGCCATATCCTTTTGTCGCGGCAACAGGCCCAGATGGGAGTTTATCCGGCTGTTGATGTGCCTGCATCAGTAAGCCGCGTGATGACCGAAATTGTATCGCCAGAACATGTTGCAGCTGGTCAGATGTTTCGACGACTAATGTCATTATATATGGATAATCGTGATCTGCTTCTAATGGGGGGATATAGTGCTGGGCAGGATCCTGACCTTGACCTTGCTGTGCAGTTGTGGCCGCAGCTTATCTCGCTCATCCAGCAGCCACAGACAGATATTGCTGATTTTGAGAGTTCTGCTGCGGTATTAACAGGCTTGTTTGGCACTAACCAGCAAGGTGGTTTGTGATGACACGTCGCGCGGCATTGTTTCAAAAAATGGCACTTAAACAGAAGTTATATCTGACTAAGCAGCTTCACGCTCTTGGTATTGTGCGGGACGAGCTGTCCAAAAATCGAGCGATGAAAGCCCAGCTTGAAGAATTGCTCGAAGCAGATAAAGCAACAGATCATGCCCATTCAGGGATGTCTCTTTATTCTGCTTCTTGGTTTAACACTCAAGTGCGTGACCAATTGCTCTCGATTTCAAATAAATGCGAGCATCTTGCTAAAGAAGTGGTGACGCTCAAGAAAGATATTGCTTCAGCTGAGCACAAGCGGAGCCGCCAGGAAGATAAAGCAACAGAATTAGTTGCTGAGGCCCGGAAATTGACTCAAGATCAAGCCGATATTCAGCTTACTGAGTTGCGGCGCAGATAGCTACATAAGGCTAACGATAATCTGATAAACTGGCATTCAACTTGCATTGGAAGATGACAAGCCGATGTCTGTATTCGCGCCCCTTATCTTGTAAGAGCGAAATTTATGCCAACAATTAATACGTCTTCATCATCAGATTACTCACCACTCAGTCATGCGACGAGCGCAGGCGAAGATGGTGGAAATGACGTTCTTTTTGCTACGCTGTTTGGCGCTGTTACGTTGTCTGAAGATGCTGAAGAGGCGGATGTAAATCTTGAAACACCGCCCGGTATGATGCCAGAAGACCAGTCCAATGCACAAAAAGGTGAAGATCATCTTACACAGATTCTAGCTTTTGCTGGGACTGAAGAGGAGGGTTTGGATGATACTGGCGTTTCTCTTTTGCCTCAGCCGCTAAATGTGGACGATGAAGGTGACGCCACCTCTCTTTCCGATGGCGCTGTATTTTTTGAGAAAAAAGAAGAAGTTGATGCCGGAATTCTTGCCGCAGCCCAAATGCCAGAGCATGCACAATCGGCTAACGCACGCCCTCTGCACAGCGCAGGTAACAGACCACTCACGACACAGCTTTTGACCGAGATTGCTGAGGATCTTGCTCCTGAACATGTTGTTATCAAACAAAAAGTGAGTATAAACGCTGGACAAACAGCCGCGGTAGATAGGGCAGAAATGATGCCCCTTCAGGCTGATAAGGCTTTGTCAGTGATGACCGCCCCACGCCAGATGCTAAGAACAAAGCATGAAACATCTGGGCCCCGTTTTATTGAATCGCCAAAGGTGGAGTTTGGATCATCATCTGATGAGATGATAGAAGCCCTTACCCTTAAATCAGCTAAAACAGCAAGTCAGGCTAGTCTATCGTTACGCCCAGTAGCACCGCAACTGCCGACAACAGAAGCCAGCACGCTTCTTCAGAATGGTATAGCTAGTCAAGCAAGTCCTTCAGCTGGCAATCAGACGCCAGGTGGGCAGACGGGCGGTAATCAGGCGGGTGCTAGTCACGCTGGTCTCACAAGATCGATGGCAGAAAATTGGCTTGAAATGTTAGATATGCAAGATGAAAATTGGGCAGAACAGCTTGTAAAGCGGGTCGAGCGCAATCTTGCGAATGCAAAAGAGGGAATTGATTTTGAATTGAATCCGCGGACTCTTGGAAAATTACATGTAAATCTCAGTCTTCAGCAGAATGAGGCACAGCTTCAGATGCGCACAGAGACATCGCAGGCAGCACAGATGATCACAGAGGCTCAGTCGCGCCTCTCCGCCATGCTCGAAGATATGGGAATGAAACTTGCCTATCTTGGAGCATCAACCCAAAGCAATGGCAATGGGGCAAATGGTCAGCAATCAGGCACGGCGCAGCATAGCCGTCAAAATAGTGGCCAGAATAACGATTCTGACTCAAATCTACATCAAAATAATGATGCGAGTGATGCATCAAATAGTTTAGTTAATATTAAAGCATGATATAAGGTTTCGTGCTGTCCGGTCCTATTTGTAGGAAATCGGCAAACCACAGGAGGTTTGATCTATGGCTGATGAAGAAAATAATGAACCAAAAAAGCGCGGCCCTTTGCTGCGTATTCTGGCATTCGCTCTAGGCGGACTGTTGCTTGTCGGTGCAGGGCTTGGTGGCGGCTATCTTTTGTTTGGAAGTAGTCAGCCAGATCCTTCAGACGAAATCGAATCCATTATTGAAAAGAAAATGGAAGAAGCTGAGGCTGAGCGAAGTGCTGAAGAGGAGTTGGCCGCTGATGAAGCATCAAAAGTAGCAAAAGAAGCACCTGAAGTGGAAGCCTTTGTTACAACATATTTTGAATTTCCGGGAACGTTCACAACAAATTTGATGAACTCACGCAAATTTGTTCAGGTCGGTATTGGTGTATCAACCCAATATGATGAAAGTGTTATGGTTAATGTTGAATCACATCAATTGGCGCTTCGTTCAGAAATTTTGAATTCAATGAGTGAATTTTCAGAACAGGATGTCCAAGGCAAGGCAGGTAGGGTCTTAATGGCTGAAGCATTGCGTGATAGCATTAATGAAAAGCTTGTGCTTCTTGAGGGATTTGGTGGCATTGAAGAAGTACATTTCACATCCTTTGTTTTGCAATAAATTGTGTTGCATACCGGCACGATAGTTAAAAACGGGATATAGGCAGGTCATAATGGCATCAAAAAAGCTGACCAGTGATGAAGTAAATGCGCTGATGGAAGGGCTCGAAGAAGCTTCTTCTCCTGTGGGCATCGACATGTCACAGTCAGATGAGGTGCGCCCATTTGCATTTGGTGAAGATGACCTATCCTTGATGGGCGATTATTATGCATTGCGGCTGATTAATGAGCGCTTTGCCCGTCAGGCTCGTACCGTCTTTCTGCCTATGCTAAGGCTACAACCGCGGATTACGCCTTTTGCGCCTGAGGTTAAAACATTCGATGAATATTGTGCCAGTATCGACACTTTTATGAATCTTAATATCAACCGCATAGATGAATTACGCGGTACGATGTTAATGACGATACAGCCTAAATTCATTTCAACGCTTACAGCCTCATTTTATGGCGGTACGCCGGATGGGGCAGTGTCTAAAAGGACTGAGTTCACCTCAACCGAAGAACGCGTTATCGAGCTTGTATCTGATGGACTTAATGCCGCCCTTGCTCATTCATGGCGGGATCTCATGGCAATTAGTCTGATAGAGCAAGGACGTGAGGTAAATACTCAGTTCGCATCAGTTGTTGATGGAAGTGAGCTGGTGATTATTTGTTCGTTCATGGTACAGCTGCCAAATGCAGAGGCTGATACGATTGATATTGTTTATCCATTACAAACATTAAAGCCAATTGCAGCCCAGCTTCGCTCTCGTGTTCAATCTGATAGCTCAAACGATAATATATCGTGGCGTGAAAAAATGGAAAATGCGATTTTGAATATTCCGCTTGGTATAACGGCACTTCTTGGACAGCCTATGATGTCCGTTGGCGGCCTCATGCGTCTTGAAGCTGGCGATGTTTTGCCAATCAATGTTGGCGATGGTGTCACCGTAAAAGTAGAAGAAAATCCAATTTTTACTGGTGAGATAGGTGAGGTTGCCGGGAAGTCAGCTATCAGCTTGCAGAAACGAATTTAAGACATGATGGTCGCCTGAAACAGACGCAGCCATAGTGTAAATAGAGTGTGAGGTCATGAAAAATGTCAGATGAAACTAATGAACAGGAACCAGCAGCAGCTCCGAATATGGGCGCTGAGATGCCGCAAAACCCAGCTGCTGGCGGGGTTGAGAATTTACGCGTCCTTGAAAATATTGAAGTGCAGCTATCTGTTGAAGTTGGCAATACGGAAATTAAAATTCGTGACCTTTTGCGCCTAAATGAGGGCTCTGTCATCGAGCTAGATAGGTTGGCAGGCGATCCGCTCGATATTCTTGTGAATGGTACGATGATCGCAAAAGGCGAAATCGTAATGGTCGGCGAGAGATTTGGTGTGCGGTTTACAGAGATTGTTGATCCTGAAAAACGGGTCGAAAGTCTATAATCTTTTTGAGCGTCAAGAAAATGACGATGCTCATTTTGCCAAGTGAAGCATACCATAATTAGCAGAAGAGGGCTTATCATTTCAGAGAGCTATTTCTTCAAAATAGTTCTATATAACAAAGCTTTATATCAAACTTATACGTCATCATAAACCATCATCATGTGCCTGCGATATAGTTGGCACGCTTCTTGCCTTTCTTGAAAGACAAATGTGCAGAAATGCGCGTGATGTTTTTCTTGCTGGGAGGCATGCCACATGCTTGGTGAAATTGTAGGGCTGCAGCAAATCACTATTACCCTCGCTTTCTTGGGTGTTATGATTGCTGTTCTGTTTTTTCTACGCCGTAAAGGCAGTGCCATTCGCTCCAGCCTGCATTCTGGTCGGCGCATTCATGTCATTGAAGATACTGCTGTTGCTCACGGAGAGCGATTGCGTCTTGTCCAAATTGATGACCAGATGTTTGTAATGGCCTCTGCTAAAGGGGCTGCGCCATCGCTTGTGCCACTGCGCCAGTCGGCGTCAGGTACTTCGGCACCTGCTTTTTCTCCTGCTTTTGCTGAAGCACTAGCTGCTGCAGAGGATGCTGATAGTTCGGGTGCCTCCGGACCAATAGAGTTAACACAACGTGCTCATGACGCCGAAAATTTTGCAAGCCAACAACCAACCGCCGATAGCTCTGTGGTATCTCAAGGACCTGCTGATGATAAGCAGATGTCAGATTTTGCTGTAACTTTTAAACGTTGGAGACAGCAAAGATGATATTTCTTCGCTCTTTAATAAAGGGTCTTCCAGCCCTCATACTGGCATTCTGTGTTGCACTAACATTTATTCTTCCAGTGACGCCTGCAAGTGCACAGGATGCACTCACAGGACTCACTGGTGGTCTGCCTGCGCTGACGTCGACAGAATTTGGAGATGGAACAACCTCCTATTCTTTGTCACTTCAGATATTGGCATTGATGACAGCACTCACATTATTGCCGTCTCTTGTTCTTGGGATGACATCTTTTACGCGTATAATCATTGTGCTTTCGATTTTGCGGCAGGCGATGGGAACCCAGCAAACACCTCCTAATCAGGTGCTTATTGCAATTGCGTTATTTTTATCATTTTTCATCATGGCGCCAACATTAACCCAAGTGTATGAGAAATCGGCCGACCCATATTTGAATGGTGATGTTTCAGCTGAAATTGCTCTTGGAACAGCTAGCGATACAATGAAGGGGTTTCTGGTAAAAAATACACGAAAAGCGGACCTAAAAATGTTTGCTGATATGGCGGATTTAGGCAGTTTTGAAACACCTGAATCCGTGCCGCTTACCGTCCTTTTGCCTGCTTTTATAACCTCAGAATTAAAGACAGCCTTTCAGATTGGGTTCCTTCTGTTTTTGCCTTTTCTTGTAATTGATATGGTGATTGCCTCTGTATTGATGTCTCTCGGTATGATGATGTTAAGTCCGATGCTTGTTTCACTTCCATTCAAACTTCTTCTGTTTGTTCTAGTTGATGGCTGGGCAATGACTGTCGGCTCTTTAGTCGCAACCTATTCAGCCTAAGAAAGGGCAGAGACTATGGAATTTGATATGAATGTTGGTTTTCTGCGGATGGCATTTTGGCAAATTATTGTTATTGCGGGCCCCATCCTTCTGGTGGCTCTCGCGATCGGGTTATTTGTTGGTATTATTCAAGCCGCAACTTCCATCAATGAACAAACACTTAGTTTTGTTCCTAAGCTTGTCCTTGTTCTGCTCTCCTTTGGATTGCTTGCCAATTTGATGTTGGTGGAACTAACAGACTATTTCGTCTTTATCTTCGACCAAGTGGCGCAGGTTGGTTAACGCCTGCTATCATTGGAGCATAAGATGGATTTGCCACTCACAGAATTACAAGGAATGGGCGCGCTACCTGGCTTAGATATGCAGTTTTTAATGCAGAATCTTGCACAATTATTTTTAGCAAGTTTGCGAATTGGTTCATTTCTTATCTCAGCGCCATTTTTCGGCGGTTCTTTTGTACCCCTTCAAGTGCGAATTGTTATTTCAGTTTTGTTGGGTATAGGTGTTGTAAGTGTTGTTGACGTGCCCGAAATAGAGACTCTCGGGGAAATGAGAATTCTTGCAGTAATATGCACTGAAATTGCCATTGGTGTCGCAGCTGGACTTATTCTTACAATATGGTTTAGCGCTGCAATGCTTGCTGGTGAGAAGATTGCAACTTCCGCTGGACTGGGTTATGCGGCCCAAATAGATCCTGAAGGAGGCGGTCAAACACCAGTTGTCTCAAAGATGCTTCAAATGTTCATGACAATAATTTTTCTGTCATCAAATGGACATCTTATTGTTCTTCGAACCATAATGGAGAGCTACAAACAACTTCCAGTTGGAGAAACACCGCATTTTGGTGCTCTGGTGGAGGCCGGTATTTCTGCTGCTGGGCAAATGTTTATGGTGGCAAGCCTCATTATGATGCCAATTGGCGTTACGCTTTTACTTGTCAATCTCGCAATTGGCGTCATGACAAGGTCAGCGCCACAGTTAAACTTATTTTCTTTTGGCTTTCCAATAACCTTATTGGGAGTATTTATACTTCTGTATCTATCAGTTGATTCTATAGCATTTGCCTTAAATGGCCTTGCCGTCTCTGCTATGGAAAATCTTGAAATTGTGATGGGGAGGGCGATCTATGGCTGAGCAAAGTCAAGATGGTCAGGAAAAAACCGAAGACCCCACCCAACGAAAAATACAGAAGGGTCAAGAAGAAGGGCAAGTTCTTAATTCCAAGGAATTATTTGTCTTTACCACGTTGTTTGCAGCCTTTGTCTTAATGTATGTCATCCCAATGTTAATAAGACCAGCAATGGCGAAATGGGCACGGATGTTTCATTTTGAGCGCCCTAAAGATTTAAACACTCTAATTGGCGAAAAATTTTATGAGCTTATGGAAATTTTATTTTTAAGTGGTCTTTTTATTGGCATACCAATGATAATTGTCATTGTTGCAACTCAAGCCGCAGTTGGTGGATTAAATTTTGCTCCTAAAGCATTGAGTTTTAAGCCAAACAGGATAGATCCCCTTAAAGGCATCAAACGTATATTTTCAGTTAAGGGACTTGTTGAACTTTTGAAGTCAATTCTTAAAGTTGTTCTCTTATTTGGTGTTGCTGTCGCGGTTCTCTATTCTCAAATCCCAGCCCTCATCCAGCTCACACATAAAGATTTAAACAGTGCACTTGCGTCTGGGCTCGATAACTTTCCGTTGTTGCTTGGGGCGATGCTGGTCATTCTTGCTGTTATTGGAGCGATTGACTATTTCTGGCAAAGGCATGTTCATATTAAAGAACTGCGAATGAGTAAGCAGGAAGTAAAAGATGAATATAAACAGACAGAAGGATCACCCGAGGTAAAAGCAAAAATCAGGCGTATGCAGATGGAAACAGCTCAAAATGCTGGCCGTCAGCAAGCCGCTCTTGAAGATGTTCCACAGGCAACGGCCATTATCACAAACCCAACCCATTTCGCAGTCGCACTGAAATATGATGTTGGGTCGCCGGAGGCGCCAAAGATTTTGGCGATGGGGCGTGGTCATATGGCACAAAAAATTATTGAGAAGGGGAAGGATAGCCGGATAACAGTCTTCCGCTCACCTCTCCTTGCACGTGCCTTATTCTATACCGGTGAAATTGGCGCTGAAATTTCTGAACAGCTTTATCAGGCTGTCGCAGTGGTACTAGCCTATCTTTACCGCTTGGATAAGGGTGAAATGCTGGAAGAGCCAGATGTAGATCTTCCAGATGATATGCAGTTTAATGAAACAGGACAAAAGCTAGGAGCAGAGGATGGTAGATAAAAAGCCTCCACAAATCCAGATAAAGCGAAAGCGCCGACAGCGTAGCCTTGGTGAAATGATTAGCACTGTCTGTTTTTTTGTCCTTGGCGCGGTATTATCTCTCCAGGCAGCGGATTTCCTTGATGCTGGCTATCAGCTACGCGGGTACATACTAGCTGTTTGTGCCTTTTCATCTGTATGCGGCGGATTACGGTTTATCATCGCCGATGTCGTTAATTGGTTTAGGTCATCATCATGAAGCGTCGACAGCATTCATCGCGGCCACCTGATTATGAAAGTGAGTTTCGACTAAATTGTCGGGGGTGTCGTCATTTTTTTGTGACATATGAACCTCGAAATCCTTGGGGTTGTAGACAGTTTGGCTTTAAAGGGAAAAATCTTCCTGCACAAATAGTATATCAGTCGACTGGCATGCAATGTGCATATTTTTCAGGGAATGCGTCTGTCAAAAATATGGCGGCGGGCCGACGAAAGAAAAAGTCAGGCATTCTCGATATCAATGGATAGCTTACTCGTTGGCACGATAGCGGGAATGAGGAGAGGTAAGATATGGCAAGCGAACTGAATTCAGTACAGGAAAGTGTTAAGCTGGCTCTTGATGCCGCTGATGCCGCAACTGATGTTACCTCTGAATATAGTCAAGTTAAACGCGAACACAGGAAGTTGGAAAAAAACGTGTCACAAATTCATCGTTATACAACAATTACCTTTGTCACTGCCATCTGCGCAGCGGTTCTCAGCCTTGGTTTTTCTGCCATGCTTTATTTCAAAACGCTTGGTGAATTGAGAGTGATGACAACAACTAATCGTGAGGGTTTGGTTGTCTTTGCCGAAAATATTGAGCATTTGAATTCTGTTCTTGGCGAGCTTTCAGGCTCATTAGAACAGCAAGGCGAACTTGTTGCCCTCAACCGCGAAGCAACCAGCAGAATTTCCGAGCTTACGCAGCTTATTAGTGAGTCAAGTCAGCAACTGAGCGCTGATATCAAGGCGTCATCAGATGCTATGGTGTTATCGAATAAAGACCTTGGTAAACATCTTGGTGATACAATTGTGAACCAAGCGATGGGTCACCTTAATTCCGTTGCTGTGCAACTCGCAGGTACTGAGTCAAAGCTCAGTAAGGAAATCGATGTTGTGCAGAGAAAATTGATTGACAACACTGATATTGGTGCTCTTTCGGCCTCCCAGAAGAATACAGCAGCACAAGTCGAAATGCTTGCTGGACAAAATATGAAAATGCTAAAACTACTTGAAGTACAACAAGATAGAATTAGCTTCCCATAAGTATTGCTCCCCACGTCTTCTCTGTTGAATGACAGGCCAGACTAATGAATAGGTAGAGATGTCCGTTATGGCAAATGTAGAAGACACATCGACGCCAGAGCAAACGGGTGCAAATATAGAAGGCTTTATCCGCATCAAGTCTGTGGGGCGTGGGAGCTACGCAAGCCAATTGAGATTGCGCGAGCAAGATGTTTTAGTGGCTATCGATGGCCTACCTGCTGACAGTGATATTCAAAAATTAGAAGAACAGCTCAAAATGATTGAGGGCGCAATTCTTCTTACAATATTTCGCAGTGGACATTTTTTTTCGGTTTTTGCCAATCAAGATCCTGGGTGCATTCTTGAGTATGCGCCTAGTGACATATCCAAAGAAGTTGCTTCCAAACTACGAAGCCATGTAATTGAAAATCCTAAATCCTACCGGTCTTACGAAGCCCTAAGAAATGTCAGTCGAGGTGTTTATCTTTTTGAGGCAGAATATTCGAGCTTTGCAACAGTGCTGTCGCCATTCTGGTTGCTTAATTACCGGATGTGGGAACCACTTTTTGCTGTTCTTGCGACCTATGCGGTCTGCTTTCTTATCCACCCATTATTATTTTTAGTCATATTTGGCCTAATTGCAGGCTATTTTCATCGTGCACAAACAAAGCTCATCCGTGGTTACGGACTTTACCAAGAGTACTATTTTTGGATGGTTTTGGCAGCACGCTCAGATCAAGAAGCAATGACAGTCTGTCGACAGTTTGACCCAAAATGCCAGTTTAAATTTAGCTCACCGTTTAGTGAAGGCGTTAAAGAAGATAGTGATACTGCTGGCACACCAAATCCTAAATCCGAGCTATCATAGTATGTGAAAAGGCGTTAATTGGAGTTATCCCTCCATAAATTCGCCGACCTTCTTAAAAATAGGTTGCCGCGTCTGACTAAGAATTTTATTCTCTTCTTCGGTTGAAAGTTGAAGTCCGTAGCCGAGAAAATGAACCTTTCGTGTCATACCAATTACTTTTAAAAAATTCTCACTTGATAGAGATAAATCATCAAGCTGAAGTCGTGCACGGTGGGCAACAACAGGCTCAATAAATTCATTTTTAACACCTTTAGCAATTTGTGATAAAGCGTCGACTTTAATTTTTCCAGAACGGCTGAGAGCAGAACTCACATGCCGGTCGCATTCAATTGCCCAAGCGTCTAATTGATCCATGCTCGGTCGTTCAACCTCAACTTTCAGAAACCCTGTATCAGGTAACTTTTCAATTTTAGTAAAGCCATTCTCTCTCAATATACCAATAATCGTAGTTTCAAGATCTGCACGATGCAGAGCAACAATAAAGCCTCTTTTTGCTTTGTCTTCCAGCGGCTCGATATCAGCAAAATCAGTCACTTTTCTATTTCTACCATCAACTTGAACAGCGGCTCCATATAGAAGCGTCATATATGTACTTGATGTGCCGACCGCTTTTAGCGTTTCAATGCAGCCTTCAATATTTTCTTCCATACGCTGTTTTGCAGCCGTACTGTAAGAATCGTCAGATTTTTGAAGTTTAAGTTCAATCATGGTCTTGCCCCCCAACTTGGCTGAATGTTCCCTAGTCAAACAAACTATCACTTGCATTCCATATATGATGATAGCAGATATTTTTATTTTGTAGTAGGAGAGAAAATGTAAGCTACTGCTGAGAAAAGCAAGGCTAGTCCGCATATTGAAAAGTATGAAAAAACTTAGTAGTTTATTTCGATTTCGATGCGACGGTTTTTAGCACGGCCGGCAGCGGTGTCATTGCTTTCTAGCGGCCGACTTTCACCATAGCTGATAGCTTCCAGTCGATTATCCGAAATTAGATTATCAGCTGATAGCGACTGAACCACGCTTGCGGAACGTGCGGCAGCCAAATCCCAATTATCACGATAACGAGATCCAAAAATCAAAGGCACATCATCGGTATGACCCGAAACAGTTATTTCAGAATCGCCTTCACTATTTGTACCTGCAATCCGTTTCATGATGGATTGCGCTTCTTCAGTTAGATCTGCTGACCCAGAGCGGAATGCGCCGCCTGATCCAACAGTTACAATCACTTTGTCTTTGTCGCGTGAGACCTCAACCAGACCTTTTCCTATTTCCTGCTTGAGGGCGATTTTAAGCTCATCTTCTGCCTTTATGGCTTCAGCTTCAGCTTCAGCTGGGTTCTTTTTGGTTGAATCAGACACAGCAGCTGCATCAGCGGCAGATTGTGCAGCTTGAGCGAGTTGGGTTAATGTTCCCTCTAGCCCGCCAAATAGCACCTCTTGGTCACTTTTGCCTGCAGCTGTCTTTGCCTTTTCAATAGCATTTAAGGTCTGTTGAAGAAGTTGGGGAAGATCTTTTTCCTCAGCATCTGTGGCAGTGAAATTTACAACAACTTTATCACCGAGCGTCTGAACTTCAATATCACCTCTGGCAACGGCTTCTTCAAGTGCTTTAACAACGTCTTCAGCGTTTTCACTTGCTTCGCCATCACTATCTTTCGTCTTATTCTGGACTTCAAGATCAGGCTGGTTCACTTCGGTTGTCTGCTGTGTCATTTCATTCGTAACAGACTTGCTCGGTGATGGGCTAAAGTTTAGCGATAAAATAGTTGTCCCCTTTGGCTGTTCTACGATAGGGACGATTTTTTGAACACCAAAAGCATTTCGTAACGAGCCTGAAATTTGCTTGAATTTCGGTACGTTAAATTCAGCGAATGACAGAATAAGAACAAAGAACGCCATCAGAAGCGTTGCCATATCGGCAAATGTCGCCATCCATGCCGGCGCACCAACAGGTGGGCATTTGGGACATTCTTCTTCTTCTTCTTCGATTACTTCTTGCTCTTCTGCTTCAGCCATAAAGACGCTCCTTGGAAAAAATGATTAGACTGTGGTTAAGCAACTTCCATTTTTTCCTGAATCTTAGGTGACAAATTAGCAACCATTTGGTCTTGAATGTTGCGCGGTGACTCGCCGCGCGCGATATTACGTAATCCTGTAACAACCATTTCACGGTAGACAGCTTCATATTGGGTGTAACCTTCAAGCTTGGTAAGAAGAGGCATGAAAAGAACGTTAGCAATAATCGCCCCATACATCGTTGTCAGAAGTGCAACCGCCATCGCTGGACCAATCGCTTTCGGGTCAGCCATGTTTCCCAACATCAACACAAGACCAATAAGCGTTCCGACCATTCCCATAGCTGGCGCGAGGTCAACCCATGCTTTAATAGCGGTCTGATTAGATTCATGCCGCTTGAGCATTGCCTTAATTTCTTTGTTTAGCTGTGTGACAAGCTTTGATTCATCAGCGCCATCAACCAGCATCTGAAGGCCCTTCTGAAAGAATTTATCAGGGACTTCCTGACCTTCTAGCGCCATCATACCGTCTTTTCTTGCAATTCCGGATAACTCGACCATACGCTCGATTAACTCATCCTGCTTCTTGATTGGCGGCATAAAAGCTTTTGCCATTGCGCCAAAAGATCCAAGAAAGACAGGCAGTGGGGTTGAATACATAACCAGAAAAAATGTACCGCCAAAGACAATAAGAACAGAAGGAACGTCAAAAAATGGACTAAGACCACCACCGGAAATCATTGCACCGAGAATCATGCCTATACCGCCGATTAGACCGATAATTGAAGCTATATCCATTTTTTTTGACCTATTATGCTGTTAAAACTGTCACGTACTTAAGGACTGGTCCTTCTGCCAAGCAAGAATGGTACCAAATGAGTTGCCTGCCCTGAAAAAGCAGTGTTTAGACTATATCAGAGCTCATATTTCATCAGGGGCTCGTCTCATCCCTTATATGAGTATATAATAATAGAATAGGTTGGACCATAGGCTAGCAACGAAGCAGTCATCCACTTAGCAGAAATGAGTAAGGGAGCTGACAAATGAGAGATATACGTCACCAATTACTTCATACGCGTATAGGGCAGAACAGGGTGCAGATCATATTAGCTATTTTTGCTGCTGTTATCTTTCTGTTTGCCGACGCCACCTCTTCTGAAAGCGCGACACCCAAATCCACTCATTCGAGTTCTTATATTATTAGTGGCTATGTCGCGGTTGATTTGCGCACAGGGGCAGAATGGATGCGCTGCTCTGTTGGTCAGATATTTGAAAATAATACCTGTACTGGTAAAGCTATGAAGCTTTCGCAAGACGAAATACGTCAGGCTATTAAGCTTGCTAATAAAGAACTCGGCGGCATATGGCGGCTTCCAACCCTCAAAGAACTTGAATCTTTGGTTTGTCAGGAATGCTCTGCGCCAAAAATTGATAAAGTGGTTTTTCCCAATACGCTTGCTGAACCATATTGGACAGGCGAGAAAAACTGGGTAACATCACAAAATATCTGGTCTGTGAATTTTATGACCGGTTTTAGCTATGGCCGCTTTTTCCCACATCAATCCCTTGCTGTCAGGCTGGTAAAGGGCTTTTAAGAACAGCTAGGTTATCGTTTCAGGTAATGATACCCCAGCTTGATGGCGAAGGTTATGACAGCCAGGCCAGTAAATAGATATCCAAACATGATAGGCTGAATGTCACCGATAAGGGTAAAGCTTTCTCTGGCAACCAGAGCTACAAGAACAATGCCTAAGACCATCAATAGCAGAACCCGCAGAATATGGCAGCGGCGGCATGGCGCGCGCGATACGTTTGTGCGTGTGATTAGCATGTTGAACACTCCGTCTTAGATAACATCACTGGTTTACGCTACGATATCGCGTCTTTTCTATGGTAGCGGGAGAATAATGCCGTTGGGAAGTAAAACACCGCGGATTTATCCTCTTTTTGCTGTCTGGAATCTGACGGAGTGATTAACAAAAAATTAACTAATTTACTTAAATTACTGAAAAATAACATAAAAATTGTTAATTTTTTGACAAACTATACCGTCAAATGAATATTTTGCAAATACTGTGCCTTTTCCCCAATGTCTTTTCTGCGAGGAGACATATTATGCAATTATCACAGTCAATTAAGTTGCGTCAGAAGCAATCTTTGGTAATGACGCCTCAGTTACAGCAAGCCATTAAGCTGCTGCAAATGTCTAACTTAGAGCTTACACAGCATCTTCAGGAACAGATGTATGATAATCCGTTTCTAGAAGTAACCGCCAGCGACCAGCAGGAGGTTCAGACTGAAGCGCGTAGAAGTTCAGGTGAGGCATCTGAGACCGACTCGGCAGAGGGGCAGCAGCTATCTGAGCAAACTCAGGGAAATGACATTTCTACGCTGAAAGAAAGTGCCGCATTAGCAGATGATCCTACCCAACATGCTGATCTGGAGAACCGGTTTGATAGTAGTATTGCTGATATGCCCCGCAGTGATACTGCCTCACGCACGTCAAGCAGTGGTGATTTTGATATTCTCGACAATATAGCCCAGAAAGAAGGTTTTTATCCATTTCTGTTCAAACAGCTTAATCTTACCTTTTCCAAGCCATCGGAACGCATGATTGCAACCCATTTTATCAATGCTCTTGAGCCGTCTGGTTGGATTGGTAGAACAGTGACAGATGTTGCGGATGAGTGTGGCTGTCAGGAAGCCGAAGCCGAAGATATATTGCTTCAGCTCCAGCAGTTTGAACCAGCAGGCTTATTTGCGCGTGACCTTGCAGAATGTTTACGCCTTCAGCTTATCGATCAGGAATCATTTACACCCCTCTTTGGTGTATTGCTGGATAATCTAGATCAGCTTGGCCGCGGTGAAATACGTCAATTAGCTCGCAAGTTGAAATGTGACTATGATGATATTCTCGATATGCTTGCCGAAATTCGGACACTTAATCCAAAGCCTGGTGAGCATCTAGGGATCGAGTATCGTGAAATGCCAAGTCCTGATGTTATTGTGACACGCAAGCCTGATGGCTGGTCGGTCGAGCTCAACCGCTCTACATTACCCGCTGTTTTGGTAAATGAAACCTATGCAGAAATGCTGGCAGAAAAGCGCCAGTCAATAAAAGAACAGGATTATTCAGCAGACACATTGTCAAATGCACGCTGGTTAAAGCGCGCTGTAGAACAGCGTAATCAGACAACGCTAAAGATCAGTGCAGAAATTATTCGTCACCAGAAAGATTTTCTTGAAAAAGGTCTCGACTATCTCAAGCCACTTTCGTTACGTGATGTTGCCCAAGCAGTTGGCATGCATGAAAGTACCGTGAGCCGCGTAACAACCGGATTACTGATTTCTACACCGCGTGGCTGTATGCCGCTTAAATCATTCTTTAGCGTTAATATCGCATCACGTGATTCAGACATTAATGCGTCTGCGGCATCGGTGCGCAATATGGTGAAGAAAATTATTTCTACAGAGGTGCCAGGAAAGCCACTCAGTGATGAGGCTATCTCAAAAATTATCTCTCAGCAGGGGATCGACCTTGCGCGCCGTACAGTCGCCAAATACCGTGAAATGCTGAATATTCCTTCATCATCACAGCGCCGTATGCAGGCTCGGCTATCTGATATGCGCTAGACGTAGAATATATTTTTCTCCTCGAAATGCCACGCCGGCATATCTCCCTGGCGAATGGTATCCTTATCCCGGACCTTTTTCAAAGGGCCGGGCTTTTTTATGCTTCTGATGAGGATAAAAAGACAGTAGCGCAGAACAAAACCAGCTTAGCTAGCTCTGCCTCGGGAAATAAACATTCTACTAAATAAGAAAATTAGAATTCCGCTTTAGCGGCTACTAATGTGCGTGTCATGGCCCATTCAGAATCAGACTGGTCTGCTTCATGTAGATAAAGGCCCAGAGGGACAACATGCTGACTTTCAAGCTGGTCTGCGTGATCAAAATAGGCCATTTCAATGCCCATATCAGCAATAAGTTCTTTTTTCGGAGCCATGTGACATCTTCCTGTAATGCGAAAGGTTTTAAGCCTTTATCAATGCAGTTTCCATGCCATTCAGACATTGAAACGCCATTCAGAATGAGCAGGAGTAACTATTATAGATTCAAATGCGAAGGAAGCTGTCCAGACAAACTAATTTCATGGCCTGCTTTTAAAAATGGCACAGGATCAACAGATTTACCCTGTGTCCGGATCTCGTAATGCAAATGCATACCTTGAGATTTTCCGGAATTACCCATTTTGCCGATTACTGTACTGGTTGTCACATAGTCACCTGTTTTGACGCTGATGTCTGAGAGGTGGGCATAGATTGTTTCCATCCCATGCGCATGACTAATCCTAACAACTTTGCCAAATGAGCCATTCCGTCCGGCAAATACGACCGTACCATTGGCAGCTGGAAGAACAGGTGAATGCCAAGTGCCGGCCATATCAACCCCGTGGTGAAAACGACTTAAGCCTGTTTTTTTGTTTTTTCGAGGCCCATATTTACTTGATATGTAATAATAGCGCATAGGCGGTTTCAGAGGGATTTGCCCCATTACGTCACGCCAGCTTTCTCTTAAGAGAAGCAGTTGTGGAATCTGCTTTTCAGAGACTTGTACCGATATATCCCCGGAGGAGGGCGGGTTGTCAGGTGTGATTGATAAAGACACAAACAGACGTTCAATCGCCTGAATTTCAAATAAAACGCTGTAGAAACGGCGATAAAACTTTACTTTATCATTTAAAATAGGTGCATCAGACAGGCTGTTATATCCCACATAATCTGCGTCCATTTCTTCAAATGGACGCGCCACTGGTGACGAGAGTTCCGGCAGAAGAGCTATACCGCCAGAGGTGGGTGATGCATTAATGCGCTTGGTTGCCATGATACTGGACACCGGTTCTGGATTGGCAAGGTCAGAGGATGTTTCATCTGCCTCTCCTAGCATTTTGTCAGGCAGGCGTTGTGCTACCTTTGCACTGGCGCCGTCAATTCCCTCAGCTGTAACAACCGGGCTAGGCTGAGGGAGAATGAATTCGATGAGATTATCTCTCATAAAGGCCAGATAATCACCGGCATCAGAGGTGAGATTTGGGT
>CATISA010000063.1 GCA_949529445.1 Alphaproteobacteria bacterium UBA4588
GCCATGCTTATCACGAAATTTCGCCTGCTTTTTGGCATCATCTTTGGAAATACCAATAACAACTGTGTTTGCAGCTTCAAATTCGGCATGCAGGCTTGAAAAAGCAATCGCTTCTTTTGTGCAGCCGGAGGTGTCAGCTTTAGGAAAGAAAAACACGACCACATTTTTGCCGTAGTGCTCGGCCAAACTAAAAGGGCTTGTGTCGGTATCAAGAGAAAAATCGGGGGCTCGTTGTCCGGTTTCAAGCATAAAAAAGGCTCCTTATTAGATGGGAAAGAAAAGGCATTCAGCTGCCTAACGTGGCGCAGACTAGCTTCATGGAGAGCCAGCCAGTAAAAAGATACGGAGAATCAGCATTAATCCCTCCACTTTACGTAGCAACTACGATAGCAAAAACAAGTCGACAAAACAAATTATGACGAACCCCTTGATCGAAGACGTATCTGCATATCCAGAATAGGAGACATTTTATTGCTTATGCGATAAAGTCCTGCCAAAAAGGGGGGGGGACGCTAAACGGCCATCAAAGGACTGATAACTGTGACACAATCCAGCACTTCTCAGGCAGCCTCTTTTCTAAGGCGTGTTGTTGTTGCGTCTCTGGTCAGTGTGTCCATTTTGCTCGCTATCCTGTTAGCATCAGTTGCAGGGATTATTTATTACGCGACACAGACACCGCATGTAACTGAGTGGCTTGAGACGCAGCTTTCGGAAGCTGAAGCAGGGTTTTCTGTTGAAATAGGTAGCCTCTCCTTTGGTATTCATGATGCGGCAATCCCTTTTGAGGTCAGCGGGAATGACCTCCATATCTCGTCGGATAATCATCAGCTAGATATACCAGAAGTGAGGCTTGCGTTTGGCCTTGGCGTGCTGATGTCTGGAATGCCTGATAAGGTATCTGTTGAGGCCGGCTCTCTTACATTGGTAAAGGCCGATAATGGGTGGAAGTTTTCACAAGATCAAGCTTGGTTGAATGAGCGTTTAAAAGAACGGTTATCGGCGTTCATGATTTTCCCCGCGCTATTCGCATCAGTGATGCCAGATCAGCAGGCGACTGAAACGCAGACAATATCGCCATTACCCTATTGGCCAGACGGATTACGCCATGTATCCGTGCGGGCAGGATCTGCAAAAATTTTTCCGAATAGCGATACAGCAGTGCCGACAGCATTTTTTCATAATATTGAAGTGTCTGCAGCAACATCAGGGGAAAAAGGATCTCCAGATCAGTTGTTGATGACACTGCAGTTTGACCAGCCAAAATCTGTTGCAGAGAGCCAATCTGAAAATACTGGCCGCGTTACTATTAATGCGACTTCTCATCTACTTTCAGGCTTGACGACCTTCTCTGCTCAGTTGAAGGACGCCAATCTGATGCCCCTGGTTTCGCTTGTGGTGAATTCTGGGGCGCTGACGTCTGGGATATTGGCTGAGCCCCCCGAACAACTTGTCATTGATGGCAGAATGTCAGCCCAGTTAGATGGCACGATTGATAACGAAACAATTCATCTTTTATCTGGGACAATTTCCTCTTCTGCTGGTGATGTTGCGCTCCCCTTCAGACAGAATAAAGACATTCGTTATTCAGATTTTGATGCTGATTTTGCCTACAGCCGCGATGATAATCTATTAACGGTTAAGCGGACATCAATCCTGATTGATAATGAATATCGCCTTTCCCTGTCAGGTCAGGTGCTTGGTGTGCATACCGCCTTACCACGTATGAATGTGACCGTTCTGGCTGAAGAATTTCTAATAAGCAAGCTTATGACACTTTGGCCAGATGACTGGGCATCAGCTAAAAAGGCACAGCTTCAGAAGACCATATCAGGCGGGAGATTTAGAACTGCTACACTGACCTTAAAAGGCCAGTTTGATACAAACAAACACGCCCTTTTACTATCGTCCGCTCAGCTTCAGGGTGATGTTGCCAATGTTCGTCTTGATGCGCGATTACCACAATATCAGCAGATCGTAGGCACTTTGCATGGTGCAGTTGACATTGAATTACAGCAATCTGGGCAGGTGGCACGCGCTATCATTGATACCAAGATGCAGAATGGATTTTTGTTACTTGACCAGTTTGATAAGTCTATTCGTATTCCTGAAGCTGCGCTGAAAATGCGATATGAGCCTGGTCAGCTACAGATATCGCAAGCATCCATCGATTTTGACGCATATGGCAAAATGGAGGCAACGGTAAATGCGCATATAGCCGAGATGTTAAATTTACAAGACGCGACGGCTGATATATCCATCGCGGCGCAAGATATTCCAGTGAATTTCTTTCAAGCTCTCTGGCCCCGTAAATGGGCCCCAAAGGCTTTCCCATGGATACGGGACCACATCTCTGACGGCATGATGTCAAACGTAGCAATTGATATGACACTAGATGGCTCAGAAGATACATCCTCTTTGGTGACACAAGTCACCGGCACGATTGAACTTGAAAGGACAAGTTTCCAGCTTTATGAGACTATGCATCCTTTTCAGCAGATTGATGCAACGCTCACATTTGTGGATAATGAGCTCATCGTAAATACGAATAATGGCGAGATGCCATCACTTAATCTCACCAAGGCAACTGTGAGATATGGCCCGCTCTATAACCCTGAAAAGCACCCTCGTGATGTTGATATTTCGCTGTCGATGTCTGGTGCGTTGACCCCTATCATGAAAATTCTGGACCATCCGCGTATTAACAAGCTGAAAGGCTCTGGCCTGTCGGCGCAGTCATCAACAGGCACTGTCGAAGCAACATATTCCGCCACAGGTCAACTGCCGGATGGGGGCAGACTCACTCTATCTGATATCAATGCCGATGCTACGATTAGCGATGCCGTCATTGATGATTTGCCGCTAGCACAGAAATTAGAGCAGGGCGCGCTTGTAGTCTCTTTTGATGATGAGGCGCTTATTATTTCAGGCTCTGGCATCTTCTCTAAGATTTATTCTGACTTCTCCTATGAGCGCAAAAGCGATGGGGCATTTGAACTTAATGCTAAAATTCCAGCGAATGCGGACTTTGCGACAAAAATATCTGACCTCTCTGGCGTAATGCTGGAAGGCAGTATTGGGGGACGATTTTCCCTAACAGGGCAGGCCGGAACTTCTAATTATTCTTTGTTGGCGCGTATCGATATTACCCAAGCTGGCATCAATATTGATGCGCTGAACTGGGCAAAACTTCCCGGCGAGTCAGGGCAGGCATCAGGCATTTTGACATTCAAGGATGGAAAGCTGCTGGGCATTGAAGCCATCGAGGTAACAGCAGGAATCCTCTTAGGCAAAGGCCGGGTTACCTTTCAGCCAGATGGTCAGCTCTCGCTGGGCTATTTTGAGAATGTCACTTTGCCTGGCAATGAGCTAAAAACAGTTCTGGTTGAAAAGACCGGCA
>CATISA010000064.1 GCA_949529445.1 Alphaproteobacteria bacterium UBA4588
GGACCGTTTGCAGGTGCCCAGCTTGTTGTGATGACACGCGGGAGTAAAGGGGCCCTTGGCAAAATGGTAAATGGGACAATAACTGATGTACCGTGCGCGCCTCTTGCAAGACTTGTTGATACAGTTGGCGCAGGTGACTGCTTTCAGGCCGGTCTTCTTGCTCATCTCTGGCACGGGGGATATCTTTTGTCGTCTGAGGCACTCGCATCACTTCCGTCAAATATCTTGCACGAGGCGATTGCCTTTGGGCATGCTGTCGCCGCAATTAATTGTGGTCGCCATGGATGTCATCCTCCTTGGATGAGGGAATTGAAATAATTATAGAAAATAGCGTATAAGAAAAACAACTTTTCCTCTTCTTACGCAGCAGGGCGACCAATATGGCCGAACAGATATCTCAGATTGCTACTGTTCCTGACAGTGATTACGTTATTTTCGGTGGTACAGGGGACCTTGCTTTACGAAAGATATTTCCTGCATTTTTCTGGCGGTTTCTAGATGGGCAAGTCACAGAGAATTTCCGACTTATCATTGCCGCCCATCATATAGTCAGCCTTAATGACTTTGCCGAAAAGCTTCGGCCTAACTGTGAAGACGCCTTTGCCAGCGGTGTGGCAAATGAAGATAATTTTGCTGCCTTTATCAGGCTCATGCATATTATTGAGCTGGATGTTATTAGCGGTGAAGGCGCTGATAATCTTGCTACGCTGATTAATGAGAAGATATCAGCGGAACGACCGTGTATTTACTATCTTGCCGTTGCGCCTAGTCTTTTCGGCGCAAGCTGCCAGCTATTGCATCAGGCAGACCTTGTTCATCCGCAGAGCCGGCTTATCGTTGAAAAGCCGCTTGGACATGATGGCCCATCAGCCAAAGTAATTAATGATGAAATCTTGGCTGTTTTTGACGAAGAACAGATTTATCGAATTGACCATTATCTTGGCAAAGAGACAGTGCAGAATTTGATGGCGTTGCGGTTTGCAAACATCATTTTTGAATCGCTATGGAGTAATAACCATATTGACCATGTCCAGATCACAGCCGCCGAAACGGTTGGTGTTGGACAGCGTGCTGAATATTACGATAAATACGGCGCAGTCCGTGACATGCTACAGAACCATCTGTTGCAGCTATTATGTCTGGTAGCAATGGAACCCCCATCCCAATTTAATGCTGGCCAAGTTCGTGATGAAAAGCTTCGGGTGTTGCGCGCATTACGCCCTGCTGATGCTGACGATATTGTTCGTGGCCAGTATCAGGGATACGAAGCTGAACTGGGTCGCACATCAAATACCGATACCTTTGTTGCCCTTAAGGTATTTGTTGATAACTGGCGTTGGGCGGGGGTTCCTTTTTACATTCGCACAGGTAAAAAAATGGCTGTACGGGCAAGCGAAATTATTATTACTTTCAAGCGTCGTCCGCATGATATTTTTTCTACAACCGGACAGAGCCAGAAAGGTGACACGCCGAACCGATTGGTTATCAGAGTTCAGCCTCAAGAAGGTTTGCGACTACAATTAACCTCTAAAGAGCCTGGCCCCGGCGGGATGCGGTTTTTCCCGTCAGAGCTGAACCTATCATTTGGTGAAACATTTGATCAGCGGTTGCCAGATGCCTACGAGAGGTTGCTGATGGATACAGCCAGAGGTAATCAAACCCTATTTATGCGCCTTGATGAGGTGCTTGCGGCATGGCAGTTTATTGACCCGATTATTGATATGTCAAAAGATATCGTGCCTCATCTATACCGTGAAGGGACGATGGGGCCAGCAGATACGCTTTTAAAGACGGCTGGGCGTGATTGGATTGATCCGCCTGAGGATGGCTAAAGCCACCGCCAGTTAAGGTGTTTGAAAAGATTATTTAAGAGTTGAAGGTATCAGCCTATTAATGCCCTTTTAAGGGGAGAAAGAGTTCATAATGTCGGAAAAATCGCCAGATGATATACTGCATCCAAAAGTGGCTGCGGTGCTTGAGCGTATCCGCAAACGAAGTGCCAGACCGCGGGCGGCCTATCTTGAACAGCTTCAGATTATGGAAGATGATCCAGATTCAGATCGTGGTTTTGTGTCTTGCTCGAATATTGCCCATGCCGCAGCAGGCGCTGGAACTGACCAGCCTGACCTTTTATCTGGGGTAAAGCCACATATTGGCATTGTAACATCCTATAATGACATGCTGTCGGCTCATCAGCCATTTGAGCAGTTTCCAGCCGTCTTGAAAGCAGCTGTGCGGCATGCAGGAGGGACTGCCCAAGTTGCTGGTGGCGTGCCAGCAATGTGTGATGGTGTTACCCAGGGCCGTCCCGGGATGGAACTTTCCTTGATGTCGCGTGATGTGATTGCGCTATCAACAGCGGTGGCTCTTAGCCATGGTGTGTTTGATGCGGCGCTCTGTCTTGGTGTATGTGACAAGATTGTCCCGGGTCTTGTGATGGGCGCCCTAAGTTTTGGCCATTTGCCGGTTGTTTTTGTGCCAGCTGGCCCGATGAGTAGTGGCCTGCCAAATGATGAAAAGGCAGCTATTCGCAAAGCTTTTGCCAGAGGTGAGGTTGAGCGTAGTGATTTATTAGCGGCCGAAGCCTCTGCATATCATGGCCCTGGCACCTGTACGTTTTATGGGACGGCTAATTCGAATCAGATGCTGATGGAGGTGATGGGTCTTCATCTCCCAGGTGCTGCCTTTGTTCACCCCCATAGTGATTTGCGTCAGGCATTGAATGTGGCCGCAAGTCAGCAGGCTGTTGCAATTAGTCGCAAATCTGATAATCCGCGTCCCATTGGTCGGATGCTTGATGAGCGCAGTTTTGTAAATGCCATTGTTGGATTGCATGCAACAGGTGGTTCAACCAACCATACGCTTCATTTGCCAGCGATGGCTGCGGCTGCGGGGATTGAGTTATTATGGGACGATTTTTCTGACTTGTCTGAAATTGTGCCTTTGCTCACGCGGATTTACCCAAATGGACAGGCAGATGTAAATCATTTCCATGCCGCTGGCGGGATGGCCTTTGTTATTCGTGAGTTACTTGAAGCAGGTTTGCTTGATGCCTCGGCCCAGACCGTATGGGGTGATAGCCTGGCTGATTATGCCTGCGAGCCATGTCTTGATACGTCTGGCTTATCATGGCAGACCGCCGCAACCAGCTCGCTTGATACAACTATTCTGGCTCCAGCCTCTGCACCGCATGCCCCAACAGGCGGACTGAAAATGCTGCACGGTAATATTGGTAAGGCTGTGATTAAAATTTCGGCTGTTAATCCAGAACATCACATGATTACCGCACCTGCTGCCGTATTTACCCATGAAGCAGACGTCAAGGTAGCGTATAATGAGGGAGCTCTTAACCGAGATGTCATTGTTGTCGTGGTGGGGCAAGGCCCAGTCGCTAACGGCATGCCCGAACTTCATAGTTTAACGCCGATGCTGACTAATCTTCAGGATCAAGGGTTTGCAGTTGCGCTGGTCACTGATGGCAGAATGTCAGGTGCATCAGGTAAAGTGCCCGCCGCAATTCATGTCTGTCCTGAAGCTGTTGCTAATGGCCCTATCGGTAAAATTCACGATGGTGATATTATGACTTTGGATGCTGTTGCAGGTACTTTGGAAGTCGCTGCAGATCTATCAACGCGGACAAGTAATATATCAATCTCGCCTGTTCACCAATCCGGTTTTGGTCGCCAGTTATTTGCAAGTATGCGGGCCCATGCCCATTCAGCCGAGGCTGGTGGTGGCATTAATGTAGTGAAAGAAATATGATGAAAATTGATGATATTCTCGCCCTTGGTCCGGTAATGCCGGTTATTGTGATTGATGAGGCACAGCACGCAGTTGCACTCGCAGATGCATTATTGGCAGGTGGCATTCGCACAATTGAGGTTACCTTGCGCACAGAGGCGGCGCTGGATTCTGTGCGGGCTATTCGTGATGCTCGCCCTGATATGGTTGTGGGTGTTGGCACTATCATATCGCCAGGATTGGCACGAGCAGCTGTTTCGGCAGGAGCACAGTTTGGTGTCAGCCCCGGTTCAACAGATGCTGTTCTTGATGGGTGTGAGGCAGCTGGATTGCCCTTGCTGCCGGGCGCTACAACAGTCTCAGAAATGATGCGCTTGGCAGAGCGCGGCTATAACAGGCTGAAATTCTTTCCTGCATCAGCGGCTGGCGGGCCGGCATTTTTGAAATCACTCATTAGCCCACTACCAGATTTGCGCTTTTGCCCTACTGGCGGGATTACCGAAAGTACTGCGCCTGACTGGTTGAGCCTTGCTAATATACCCTGCCTTGGTGGCAGCTGGATTGCGCCAGCTGTTGATATTCAGGCAAGAGATTTTGCGGGCATTACAGCACGGGCGATGAAAGCAAGCCATCTTGGTGGGTGATAAACCACAATAAGGTGTGATGATGAAAAATGAGCAAGCGCCATGGCAAAGATTAGGCTCTAGCCTAAAACTTGGTTTACGGTCCTGCTCTGAAGCAGACTGGCTTCCTTATAATGATTTGTTTGGTGATGTCTTAGCGCGGGAGCGTCAGCTAAGGCTTAAACAGCAGCTTTGTGCTGAACGTCATAGTGAGGTATTTGCTGCTGTACCTGACACAGAAATTGTAGGCCGAGAGGTGCTGGATATGGTCCGCACACATCTTGCCACATATCATAAATTACCTGCAGTAGAGCCTGATGTCTCAGACCATCCTCTTGATGCCGCAGCCCAAATGGTCCCTGAAGATTTGCTTTTGTTAGCTCCGCAGGAACGTGCAAAAGATGCGCAAGACGGTAATAAAAGCTGGCATCTGGTTGCGGCATCATTATGTTTTCCCGCGCATTGGGTGTTGGCAGACAAAATGACGAAACCGCTAGCAGATATTCACGCCCCTGTCCCGCATTATCAAGAACGGCTTGCAACTCCCATGGACCGCTTTTTTACCCAAATGCAGGTTGGTCCTATAAGTGCCCGTATGAACTGGTCCCTGCAATTTGGTAATAAGCTTTTTACGCCCCATCGTTCTGCTCATATTCCTGCTGATGTAGATAAAGCCTATGAGCATCTTTATGCTCGGATGGAACATCAGACGCTCCGCAAACTACCCCAGTCAGGTTATATTCTGTTTACTATCCGCACCCATATAGTGCCGGTCTTGCACTGGAAACAAACCCCCAATGCCATTAGTGATTTGCTAGCGTTAATGGATAAGATGTCTGCTGAAACGCGCGCCTATAAAGAAGTGGATTTATATCGGGAAGCCTTACAGCAATGTCTGATTTCTGCATAACTTTGTGTGGTATCTTATTGGTAATGCAGGGTACAAATATGTTATATTCCCCAAGTGAGTCGAGGTGCAGAAATCTGTGATAGCATTATATGTATCCCTTGCAACCAGAGCAGTACAGTCTTCAAGACCTCTCTTATTTTAAATAAAAAGTGCAACAGATTATGACTTCTAACCAAACTGAAATACAAGCGCGTCTTACCATGTCTGCAGCCGAGATCTGCACGCAGCACTTAAGAGATCTTTGTTCTGTTACACGCGATGAATTGACCCTGTCGCTTGATGATATGAGCGTAGATTTTACGCGTCAGCCGGTAACGGCCAGCATTATGCAGCAGCTATGTCTGCTAGCTGAGGTAAGTGGCGTAAAGGAGTTTCAACAGCAGATGATGGTAGGTCAGGCTGTGAATATAAGTGAAAACCGTCCTGTTCTCCATTGTGGGTTGCGTGCCCCAGAGCGCCTGCAGTCTGAAGAATGGAAGCAGCTTTCGGGCTTTGCTGAGACGATTCGTGCAGATGATACTGTACGGCATGTTATCAATCTTGGTATTGGCGGCTCTGATCTTGGCGGCGCTATGGTGCTTAAAGCATTGGCACATGACTGCGATGGGCCAGATGTTTATTTCGCTGGTAATATTGATCCTGCTGCCCTTGGTGATGTGCTGAAACATTGTACGCCAGAACATACTCGTATCATTATTACCTCCAAAAGCTTTACGACGGCAGAAACATTAATGAATGCAGCGCTGGCGCGTGACTGGTTTGCCAAAGCTGGCGTTGACGCCGATACGGCCTTTATCGCTGTTACAGCCGCACCGGAAAAAGCCCGCGCTTATGGGATTGAGAGTAATAAGATCTTTAGTTTTTCTGATGGGGTAGGAGGACGTTATTCTGTCTGGTCAGCAGTTGGGTTGCCAGTGATGATCGCAATTGGCGCGGATAAATTCAGCTCTTTTCTCAGGGGGGCTCATGCGATGGATCAGCATGTTATGACAGCACCATTTGCTGATAACATTCCTGTCATGATGGGCCTGCTCAGGGTCTGGCACAGACGATATCTTAACCGATCTAGCTATGCCATTATTCCGTATTCTGAGCGTTTATCACGCCTTCCCGCATGGGCGCAACAGCTGGAAATGGAAAGTAATGGCAAGCGTGTTGGTCGTCATAATGAGCTGCTTGATAAGCCTGCCGCGCCGCTTATCTGGGGAGAGGCTGGCACCAATGCACAGCATAGTTTTTTCCAGTTTTTGCATCAGGGGATAGATGAAATTCCCCTTGATATATTGCTGCCGCTTAGCCCTAGTAATAATGCTGATGACCCTTTCTGGAAGGCGCATCATATGACGCTGGTTGCGAATGCGGTGGCACAGGCTGAAGCTCTTGCATTCGGAACTGATAATCTGGATCATCCACATCAGCATTTCCCTGGTAATAGGCCGAGCATTATTATTAGTTGGCAGAGAACAACACCATATGCTCTTGGCCGTCTACTAGCTTTATATGAACATGTTACGATAGTGAGCGGATTTCTGTTCGGCGTGAACAGTTTTGATCAATGGGGTGTTGAGCTTGGTAAAGCCCGCGCCATCGCTCTAGAAGAAGCACTCAAGACAGATGGTTCCTTTAGTGACTTTAGCCCGGCTGCTGCGCACTTAATAAAGCGGGCACGCGATATTATCGGCTGATCTGGTTTGCCTCCCCTGTAGTTTATGGCTGGCAGGCGGTAATAGCCCGGCGTGTCATCTCTCGCACCAGATGCGCCCTGTAATCTGCGCCAGCATGAATATCACTTAGCAGCATCTCTTCATCAATGGCCACAGTCTCAATGGCCATTGCTGAGAACTGTTCTGACAGAGCTGCTTCCATGTCGTTATGACGAAAGACCCCATCTTGACCAGCGCCTGTGATAGCAACCCGCACATCACCATCCATCACAGCAACACAGACCCCAACCATTGCATAACGAGACGCAGGGTTTGGGAATTTTACATAGGCTGCTTTGTCCGGTTTTGGAAAGCTGACCGCTGTTACAATTTCCTGCTCATCAAGGTCTGTTTCAAACATACCAACAAAGAAATCTTCAGCAGCGATATCGCGCTCTGATGTATGAATATTTGCCCCGAGTGCCATCAGAGCCGCAGGATAACAAGCAGAGGGGTCATTATTAGCAATTGAACCACCAAGTGTCCCGTAATTGCGCACCTGCCTATCACCAATACCACCGGCAAGTGAACCGAGCATTGGGATCATGGTGGCGACAAGCGTAGATGTTTCAACATCATAATGCCGGCACATCGCACCAATTTTAAGGTGGCTTCCTGTATCTTCGATTAACGTAAGGCCTGTATCAGCAAGGTCGATGAGCAGGTCTGTTTGGGCAAGCCGCTGTTTCAGCGTTGGGATCAGGGTCATGCCACCTGCTAGAAGCTTTGCATCATCTGCTGCCGCAAGCTGAGAGCGTGCATCATCAAGGGATATTGCTTTGTGATACTGTGTTGCGTACATCTGCTCATTCTTTCCGTAAAACTATTTTATTATGCCTTGCGCATGGCCTGCGCGCCTGTCTGCACAGCCTTTACGATATTATGATATCCGGTGCAGCGGCAGATATTTCCCTCAAGCCCCTCGCGAATATCCTGTTCACTTAGTGCTGGGTTTGCCTGAACAAGCTCAATTGCGCTCATCACCATACCAGGAGTGCAATAGCCACACTGAAGCCCATGCTGATCATGAAACGCTTGTTGCATTGGGTGCAATCTATCACCAGAGGCAATGCCTTCAATGGTTGTAACATCTTTACCTTCAGCTTGAACGGCGAGCACTGTGCAGGATTTCGCAGAGACACCATTTATATGAATAACGCAGGCACCACATTGGCTAGTATCACAGCCAATATGCGTTCCTGTAAGAGCAAGTGTTTCACGCAGATATGTTACAAGGAGCATATTATCTTCAATATCATGCGAGACTGGCTGACCATTCACGGTCATTGAAAGCTGTGTCATTCTTTATTCACCATCTTTGGAAATGAGCATAGTTATACTAAACCGTGACCTGTTTTCTGAGCCCTGTAAAGCCTTCCACGTTGCTATGTACCAAATCACCATAACCAAGACGGCTCAAAACACTATCATAAGAGATAATATCCTTCATCATTCCTGATTTATAGAGATAATGAAATCAGCTTCCTAGGAGTTTTTCATGCAAGGCTCAGAAACCGTGTTATGATTTTAGGGGGGGGATTATAGCGTGGTGAGTGTGGGCTGTAAGGAGCTATCATATCTATGACAATTCAGTCAGACGTCTATCTAGATGATATAATGTTACCCCAGCGTGGATGTGACTGGCATCGGGCAGGCCATAAGCTGGCCGTTATATTTGTTACATCAACTTGGGGATCATCGCCGCGCCCGGTTGGCAGTATGATGCTGGTACGTGATGATATGCGTATTGAAGGCTCAGTGTCTGGTGGCTGTATTGAAGGCGCTGTTATTGAAGCAGCCATTGATGCCATGAAAAGCGGTAAAGGACAGCCGCTTACCTTTGGTGTTGCCGATGAGACAGCGTGGGAGGTCGGCTTGTCTTGTGGCGGGAGTATTGAGGTGCTTGTTATTCCTATTGGCCCGTCGGGCATGTCAATTGATATACTAACAGCATTAGCAGATGCAGCCCGGCTCCGGCAGCCTCTGCAGCTGTCAATGTCTCTTGCTTCTGCTATGGTGACAACGGCAACAGAGATTTCTGTTATGCAGTCTGGCATGGATGCTGAACATAAATCATACACCCATCTGCAAGAACCCCGGCTTCAGCTTGTTATTATTGGCGCGGTTCATATTGCCCAATATCTGGCACAGATGGCACAAAGTTGTGGCTTTGAGGTAACGCTTATCGACCCGCGCGGGATATTTGCGCATCCAGAAAGGTTTGCTTCATCTCCTGTTAAAGATGTATGGCCATCTGATATCCTGCCGCAAATGTCTCTTGATGCCAGAACAGCGTTTGTCACACTCACACATGACCCCAAAATTGATGATGATGCTTTGCGTATTGCTCTGCAGAAACCGGTTTTCTATCTTGCCTGCCTTGGTAGCCGGAAAACTCATGAAAAGCGATGTATACGTCTGCGTGATGATGTAACAGACGTAGCCTTGCACAGGATTTCAGCGCCGGCAGGCCTTGATATTGGCGGGCGTAGTCCAGCTGAAATTGCTGTCTCTATTATGGCGGAGATGATCGCAGCATGGCATAGCTCGAAACGGCAAACCCCATGAAGTTTGGTCCGCGCCTTTTGAATGATTGTGGTGGGAAAATACTGGCCCATAGTGTTAAAGTGTCGGGTCGACGGTTTTCCAAAGGGATATGTCTGAAAGATGAGGATATTGCCTATCTAAGGGCAAGCGGCATCTCAGAACTTGTCATCGCCGAAGCTGAACCGGGCGATATCCATGAAGATGATGTAGCAAACAGGCTGGCAAAGGCACTCGCACCACACGGTGTCAGCCTCACCATAGCAGCAACAGGCCGGGTTAATCTAAAGGTTGATGATACATCCCTTATCGAAGTGTGTTCTGAGCGTCTCACAGCCTTTAATCTAATTGATGAGGGACTGACTTGTGCGACTGTTCAGCATCATCAGTTACTCAGCGCTGGTCAGATGGTAGCAACCTTAAAAATAGTGCCATATTTTCTGCCATTAAAGATTGTTGAGGCAGCAGAAAAGTTACTCGCAACGGGGCCACTTTTTACCTGTCATTGCCTTACAGGCAGTGATGCTGGTCTTATCCAGACAGTCTCGCCAGCTGTAAAACAAACTGTGCGCGATTCAACCCATAAGGTCACAGAGGCGCGACTTTCAGCTCTTGGATGCCAACTTACATCCTCCATTGAATGTGCGCATGATAGTGCTGCGATAACAGCAGAATTGCATATCATGATTGACGCTGGCATTCCGCTAATTCTGATTTGCGGGGCATCAGCCATCAGCGATAGGCGTGATATTGTGCCAGCTGCTGTTACGTTGGCAGGTGGGTATATTGAGCAGCTTGGTTTGGCTGTCGACCCGGGCAACCTTACGATGGTCGCAGCTATTGATGATACGATGGTTATTGGGATGCCTGGCTGTGCGCGCTCACCGCGACTAAATGGCCTTGACTGGATTCTTCATCTTTATCTGGCGGGTCTAGATATTGACCGGCGAGCCTTAGCAGCGATGGCGGCTGGCGGGCTCTTGATGGAAATTGCCTCACGCCCTTTGCCGCGTGCGTTGGCACCTGAATATGCGCCGGCTAAGGACAGTAAAGATGGCGTCCCCGACCACGCCCCTTATCTTGCCGGACTTATTTTGGCTGCCGGACAATCACGCCGGATGGGCTCTGAAAATAAATTGTTAATGAAGCTCGATGGTGTGCCGCTTATCCGCCATACAGCTATGACTCTTCTGGCGGCAGGCTGTGAGGATATCACGATTGTCACAGGGTATGATGCAGAAGCTGTCAGGGCCGCATTAGAGAACCTTGATGTACGATTTGTTCAGGCGCATGACTATGCAAAAGGGCAGGGGCATTCTCTAGGGGCTGGGGTTCTTGCGCTTCCAGAAAAGGTAACTGATGTGCTGGTTATGCTGGGGGATATGCCACTTATTTCTACAGATCTTGTCTCTCAGCTTATGGCGCATCATCTGCGCCAGTCTGATCATGATGGTATCATAAGTTTTCCTGTGTGTGATGGAAGGCGTGGGCATCCTGTTATTTGGGGACGCCGCTTTTTTGATGAACTTGCCACTCTCAGCGGCGATAGCGGGGGCCGGGTTCTCCTTGCTGATTATGCGCATGCACTTCGCCCCTTCAGCTGGGACAGGCCTGAAATGTTTCTTGATGCTGATACACAAGACGCCTTTGCTCGCATTAAACAAGCCTATGAGGCAACACAAACACCGTCATGACGGTGCTGTAAAACGAAGCTTCTGTCCAGTTTCGGCGCTTTCATAGACAGCCTCTTCCAAGTTAAGAATGGTTAAATAGTCCCGCGCAATATTTTCAGGCTGTGTGCCAGCTAGCAGGCTCTCACTTACGTGATGGCAGAGCATCTTCACACAGTCCCCGCCAAATCCTGGCCAGTCTTTTGCTGGCAGGATAAGTGTTTCTTCGGTACTGAAATGGCCCCGCATCCATACCTCTCCAAACCCCGTAAGACGAAGGCTGCCCTTCTCAGCTTCGAGCCATGCCTCTCCCATTGTGAGCCGGTGATTATCAGCCTTGTGATCAGCTAGCCGGTTACCATCAAATAGAGCCCGGAAGCCATTATCATAGCCAAGTAGAATATGGCCCGCATCTTCGCCGCTAATCGCCGCGTTTAGTTGGCGTAAATCAGCATAGACAGAATCTGGTGGACCAAATAGATAGCAAAAGACATCAAGCCAATGCACAGCTGTTTCATGAACTAGAAATCGGGCCATTGTTTGGAAATAGGGTTGACGGGCAAGATAGGCATCTGGTCCCTGTCCATCCCCTGGACGGAGCCGAAAATGCATCTGATACAGTCTGCCGAGTGTGCCAGTATTAATCACCTCCTTCATCGCACGATACCATGGTTGGAATCTAAAATTATCATGAATAATAAGACAGGCGCCCGCTGCTTCAGATGCTGCTGTTATTGCCTCAGCCTGTTCCGGACAGGAGCAGAAAGGTTTCTGGCAAATAATGGTCTTGATGCCAGCATGAAGGGCTTGGGTAATGACGCGTGCCTGCGCATCTGGGGGCAGAATGATATCTAGAACCTCTGGGGCTGTCGTGCTCAGCAATGCGTCCATATTATCAAAAGCGGGATAGCGTGTAGCTTCTGCAACGCTCAGCACCTTGTCCATCACAGCAACAATCTGCGCCCTATCTATACGCTCCCACGCATCGCGGTGAAACTGGCTAAAATAGCCTGCCCCAATCAAAGCTATGCGTAACGATACCTCTGGCATTTTTATCTCCTTGGACACAGTATAATGTCACAACTCGCTCAGTCGCGCGGCGTTTCGTGTGACGCGGCGCTTTTGATCTTGCCACATAGTCTCTGACGTTAAATATAGTATCATCTCTTGTCATCAAGGAAGGTTTAGGCACAGACTAGTGATAGTGTGAGGTAGAAACCTAGCAACAAGTTTAAAGAATGGGTTAAATACTGATGAGTGATGCCTTATGGGAAGTATATGCGCTGAAATACTCTGAGCGAAATAGCCGGACCCGCGCTGATAGCTTCATATTTGATGATGACCATGCTAGCCCCCATGCCATGGATTATTTTATTTGGCTGCTGCGGTCAGGCGACCAGACAATCCTTGTTGATACCGGCTATGATGAAACAGAAGCAGCAGCGCGTGGTCGGCCTATCTTGCGGGCGCCTCAGGCGGCGCTAGGAGCCTTGGGGTTGTCGCCAGAGGTTATCGATAGAATTATCATTACCCATCTGCATTATGACCATGCAGGATCGTTGCAGGATTTTCCCAACGCAAGGCTCTATCTTCAGCCTGCTGAGATGGCGTTTGCAACTGGCCCTTGCATGTGCGAGGGCGTGCTAAAAATGCCTTATACAGCAGACCATATTTGCCAGGTCGTGCAGGCGCTCTATTCAGGGCGTGTTGAATTCACCGGACAGGACTCCCTTGTTGCTCCTGGTGTTACTGTGCATCAGGTTGGTGGGCATGCCCGCGGGCTACAGGTTGTCCGGGTCAAGACAGTATCCGGATGGATGGTGCTGGCATCAGATGCCACTCATTATTACGAGAATTTTCTGAAACGAAAGCCATTCCCAATCGTTGTTGATTTAGAAGATATGCTTACTGGGTTTGATACGATTCAGACCCTTGCTTCATCGACAGAACTGGTTGTTCCCGGCCATGACCCTCTGGTCACACAGTTATTTGTAGCTGAGGGTCATAGTGGATTTGTGTGGCGGCTTGATAACGGGCCAATTAAGCCCTTGCCTGCTTAGCATAAACTGGCTTAGAGAATACCATGTTCAGTCAGGACTTTGCGGGCAACACGCTGGCATTCTAGGGCTTGTGGTACCCCACAATAAATGCCGATTACATTCACAATTGCGCGGATTTCTTCCATTGTGCAGCCATTTCTAATAGCGCCATTGCAATGAAGTTCCCATTCATGCATTTTCCCAAGAGCACCTATCATGGATAGGTTCATCATTGAGCGTGTTTTTTCATCAATGACATCATCACCCCAGCCAAAACCCCAGCACCATGCGGTCATAGCTTCCTGAAACGGACGGTTAAATTCATCTGCATTATCCATTGTTGTGTCGACATAATCGGCACCAAGTGTAGCCCGGCGTTTTGCCAGACCTTTTTCAAGAAGCTTATTATCCATAGCAATTTCCTCATATTTTTTCATACTTTTAGGATGTAGGATTACAGTTATAGCTCAGATAACCCAAAGGCAAACTGCCGAATAATTTATGTGGTTTCAGTATCTTCTTGTTGCTCAATAGCGCTCAGCGCGCCCGTTTCCATATAGATTGTGGCTTCGGCAATATTTTTGGCATGGTCGCCAACACGCTCTAGGTGCCGGGAGGCAAATAGAAGCTGCGTGATTGTTTCAAGATTATCCTCATTTTCCCGGATCTTATGCATTAGGCTTTTGGTAAAAGTTTTGTGCATTTTATCAAGCAGCAGGTCCGCTTCACGAATAGCGTATGAGCGTTCAGTATCCCGTGTAATATAAGCTGTCATGGTGTTACTCAAGCTTGAGATGGCCAGTTGAGATATTTTTTCCAGTTCACCCCGCATGTCATGATCAATGACTAATGTTGTTTTGAGTCCGATTTTTGAAATATTTTTGGCAAGGTCTCCGGCGCGCTCAAGGTTGATCGCAATCTGAATGGATGTAATAACAACCCGCAGATCATTTGCCATTGGTGAGCGCAAAGCGAGGATGGCACTTGCTTGCTCGCGAATCTCAAGTTCCATCTGATTGATATTCTTATCAGCGAGAATAACGGCACGTGCCGCTTCAACATCGCCCGCAAGAAGGCTGGTCACAGCCTTATCATTCATTGCCACAATGTCATTGCCCATTCGGTTCACAAGTGCCCGCAGAACATCAAGTACCTCATCGTAGGATTTAACGATATGGTTAGCCATAAAAATCTCTCCTTTTTAATCTCTAACCAAAACGGCCAGTGATATAATTTTCAGTCAGCTTATGGTTTGGACTGGTGAATAATCCTTTTGTCGGGCCAACCTCGATGAGCCTGCCAAGATGGAAGTAGGCAGTTCTATGCGAGACACGAGCTGCCTGTTGCATTGAGTGCGTGACAATCACAATAGTATATTTTTCAGAGAGCGCTTCAATAAGTTCTTCAATTTTTGCTGTCGCAATTGGGTCAAGAGCAGAGCAGGGCTCGTCCATTAAAATGATTTCGGGACTGACAGCAATTGTCCGTGCAATACATAGACGCTGCTGCTGGCCACCAGATAATCCTGTGCCGGGCTGTTCAAGGCGGTCTTTGACCTCATCCCATAATCCGGCTCTGCGCAAGGCTTCTTCAACCAGATTTTCTAGATGAGTTTTACTTTCAGCAAGACCGTGGATTTTAGGGCCATAGGCAACATTATCAAAGATCGATTTTGGAAATGGGTTGGCTTTTTGAAAGACCATTCCGATACGCGCACGCAACGGGACTACATCAACCTCTGGTGCATAGATATCCTGATTATCCAGCATAATTTCACCAGTAACAGAACATATTTCAATGGTATCATTCATCCGGTTCAGACAACGCAGGAAGGTTGATTTCCCGCACCCTGACGGCCCAATGAAAGCTGTTACTTTCTGGGCTTCGATATCAAGGCTGAGATTATCAATGGCTCTCTTATCACCATAATGAACAAAAACATTATTGCAGATAATACGGGCGTTATCGACCCGGATATCACCAACTGTATCCATTGGCGGTTCAATGCCGTTAAAATTGTCCACGCTTGAGGCTCCTTTATCTGTGCCCTAATGTTACGCATGCTAGCTGATTACCAGCGGCGCTCTAGTTTTTTCCGTAGCCATACAGCAAAGCTGTTCATCACGATCAGAAATGCCAGCAACACCATAATGGCTGAGCTCGTTTTCTGAATAAACATACGTTCTGCGAAATCTGCCCACATGAAAATCTGCACGGGCAATACTGTACCAGGTTCTGTAATAGATCCGGGAATGTCGACGATAAAGGCAACCATTCCTATCATTAGAAGTGGCGCTGTTTCACCAAGCGCTTGTGCCATGCCGATAATCGTTCCCGTTAGCATGCCCGGCAAAGCAAGCGGCAGAACATGATGAAAGGTTGTCTGCATCTTTGAAGCGCCAACACCAAGGGCGCCATCACGGATACTTGGCGGCACCGCGCGAATAGCCGCACGTGACGAGATAATAATCGTGGGCAATGTCATCAGCGCTAGTACCATGCCGCCAATCAGTGGAATAGAGCGTGGCAGACCAAATATATTGATGAAAATTGCAAGCCCCAGAATACCGAATACGACCGATGGGACAGCAGCAAGATTATTAATATTAATTTCAATAATTTCAGTAATCCTGTTCTTCGGCGCAAATTCTTCCAGATATAGCGCGCTCGCAATGCCGATAGGAAAGGCGATAGAAAGACATACGGCCAATGTCAGGATAGACCCGATAAGAGCGCCCTTAATACCGGCCATCTCAGCGTTTCGTGAGGCACTTCCGAAAAACAGATAATCACTGATTTCATAACTTATAAGACCCTTTTCCTGAAGCTGATCAATCATGCCGATGGCTTTATCATTAATGCGGCGGTCACTTTCTGGGGTATCCCGACTGATGAAACCCCGCAGGAAACTATCAACATCGTCATCAAGGGCAAACTTAAGAGACTGCACGCTATTGAGCGTATCGGGATGAGAGCGCACATAATCGCGGAGCCGTTCATCAGACCCGAGTGAGATGAGCTTACCTGCCACCTTGCGGTTAGAGCGACCCGATACGTCCAATGTTGAAAATAAAGCCTCACGCACAAGGCTGCGTGCATCGCCATCAAATAACGACTGGTCAGATAGATCGCCCGCCGGATCAAGACGGTCTCGGTCAAGTGAAATATCAAGAGTGACGTAATATTGAAAAAACCCAGGAATTCCCTTTGACATAATAGAGACAAACAAGGTTACAAGAAAACACATTGAAAGCGCGATGGCAGCAATACCCCACATCCGGAAACGTTTTTCGCGGCTGCGTCGTGCTGCCATGGAGGCGCGAACCCGCGCCTCTGCCTCTTGCGGCGATAGGATAGCGCTTTTAGAGGCATTATCTGGCGAATTAGTCATATTGTTCTCTATACTTCTTCACGATTTGTAGCGCGATAAGATTTAGGGCAAGCGTAATAACAATCAGCGTGAGCGCTAACGCAAAAGCAGATAATGTTTTTGCTGATTCAAATTCCTGGTCACCAACCAAAATTGTGACAATCTGCGCTGTTACGGTTGTAACAGCATCGAGTGGATTTGCAGATAAATTAGCCGCCAGTCCTGCTGCCATCACCACAATCATTGTTTCGCCCACGGCCCGTGATACAGCCAGCAGAACACTGGCAACAATGCCAGGTAGGGCAGCAGGCAGAACAACTTGTTTTGTCATTTCACTACGCGTGGAGCCAAGACCAAGAGCAGCGTCACGCAGCGATTGAGGGACAGCGTTAATCACATCATCCGATAAAGACGAAACAAAGGGGATAATCATGATACCCATCACCAGACCCGCAGCGAGGGCTGATTCAGACGCGACAGTCAGGCCAATTGATTGGCCGGCACCCCTAACAAGTGGCGCAACCGTCAGCGCAGCGAAAAAGCCATAAACAACTGTTGGGATGCCCGCGAGTATTTCCATTAATGGCTTAACAGTGGTGCGTATGCGCGGGGTTGCATATTCGGATAAATAAGTAGCCGCCATCAGACCAACAGGAACAGCCACTGTCAGCGCAATTGCCGAAATAAGAAACGTGCCGGCAAACAAAGGCACAGATCCATATGTTGCAAGACCCTCCTGACCTGAACCAGCGCGTTCTGCACCTTCAAATTGTGGATTCCATGTCAAACCCATCAGAAATTCCATAGGCGACACAAGGGCGAAGAACCGAAGTGACTCAAAAATGACCGAGAAGATGATGCCAATAGTCGTCAGAATGGCAACGCCTGAACAGAACATCATCATAACAAGGATTATTTGTTCAACAGCATTTCGTGACCTGAAGTCCGGATTAACTTTCATAACGGCATATGAGCCAAGCAAAATACTAGATGATATGGCCAAAATAGATGTAATGAGCTGGACGCGTTCAGACCATACAACCCATTTATCAGCAGCATTAATCAGCCAGGTTTCGGGGTTCCCAAAAACAACACCTCCAGCAATATTTTCAATGCGGGCAAGCAAAATAGTCTTGCTGAACTCATCACCGTTAAGAATATCTGCAGGCAGATATTTTTCTATAAGGACAGATAGAATAAAACTGTCTACGACTTGTATGGCAGCAATAATAAAAAGTGATGGAATAACCGCAAGGAAAAGGGGGAATAGACCATAATAAGGAATAAGTGAATGGGGGCGCTGCCCTATGTGAGCAGATTGCGATACAATCCGATATTGACCAAGGAAATAAAAGCCTAGACCCAAGACACCAACAATTAGAACAAGGGTGCGAACGTCCATTCTTAGTTCCTATAATTATTTGAAAAAAGGAGGCGCTAACCGCCTCCTCTAAAGATATTGATTGAAGTGTTACTTTAACATATCAGCGGTGAGTTTTGGAAGCTCTTTCATCGCAGCTTTGTAGGATTTGCGCTCTTCATCTGACATTGGGATCATGCCCGCATCAGAAAGAACACCGTCATTACCCCAATGCTTTGTCCACTCAGCCATATATTCTTTCATGCCTGGAACAACATCCATGTGGGCATGCTTTGCATAGAAATATAAAGCGCGTGAGGCCTTATAGTCTCCTGAACCAATCGCATCAAATGTTGGCGCCACACCATCTAGAACAGCACCCTGAAGCGTGTCTGAATTTTGGTCAAGATAGGAAAAACCAAAGATACCAAATGCGTTTGCATCTTCTTGTAACTTCTGAACGATGAGGTTATCCTGCTCGCCAGCTTCCACATAGGCACCATCCGTGCGCATTGCACGGCACTTCTTGCCTTTTGCATCATCCCGCTTTGCTGAAAAAGCCTTTGCTCTTGCATTTTTTGCACAATATGATTTCTGGTTAATCATTTCTGCGAATGAGGCCCGCGTTCCTGACGTTGTTGGTGGTCCATAGACACGGATTTCAATATCAGGGTAGGAGGCGTTAATATCTGACCACTTTTTATATGGATTAGGAATCCATGTGCCAAGATTTGAATTATCTGGATATTTTGGGTCTGGCACTTCAGCTGTTAACGCCATACCAAGATCGTGACGTGAAATGTTAAGGACTGGACTACTCTTAGAGTTAGCAACAACAATACCGTCATAACCAACTTTGATTTCTGTGAGGTCAACACCGTTCTGGTCACAGAAAGCCAATTCTTTTACTTTCATACGTGATGACGCGTTGCCAAAATCAATAAATTCAGTGCCAATGCCTTCACAAACACCTTTTTTCCCAACCGATGAGCCGCCAGATTCAACAACTGGTGTTTTGAAGCTGGGATTTTTACCCATGGCTTCAGCAATAATTGTTGCAAACGGTAACACAGTAGACGAGCCAGCCAGGCTTACATAGTCACGTGCTTGTGCAGGTAGTGACAGTAATACTGCACCTACAACTGGTATAAAAAACTTAGTGAAACGCATAATAAAACTCCTTAAATTTCGGGATAGTATTAGAATTTGATCTGAATACATCTCTAATTTGAGAGTTTTATGACAGATATGTGATAGATTTATGACAGCCGTTCTGGCAAGGGCCAAAAAACTGAAAATGCTGTAAATCAGTTAAGCATATCACGCCGCTAATATTTTAGCTCACTCAGGAAAGCCAACTTGACGCCATGCATCATAAAGGCATATCGCAACCGCATTAGACAGGTTAAGAGCGCGGGTACCAGGTATCATCGGGAGGTATAATTTTTCGCTTTCATCAAACATGTCGGTAACCTCTGCTGGCAAACCGGCTGTTTCAGAGCCAAAGAGCAGGGCGTCATCACCGCCAATGGGCGCTGCATCATAGCGGGTTGAGCCAAATTTTGTGATGGGCCAGATGCGTTTTTGCGGCACCGAGTTACGATAACTCTGAAAATCTGGCCACTGAGTAACATCCACAAGTTCCAGATAATCAAGGCCGGCCCGGCGACAAGATTTCACATCCAAACTAAATCCCAAGGGCTGAATCAGGTGGAGTTGTGCCCCACTATTGGCGCATAGGCGAATAATATTGCCTGTATTGGGCGGAATTTGGGGCTGAAATAATACAATATCAAACATGGTGACACACAGGTGCCAGAAATTAGCCTCGCTGCCAAGTCCTCATCCACTTTGAGATAACGATATTAAGATCTATCGACACCTCAGTATTACGCCAAATGCTATACCAGGAATGTAGGTAACGGTTGATATTATTGGTGGCAAGCGGACAGTGATGGATTATATCTTGACCCCTATCAAGCGGGCGACAGATGTTGCATTCCGTGAAAAATAGGCTGAAATGGTAATCTTCTGACATGACAATGTCAGATTTTGGTGATTTGATCATCCGTCTCTGGTAGGACCGGTTTATGGACACAGCTGATCACATCTATTCATCAACAGACAGGCTTATCCTTGTCGGTGGCGGGTCATTCAATCAGGATGACCTCATTCGCAATGCACGCAACGCTGATATTATCGCAGTGGATGGTGGTCTTCATGCCTGTCAGGAGGCGGGTATAACGCCATGTGCTGTCATTGGTGATCTAGATTCAGCCGGAGCAGCAGAAATAGCTGCTCTTGGCGAGGCTGTCCGTGTTCATCATATCGCAGAGCAAGAAAGCACAGACCTTGAAAAAGCAATGCAGCATATCACTGCCCCCCTATGTTTAGGATTTGGCTTTCTAGGCCGCCGATTTGATCATGCCCTTGCATCATTTACAATGTTGGCACGAATGACGAATACCCGCCCTAACATGAAGATTGTGCTTGCCGGCCGCCATGATGCTTTGACTGTTACAAAGCAAACAATAAAAACAGCTTTTCCATCTGATACGCGCTATTCTATCTGGCCATTTGGGGCTATGGAGTTTGATAAATCAGAAGGGCTTACTTGGGCATTGGATGGCCTAACATTATCACCTTGTGGACAAGTGGGCACATCAAATAGAACCTCCCACGCAACTCAGATGGTGCAACCGGCATCTGATAATGCAACGGCCTTTGCTATTATTGTGCCGGTTGAATATCTTGGCCACTTAGTTGATGCTGTTGTGTCTTGCGTTGACTAAAGCTCGCCATATGTCCTTTTTCGAAGAAAATCAGTTACATCGCTACGATTGGAAAAGCGCGCTAGTTCCGATGACATAATAGGTTTGCGCAAGGTGAGCTTGATGGCTTTGTCCATCTGGTGGCAAATCTCACGGAACATAAGCGAATATCCCAGCGTCATGCTAAGCCGCCGCGCTACCTGATAGACAATGGAATTACGGCCATGAAAATAGAAGGGAAGTGTTGTTGTCTGTTCCATAGTAGAGAGCCGCGCAGCAAATGTCTTCCATTCTGAGTCAAAGGCTTTTCCCACAAAATTTGGCGCGAGTGATATGCCGCCTGCCGGAAAAATAATAACAACGCCTTCATCTTTCAGATGTTTTGTTGCGTGTTTGCGTGTCTCAAGATTAGTGGCAAGTGCGGCCTCTGTTTCTGCAAAATCAATTGGCAGAATTTTATCCATCACAGCGGGTGCCTGCCGTAGAACTTGATGCGTAATAATACGATAATCTTGCCTTACCTGTGAGACAAGTGAACATAAGACAAGCCCGTCAACCACACCATAAGGATGGTTGGCAATAATCAGTAAGCGGCCTGTTTTAGGAATAGAAAAATCACCGTCCATAGATAAGTCTGGCGAGATGTTGAGGCGCTGAAGCGCATCAGTCCAGAAAAGCTCGCGCGGACGATTATCATCAACATAATCAATATAGAGTTTTTTGATTTTTGGCTGACCAGTAACTTTTTCCAACGTGCGAATGAAACCATTCGCAAACGCCCCCAGTTCTCCATTCGCGAATGAAAATATGGGATGCTGTTCTGATAAGTCTGCTGGAATGTGGTGTGCCGAAAAAGACATAAACTTTTGCCATCACTTTGCTATCAAAGAACGTAGATGGGTACCTCATTACAGAATGATATTTGGTGATGCAATATTTTTATCGGCACACTCTATGAGATTTAATAACAGCTTTACGCGTATGTTTGAAGTGCCATCCAGATAAGACCAAAGAGCGTAATAATCCACACACCACCGCTAATCTGTGTACATTTCCCCATGATCAGTTTGATCCCAACATGTGTAAGAAACCCAAGGGCAATGCCAGCCGCTATTGAAAATGTTAAAGGCATCACAAGAATCGTAATGAATACTGGCACACCGCTTTCAATATCAGACCAATCAAGCCCCCGAAGCCCGCCAAGGAAGGTTGAGGCAACAAAGATGAGGGCAGGTGCTGTGGCAAAAGACGGAATAGACGCAAAAAGCGGTTCAAGAAATAAACAGCATAAAAACAAGAAAGCAACCGTCACAGCGGTAAGGCCTGTACGGCCCCCATCACGCAAACCTGCTGCACTTTCAAGATAGGTTGTCATAGTGGATGTGCCAAGCAAACTGCCAAAGATACTGGCTGATGTGTCGGCCATTACCGCTTTGTTCAGGCCGTCGATTTCACCGGTATCACGGCGTTTCCCTGCTGGCTCAGCAATGGCTGTCAATGTGCCTGTGGTATCAAAAAAATCAACAAAGAACATCACAAATACAACTGACAGAAAGGCTGTTGTTGCAAGCGCAGAAAAATCGAGGGCAAACAGGGCGCCAGCTGCAGGGGGGGCAGAAAAGACGCCACCAAAAGGAGCGAGGCCGCTTGCCCAGCCAACAGCGCTCAAAATCATGATGCTGATCAGAATGCTGCCTTTAACGCCCCGTGCTGATAGGCCTGCCATCATAATAAGCCCTATAACAGATAAAATTAGTTCGGGCTTGTTCAAAGCGCCAAGACCAACAATGGTATCAGAATTATCAATCACAATACCTGCAGACATCAGGCCGATAAGACCCAAAAATAGACCAATACCAGCGGTGATAGCTATTTGCATTTCACCTGGAATAGACAGAATAAGGTATGAGCGAAGCTTGCTTGCTGAAAAAATAAAAAACAGCAGGGATGAGACAAAGACCGCGGCCAGTGCCTGTTGCCAGCTGAGGCCGTAGCCCAGAATAACGGCATAGGCAAAATAAGCATTCAAACCCATACCCGGCGCAACAGCAACAGGCCATCCGGCATAAAGCCCCATAATGAGAGTGCCGATAACCGTTGCAAGAATGGTTGCGATAAAGGCGGCACCGAAATCCATCCCAGCATCTGATAGGATGGCAGGGTTAACAGCGATAATAAATGCCATTGTAAGGAAGGTGCTGGCACCGGCCAGAATTTCAGTTGCTGGTGTGGTACCATGCTCAGTTAGGCGGAAAATACGATGAATCATGGGGGTTTTATCCTCATTTATACACGGTAGGCGTGTCGCTCTATTAGCAGAGCTGGTGACTGAAAAAATAAATAGCAAAAGCCAATCAAAGGGCAATGGCTTATTTTGTGCTTATAATCCAATTTGTATGCTGGCGTTAATCAGCTTATACTGTTACTGAAATAAGATTGCGATGAAATATTGCATCAAGGCTTCGATTTTTTTTGATCTGTCGCTTTTCTGCAGTTTTGGCAAATTACCCGAAGGAAAAAAAGATGAACGATATTACAGCTTCAGCGAAAATAACACCACTTGCTACTGCTTTGATGGCACGGCGCGGCGGCGATGCTGATACGTCTCTGACACTCATGGCACAGATATGTCTTCTTGTATGCGGCGTTGCAGCTCTTGCTGTTTCAGCGCATGTTAAAATACCATTTTATCCAGTACCGCTTACCATGCAAACGCTCGTTGTTCTGCTTATTGGTATGGCATATGGCTCCCGACTTGGCGGTGCAACTGTGCTTGCTTATCTTGGTGCGGGCGCTGCAGGCGCGCCGGTATTTGCTAGTGGTGCAGGCATCCTCTATTTTGCTGGGCCAACGGGCGGCTATCTTGCCGGTTTCTTTATTGCTACTATTGTTCTTGGATTTTTGGCAGAACGTGGGTGGGCCCGCTCATTTGTGACAACGGCTTTTAGCATGCTGATTGGCATAGCGATTATTTATGCCTGTGGTGTTACCTGGCTGTCTCAGCTCATCGGACTAGATAAGGCTGTAAGCATCGGTATCCTGCCATTTCTCTATGGTGATGCACTAAAGCTGGTGATTGCCTCACTCGGCATGCCGCTCGCATGGTCTTTTGTAAACAAGATGATGAAGTAACTAACAGCGATTATCTTTGATTATCTAGTAGAGCTCTTTTCGCGGCTGAAAAGAGCTCTTTTTTTATGTCTTACCCGGCTTTGCCAAGCATTGTTAGGGCGTAGAGCGTTGCCGGAACAGTGAGGCTAGCAATAAGGGTTGTAAGCATAATAGATGTTGCGGTGCGCCCGCTATAGGCTTGATAAAATTCAGATAGGGCAAATACGTTTGCCGCTACAGGCAGACAGGCAAATAAAATAGCTGTTTGAATCCATAATACATCTAGACCAGGCATTGTTAGCATGACAACGCCCATGAGAAGCGGGTGTATCACCAGCTTTAGAACTGTAATAGTACCGAGTTCTGCCCGTGCTGAGCGAATGGGCTGGCCAATAAGTGTAATACCGAGGGCAAACAGCGCTGTCGGCGCAGCAGCCCCTGCGAGCATATCAAGAAAAAAGATAGGCATGTCTGGTAGGGTGAGCCCAGAGGTTGAGAAAATAAAGCCTGCCAAAACCGATAACAGCAGAGGGTTTCGCGACATTGACTGTAGCATTTGCATGAGGGCAGATGATAAGTCCGCTGATCCCTTGTCTCTGGTAAAAATAGCGGTCAATAGTAGCAACATAATGCTGTCGCACACAAGAATAAGAGACATCGGTACGACCGCGCCTTGTCCAAAAGCAAGAATGGCCAGAGGAACACCGATATAGCCATAATTCGGGTAGGTAGCATTTAGGGCAAAAATACCTGATGAGCGACCAGATAACCCAAGAATGCGGGTGGCAAATACAATACCAAGGGCAAAAATAATGATGGTTACCGCTTCATAGCGAAGAATAAAGTGAGGGTTGGCGATCTCAGATACCGGTGCAGAGGTGATCGTTACAAACGTAAAGGCAGGTAGCACAACAAAAAAGGCAAATCGTGCAAGAATTCGTCCCGCTTGTTCATCAAAAAAACCTGAACTACGCGAAAAAGCACCGAGAAGAATAATGCCAAAAAATGGAATAGTGAGGGAAAGAATATCACCCATAAGTCTCTCACATAAAAAGAAAAAGGAATAGAAGGACTTATCCTAGACGTTGTATAAGCCCGTCTAGGGAGCAGAGTAACGCCGCCCATTAGAAAACTATACTAGAAAAGAGAAGTCTTATGAAAATACCCCTGCTTGCATCGCCATAATACTCCGGCAGACTGTGTTTTTTGGCATAAATGGCTGGATCCGCCAAGAAAGTAAGGTCGTAACTACGGCTAATTATCGTTGATAGCTTGCGGCGTTAAATTCA
>CATISA010000065.1 GCA_949529445.1 Alphaproteobacteria bacterium UBA4588
CATTTTTGTGTCGGCTGTCGGCGTTGATCGTTACATACAGCCTGTCTATCGTTTGCCGCGGCCCCTCGAGAAGTTGCAGGAACGAATTGCTTCCCGATAACAGACAGCCGGTGACGCCCGTCTCCGGGTTATTTTTTGTTGAAGAGTCGATGATCTGCGCCAGACTGGCGTCAGAGGAATCAGTCTTTTCGGAAACATAAATCACCCGCTTTAAATCTACCTGCATATCCATCTCCCATTTTCACAGCACCTTAAAAAAGATAATCAACAAAGACGATATCAGATTTTATACGCCACTATGCATGATGATTTTGATCCCGGTAACAACAGTGGCCGCATCAACCGCCCTATTCATCCGAATAGAATTGCCCGTACGCCCGGATTTGGCAAGAGGCGTTGAGACAAGGAACCGAGTGCTGGCAGGAAGCGCATGGCGAACAGGCCAAATGCGCCCACATCGGCAAATATTAGAAAATTATAGTTAATACAGTAGCTTGACTCACTTTTAGGTGTTTGTTCTGATTGCTCTGTTCAAAATTAAGAGGACGGACTTCGGCTGCACCATAGAGAAAGGGGCGTCATGTTAATGATTGCTCAGCGCATAGCAGAAAAGGCGGGTTTGAATTGTGTTAACGCTTGATGTTGGATCTTTACTCCTCAACACATCAAGCATTGGCTGTGATTTAATAATCACCTCTTTCTTCTGTCTATATTATTATTTTTACCAGCCAGCCGTTGAGTACCTCAAGCGGATACCCTTCCCCATACCCCTGACCTACGCCAGCTGTCTTCCACCCACCAAGCTGATCGATGATGTCTGATGGGCATTGAACTGCCCGAAGACGATCACGGAAACTATGCCGAAAAGAGTGGACAACGCACCCTTGAGGAACCATTGGTTTCAACCACTTGTTCAACCCATTACTGGCGTAGTCAGACTTGTTACCATCAGCTGAGCAGTACCTTGGGAACAAAAACTTACTTTGAGATGACTCATAAGCGCGTTTTATGCCCCACAGAGTCGACCCAACCGCCGGAACGCATCTTTGGCTGTTCTGGGTCTTTAACGGGCGCCACGGGTGCGCTTTGATCCATATTATGAGTGTTGCGCTATCCAAGCTGTGTCATTTTTTGTAAGCCCAATAGCTTCAGCTAACCGCATGCCACTGTCAGACAAAACACCTATGAGCCAGCGCATCTCGTCATCTTTACGTCGGCACTCCGCTTGAATACTACTCAACTGCTCTGGCGGTATGGGCAAACGCCGGACAGGTTTGGCACCATTACCGTAATTCATGTTTGAGAACGGGTTAACCGCATCAATAGCATTTTCAGTTGCGGTGAAATTCCATATGGCGCGAACGCACTCAAAATTACGTTTCACGGTGGCTTGCGCAACGCCCCTTGCCACCAACAAATCTCGAAAACGTAGCGCATCAGCGCGTGTATAAGCCCTGATGGACTTATCACCAACGAGACCGCTCAACTCACTTACAACCCTGCTTACATAGCCAACAAATCGCTTGTCGCCAGATTTGCCTTTCATGTCACAATAAGTGGACGCCGCCTATGTTAGTGTTGGCACCTGCATGACGCCTGATTTCAGGAAATCTGACGCGGCCAAACCGTCAGGCACGCTAAAACGCAATTCCTGCCATTCACGTTCAAGTGCGGAAACCAAATTGCTAGATATGCGAACCGCCTGAGTACGGTCTTTTGTTCTGAGTGATTTTTGGAACAAGCTAGCGCCATAATGCGGCACAAGGTCCTTTGGAATGCATTTTTGCAGATAATAGATACCGCGTTTGCGGTAAAGGTACGGCGCTGAAACCTTTGTCATAAACTACGACCATTTCTACGACCCAAGGGTATGAAACGGGCATATCGCTATATTTTCTGCGGGTTTCAGAAGAAGAAATGGTGCGGCTGAGAAGTGGTTATGTGCCACTAAGATGCACCATCTTTAATGCTATACAAGCAATACCCTAGACTCTTATATGTGCTTGTTCATGTCAACAGGCACATATTTGTCTACCGTTTTGTCTACCCTTTAGAAATCTTCGGGTAATGGAAAGAGTGTATCTATGCTTATCGTTATCAGTACAGAGTAAGTGAGGCACTGTAGGTGCTATTAACAAAGATTATTCATGCATTGGGTAGTGCAGGACCACCTACCCACGTGGGGATATATATAGACAGATAAGACC
>CATISA010000066.1 GCA_949529445.1 Alphaproteobacteria bacterium UBA4588
GAGTGTCTTTGTAGGCACGCCGGTTACGATTGAAACTTCACGTTCGTCCAGTAGTGTCTTGTTCATTGCGGTCTCCGATGATTGATGCAGGAGACATTCTGGTGTGTTTGAAAATAAAAGCGTGGTCCAGAAATGATTTGTCTGAATTGTTGCTTTGGACCCGCAGTCTGACTACATCTCCGCCCTACCAAAGCGTTCTTCTAAATATTGAAGGTGTCGTGGATCATTCTGGTGGCTATGATTTTTGTTAGGTGCAGGTAGTTTGCGATTATCAGTTATGCTTGGAGCAGAATTAAATTTGATGGACTGGTCTGGCGTCGTTTCAATTGCCCGTCGAATAGCTCTCACCAATCCATTTTCGGGCCTCGGCTTGAATATTTTTTTCACATTGATTTTTGGGTCATCAACTTTTTTTGATTTGTCGCCCCTGTCTTCGGCAGGTAGGAAGTTATTTATCGCAGCAACAAAGAACAGGAAATCGCTTCCAGCAATGCCCTTGGGGTATCTCCTACTGGGGTTGCGTCGCCCCAAAGAAATGACGCCACCAGTAGATTGATAAATTTTTGCAAGGTTTACGTAGTGCTGGTCTACAAAATCACTCGACCTACCCCTGCCTCCAACGCTAGGTGCGTCTTTCTCAGCCTCCGCGAGAGAGGCATATGTTTCTATTTCAGCCTTTAGGTCTAATCTCTGCTCGGCAGACAATGTGACTTTGCCAGCCTCAGCAATGGCATCAAGGTCCGTATCAGTTAGATTGATGTGAGTGTTCCACATAACATGATTGTCGTAGTCGTGAGCAAAGGACCCTTTTTGCCTTTTGCCTTTGCTACCCATTGGCTTGCAACGCCTCTGCAATGATGTTTGCTGTGGTCTCGGTTGCCTGCCTCACAGGGTCTCGGGAGAGGTGCGCATAGCGCTGCGTCGTTGCGATACTGCGATGGCCAAGCTGCCCTCCTATGAGGGTAAGAGAGGCACCGCTACTTACCGCAAATGATGCAAAGGAATGTCTCAGGTCATGAAGGCGCACATGCTCAATGCCTGCGCGCTTGACGATGCGCATCCATGGCTTGCGAAGATTGATCATATGCTGGCCGCTCTTCTTGCCAACAATGATGTATGGATTTCCCTTTATGCGTGGGAGCGATGATAGAACATTCAGAACAGGCGAGGGGAGTGTGATGTCTTTGGCGCCTGTTTTGCTGTCAGGCAGTTTTAGGATATCTCCATCTATCCATTCCCACTTTGCAGAAAGGATTTCACCCAGTCTTGCGCCTGTCATGATTAATATCTTGATGGCAGCTACCGCGAATGGGTTTATTTGCTCTTCTTCCCTAAAAGCCTCGGCAAGGAGTTTGATCTCTGGGGCTGTCAGATACCGCTTACGCTTTACCTCATCATAGCGCTGTATGCCCAGACACGGATTCTCCAGATTGATAAGACCGCGCTTGTTGGCCCATCCCCACATGCTGGAGATTGTGCTCACACAATAGTTGGCAGTGCGGGGCTTGTTGCCTAGCGCATCATGGAAGCGCACAACCATCTGTGGCGTGACTTTGTCAGCATAGATGCGCCACAGTTTGGGCCCGATATAATCCCTGATCAGACACTCATAGCGCTTTGCAGAGGAAGGCTTGAGGTTGCAAACGTGGCGTTCAAGCCAGGCGTTGGCAATATCACGCACGCGGAACTCTTGAAGGTCTCTGGCCTCGATAGGATCCTGACCACTAGAGATCATGCCCAGAAGTCTAAGGGCCTCGGCTCTAGCAGCTTGAATGGTCAGCACGCCATATCGGCCAATCGTGATAATTGTTTGCCGGCCGCCTATGCGGGTTTTGAGGATAAATGAAATGCTGCCGTTCGCTGATTGCTTGCGAGCGCCAAAGCCCTGGAGTTTTTCATCCCAGATGACCTTGCCGACTTTGATCGTGTCTAAGCTGCGATTTGTTAGTGTCATGGCATCCAATTTCTAGATACCAAATAGATACCACAATGAGGCGAACTGGACAATAAGCGCCAGAAAATAGATTCTCATAAAATACTGATAATGTGACTTTTTATGTCAAATACAGTAATGTTCAGGGATATGAATTGCGGAATCATAATCCGCGTGTCGGTGGTTCGAATCCGCCCCCGGGCACCATCTCTTCACGTACATCACTGATATGTCAGCTTTTTATGTGCTAACAGGTCAGGTGACGTACAGGATGGCGTACAATCAATCCCCTCATATCCGTGTTCGCAGTGGCATCTATCACTTTGTCAGGCGTGTTCCTGCTGACCTTCAGCAGCATTACCGCAGTGACAGGGTGAGCATCAGCCTTCGTACCAAGTCAGTCAGAGCAGCATCTCGTTCTGCTGTGTCCATTAGCCAGAGGCTGGATGACTACTGGCATGGGCTGAGATTGCAGAAAATGGATGTGCCAGCTTTGCATCTGGTCGTAGATGGTGAAGCTGACATGCCAAATAACAGCCCCAATATGATGGAGGCTGTCGATACCTATCTCAGGCTGAAGGCAGATAAGCAGACACCAACCTTCATCCGTGCTGCTAAACGTAATGGCAGGTATGTGGCAGAGGCATTGGGTAACCGGTTCATCACGTCATACTCATCATCTGATGCGGCAGCCTTCCGTGACCATCTGTTTGACAAAGGACTGTCACTTGGCAGTGTGAAGCGCATCTTCGGGTCAGTCCGGTCCATCATCAATCTTGTTATGCGTGAGCATGGCATTGAGGGCAGCAATGCCTTTGCCAAGACCTACATGCCTGACCGTGATGACAGCCAAGACAGACAACCTGTTCCTCAGGACAAATTGATAATCCTCCAAAAAGCCTGTCAGGAAACTGATGATGAGATGCGTTGGTTGCTGGCTCTTATCAGCGACACTGGGATGCGCCTTAGTGAGGCTGCAGGACTGCACAAAGACGACATCATCCTTGATACACCAACACCTCACATCAACCTCACAGCGCATCCGTGGCGGCGTCTGAAGACCAAGAGCAGTGGGAGGCATA
>CATISA010000067.1 GCA_949529445.1 Alphaproteobacteria bacterium UBA4588
AGCCTGATAGTGTTGTTGAGTGGATGCGTAATGGGCGATGGTCGCGGAGCACTGATTTTGGCGAAGGAAGTGCCGACAATCCGGGCTTTCCACGCCAGCCTGACTGGTTTTCGTCAATTAGTGATTTTCCAAATATGGCTACCGGTCTGCAGAAAGTGGGATTTTCTCAAGATGAAATCGCAGGTATCATGGGAACGAACTGGTTACGGTTCTATGATGAGAATTTTGGCCCAGCAGGGCCATCTTGAGGCAACGGTAGTGTAAGTGGGTGCGTCTCAGAGGAAAGAGAAGATGATACAATTTACGTCTCATAAGACAACAACTGACCATCAGCGGGCACTTGCAATGATGCGGCCGGCCGATGATGTTATGCGACTTGAGCGTATGGGTGCTTTTTTCCCCCACCGGCTTAGCTTTATGCGAAGTTTTATCCGTCGAATTGCCAGTGAAAATGCACAGATAAGCTGGCCTGTTACAGCACTTGATAGTAATGGTTTTGGTCATATTGTGCTCAGCCTACCAGTGTCGGGCCGAGTATATTCACTGATTGCCTATTCACGTCACCTTGATGATAGCGACCGAACCGACCGCGTGATTGCAACCAAATGGGATGCCAGCTTCTGTCTGTTCGATGGTGTGCCAAATGAGGCTGATATTGCGTTCCTTGCAGACCATGTGACCACTCAGGAGCTGGGGCATTACCATGATCGGGTATTAACCCTTTCGCGTGCTAATAAATCTGTGCGTCTATTCCAGCATGTAACAGATGCACTCTCAACCGGCGTTCAGCCTGATCCTGATATGCTGTTTTCTATTGGCTATCTGATGCGGACAACAGCTGTTTACGGAAATGGTAAGTTTGGGATTGCTGATAGAAACAAGATTATGGAGTTTCCCGGTCTTGACGGTTCGTTTCAGGCAGAAATGCTAACAGTTTATCTGATCCGTGAATTTTCATTCCGCCTGGTTGAGCATTGTGCAGCCCAGAAGGCGCTTAACATGGGTGCCGTTGCATTGGATGATCGCATGAAACAATATCTGGGGATTGGAAATTCAACAGGCCTCGGTATGGCACCCTTTCTTGTGACCCATCCTTGCTTATTACATAGCTGGATTGTCGCGCGAGAATATGCTTTGGCACGTATTCGGCTGATTGAAGCGGCACCGGATGAGATGTGTAGTCACTTTGCCACACTGATAACGCGCGCAAATATCCATGTAACACAATGGCAGGTCGAAGATGAAATCCAGCAGGCACGCATCGATATTCTGCGAGAAGAGATTGCCGCATTCTGCACCAGCCTTGAGGAAAAACCGCTTGCAGATAGGTTGCCTTTTGATGATGCATTCAGCCGCGTTCAGATGTCATCCTACGAGATGCAGGAGCTCCTTGTTTCTGTCCTGATAGAGATATCTCCAGAGCGGGTGGATGGTCTGGAAAGTTGTATGTCTCATGATGTGACATCTGCCTTTGATCCGAAAATGACTCTCGAAAATGTTGGCGCACTTCTTGATAGCCATTATTGCTGGGCAGAGTCACTCGATTTAGAACGCCGTGAAGCGCATCAGAGTTTCTGGTATACGTCCGAAGAAAAGCTCGAGCCCCGTCTTGGTAATCGTTATGAAGAAGATGGTGCTGCATTAGAAATGCCCTTCGCTATTCCATTTTATATTAGAGAGTTGCGCCAAGCTTTATCTGAATACCCAGGTGATATGTTGGTAGCAGAACTGCTACTATCTCACCCTCATCTGCGATATATTCTATGCCGCATTCAAACGGTTGCCAAGTTTCCTTATGGTGAAATACAGGATAATCTGGTTGATGCTGCTATCCGTCCTATTGACTTGCTTCGCTGTAAATTATCTTTCTTTGGGGCCAGCAAGTTTGATCCAAAATCAGATAAATGGACACGTATTACACTCTATCAGGGTGCCCCTCATGCAGGCCAACTCGCTTCTCATGATGCTGATGACTGGCTATTTCCTCTAATCCCTGACATGTCTTCGCCATTATGACTAGCGGGATAGTCGATCGGTCTGAAAATCAGTTATCCCAGACAATTGTAAAAGCTGGTTGCGCTGCGGGTATTGGCTATTCTCAAGCAGAAGATATTGGCAAAGCAGCAGTCCTTCTATGTCGTCGGGGCATGAACGGTGCTGAGGCTGCGGTTCATTCTCTTAATCTGGGAATAGGGACAGCGCCCTCACGGCCGAAATATATGAATAAGACACTTTATATGACGCCTGCTTCCAATCGCGCCGCAATAGATGGTGTTGCAGCGATTGATTGGCTCATTTCACAGCCATCATCTGCCCAGTTATCCGTGCAGGCTTGTGATAGTATTTTGATGCTTGCCGGTTTGATGCTTCTTGCTGGCAAAGAGTTTCACGTTGGCTTTTATATTCGTTTCACTGAAGCAGAACATGTACTCCTAATTGTTCCTGATAAAGCATTGCCAGTTGAGGGGCTGGAGGCTGCTCGCCTGCCTTTCACTGTTCATTGTGTGCCATTGGATAAGCTCAGCCATGATGGTGGAGCCAAATTGCCAACCTATGCAGGTCGATGTCAGGTAGGCGCTGATGACTGGCAGGCCCTTTCAGCACTTGCTCATAAAAATTATGTGCCAGCAACTGAGGCATCGCGGATGAATGGTGCGGGTGCTGGACTTGTG
>CATISA010000068.1 GCA_949529445.1 Alphaproteobacteria bacterium UBA4588
ACACGCGAACTTGGCATCGGGGCTCAGTTTGGTGGCAAATATTATTGTCACGATGTCCGTGTTATTCGGCTACCACGGCATGGCGCAAGCTGCCCTATCGGCATTGGCGTGTCTTGTTCGGCTGATAGACAGATACGAGGCAAAATCACCAAGGACGGCATTTTCCTAGAGCAACTTGAAGAACAGCCCGCACAATATCTGCCTGATGTAGGTGCCGAGAAGAATGCAGATGATGCTGTGCATGTCGACTTAACAAAGCCGATGACAGAGATTCTAGCAACCTTGTCACAGCATCCGGTCAAAACACGTGTAAACCTTACCGGTCCGATGATTGTTGCGCGTGATATTGCTCATGCCAAGCTCCTTGAACAGCTTGATGCAACTGGCAGCCTACCAGACTATATTAAAAACCATCCTGTTTATTATGCCGGCCCTGCTAAAACACCTGATGGCATGGCATCGGGCTCATTTGGCCCCACAACAGCTGGCCGAATGGATTCTTATGTTGATGCATTCCAGAAAGCTGGTGGTTCACTTGTGATGCTGGCCAAAGGCAATCGTTCTGCTGCTGTGCGCAATGCGTGCCAGGATAATGGCGGTTTCTACCTTGGCTCAATTGGCGGTGTGGCAGCAAAGCTTGCGCTTGAGAGCATCAAAAAAGTTGAAGTGCTAGAATTTCCTGAATTTGGCATGGAAGCTGTATGGAAAATCGAAGTTGAAAATTTTCCAGCCTTCATCGTTATGGATGACAAAGGCAATGACTTCTTCACCCTTGATTAAGGATTTTATTAAGCTGTGTCGGCGCTGGACCACCATATGCCCAGTCAAGTAACTGGACCGTATGGCAAATCGGCGCATCCACATCTGCAAGCTGATTGATACACCCAAGATTGCCAGCCGCTACAATATCTGCACCCGCTTTATTGATAGAGACAATCTTTCGCTCTTTTAGCCCTTGCGATAAATCCGGCTGCAACACGTTGTAAACACCGGCTGACCCACAACATAAATGCTCATTTGCAATCGCTTTAATCTCAAAGCCAGCGCGGCTGAGCAGCTGTTTTGGTAATTCAGTAATTTTCTGACCATGCTGCATGGAACAGGCTGAATGATAGGCCACAGACAACCCGCGCGGGGCAACTGACTGGCCCATTTCAACGCTATCGAGAAGTTCCGTAACATCACAAGCAAGGGCTGAAATCTTTGCTGCAATATCTGCATATTCCGCATTATCACGCATTAAATTGCCATAGTCTTTCAAGGTTGTCCCACAGCCTGAAGTATTGACGATAATTGCATCAATTGTTCCACTCTCCACTTCGAAACGCCAGGCATCAATGGTAGCACAAATTTGCTGATGAGCGGCATCATGTGCATCAATATGATGGGCAAGCGCGCCACAACAGCTTGCTCTTTGACGGACCAGAACCTCAATGCCCAGACGCTTTAGCAAACGCAATGTTGCTGCATTAATATCTGGGTCAATGGCCCTTTGCGCACAACCTGCCAATAGCATCACTCGCTTGATTGGTTTTTTATGCTGGTGAGCAGCTGTATAAACAGCATCTGTTGCACCAACAGGATCGAGATTACCAACTTTGGCCGGCGCGAGTGTAACCATAGCTCGCATCCGCGGCGGCATGAGAGGCGCAAGGAATTTGCTCAGGGAGGCCATCTTCAGGGCAATATGGAACCGCCCTGCTACCGGAACTGTTAGTGCCAATATTTTTCGGATAAGCAGGTCAGCAAAAGGGCGTGCTGTCGTCTTGGCAACATGCTTCCTGCCAATATCAACCAAATGCATGTAATCCACACCTGATGGACAGGTTGTCATACATGACAAGCAGGTAAGGCACCTATCGAGATGATGACCTACTTTTTGAACATCTATCTCGGAGCCTTCAAGCATATCGCGCATCATCCATATCCGGCCGCGTGGACTATCGCGCTCATCTCCCGTTAGCACGAAAGTTGGACAGGTTGCTGTACAGAACCCACAATGGACACATTTCCGCAAGATATCATCTGCTTGGGCAATATCTGGCTGGGCTAATTGGGCATCTGTAAAATGGGTCTGCATAGTATGATTTGGCTCACAAAATAGGGTTAGAAATGCGGCATAGTGACTTAAGCATCACGAGAGACAGACCCCATCTTTCCAGGGTTTAACAGATGCAACGGGTCGAATGACTGACGAATTCTATCATGAAGCCCTGCCAATGCGGTGGGCTGTGGATGAAAGGATGCGATGGCTCCGCGCATTGTATCTGGTGCGCGCAACAGGCTGGCATGACCACCGCCATGCGCCTCTACTGCTGAGCGTACTATCTGATGCAGCCCCTCCCCAGCACCTGACAATATAATAAGACCGCCCGCCCAATCACAAAAGAACCGAATAACCGTCTGGGCTGTTATCGCGGTAATCACTTCACTTACATGAGACGGAGTAACTGATAGCTTCCACACTTGCTCAGCGGCCTCATCAAGTATCCTGATATCGCGAATATCCTGCCATAAGGCCTCAGAGGCATCTTGTTCAAGAACGCTCACCCTACCAAACTCTGCCAAAACATCACAAAGGGTGGATGTGCGATCGGCAACGGACTGGGCGACACCTTCCAGCCTGACATGAGCGGCAGCTGGTTCATCACCGAGGCTTAACGCGCCTGAGCTAGCACGAGTTATGGCGCCGCCAGATGGTTCAGTCGCCGATTTAAAAGCAGCTGACAATGCCTTTTGGGCGGGCGCAAGAGCTGCACATTTCACCGAAAGGGTGGTTGATGTTTCCGGCCGCGGCAGAACCTTCAAGGTAAGCTCGCTCATCACAGCAAGCGTTCCCATTGAGCCACAAATAAGTTTGGACAAATCATAGCCTGTGACATTTTTCATCACCCGACTTCCAGATGTAAAAGAGGTCCCCCTGCCAGAAACAGCTGTAAAACCTAGCAGATAATCACGTGCTGCGCCGGCAGAAATACGTCGTGGGCCAGAGAGATTTGCAGCAATGATACCGCCGACAGAACCAGCATGCTCTGCACCATATAAAAACGATAAATTAGCAGGTTCGAAGGCTAGCATCTGTTTTTTTTCAGCCAAAGCTACCGTAATCTCATCCAAGCGTGTACCTGGCTTTGCGACCATTATCAGCTCTTCTGGCTGATAATCAACAATTCCTGACAAATGGGCAAGCGACAAGCTGGCATCAGCTGTGACCATATCCCCTAGCTTTTCTTTGGTGCCGGTCCCTACAATATGAAGAGACGTTTTATCAGCAACAGCCTGACGCATGAATTCCTCGAGCGCTTCATGGGCTTCCGGTAGAAATGTCATTCCCAAACCCTATTAGAAACGTGGCAGTTCAGGATGAGGAAGTGCGCCATGATGAACATGCAATCGCCCTAATTCAGCACACCGATGCAATAACGGAAACACCTTACCCGGATTTAGCAAATGGCCTGGGTCAAAAGCACATTTTACGCGCTGTTGTTGCTTCATGTCTTCTTCGGTAAACATTTCACCCATGAGGTCTCGCTTTTCAACGCCCACCCCGTGCTCACCGGTGAGAACACCACCAAGATCAACACAGTTTCGCAAAATTTCAGCACCAAACTCCTCAGCGCGCTGCAATTCACCTTCAACATTAGCATCAAACAGGATGAGCGGATGAAGGTTGCCATCGCCAGCATGGAAAACATTAGCAACACGCAGACCAAATTTCTGGCTCATCGCAGACATCCGCGTCAGCATTTCAGGAAGCGCTTTGCGCGGGATTGTACCATCCATACAGAGATAATCAGGCGAGATACGCCCAACCGCAGGAAAAGCTGATTTTCGTCCAGCCCAAAACTGATTGCGTTCGATCTCTGATTGACTAACCCGCAGCGAGCTTGAACCAGAACGCTGCATTACTTCACCAACCCGATCAAGCAGATAATCAACCTCAACTTCAGGTCCATCTAATTCAACAATCAGCAACGCTGCTGCATCGCGCGGATATCCTGCCTGAACAAAATCCTCAGCTGCATTAATTGCCGGATTGTCCATCATTTCCATGCCAGCTGGAATAATACCAGCGGCGATAACATTGCTAACGGCCTGCCCGGCTTCTTGAGCCGTATCAAATCCGACTAAAATAGCGCGCTGTGTTGCCGGTTTTCGAAGAATTCGGACTGTGACTTCTGTGACAACCCCAAGCAATCCTTCTGAGCCTGTCATCACCCCAAGGACATCAAGATTACCCGCATCTAGATGCTTGCCACCAAGACGGAGGATATCACCATCCATGGTGACCATTTCAATGCCCAGCACATTATTGGTTGTCAGACCGTATTTAAGGCAGTGAACCCCACCTGAATTTTCTGCGATGTTACCGCCAATCGAACAGGCGATCTGGCTAGAAGGATCAGGGGCATAATAAAACCCCTCGTCCTGAACAGCATGGGTTATACCAAGATTGGTAACCCCTGGCTGGGTTACAACGCACCTATTTTCAAAATCAATGTCGGTAATCTGATTAAATTTTCCTAACCCCAGCAATACACCATCGGCAAGCGGCAAGGCGCCGCCTGAAAGTGATGTGCCAGCACCCCGCGGCACAACCTTCACATCATTATCACGGCACCATCGCAGCACATCAGCAACCTGCTGTGTGGTTTCAGGCAGAACAACAACAAGCGGCATCTGACGGTAGGCAGAAAGACCATCTGCATCATAAGCCCGCATGGTCGCATCATCATCAATCACACATCCCGCCGGAAGCATAGCTTTGAGAGCTGCACAAATGTCATCACGCCGTGAAAGCGTTGTCTTATCTGGAGCGGGCATAAGCATAATTAGAAATCTTTCCTGATACGACTTAATCAAAGTAGCCGCGATATTAAGCAGTATTCAAAAAGGGAATGTCAAATGCCCCTTTATTGTTATTCAGCCGTCATATTGCGCTAAGACCGTTATAGTTTGCATATGAAGGTACCGCGTTCCCCAAACAGTGTCGAGATATACAAAGAGCTGTTTCACCCAGTAAAAAATGGCGGCAGAATCACTATAAAAAAAGCTGCATCCGTGAGGTGGATACAGCTTGAATTTAGTATTTTTGGTCGCTGCTACAGCAGACCACAAAGCGTGCTCACCCTTGGCGCGCCTTGAACCGTGGGTTCTTTTTGTTAATCACGTAAAGACGGCCACGACGGCGAACAACTTGACAGTTGCGATCCCGATTTTTAAGAGTTTTAAGCGAGCTAACGACTTTCATATCATCCATCCGGCTTTAAATAAAATCTGTAAAGGTGGCGTACAGTAATCGCTAGCACAAAGAAGGTCAAGAGTTTATCAGAGGATTAATGCAAAGGGTAAAGCGCCTATAGCTCACCCTGAGGAAAGGCAACATTGCATCCTGCCAATCCACAATATCCGTTGGGCACTTTGTGCAAATATTGTTGATGCGCATCCTCTGCATAATAAAACGTCTTCCCTATTGAAATGTCAGTCGTAATCGCGTTCCTGCCCGCTTTAGCCAGCGCGCCGCCATATAATCGAGCTGACATGCGCAACGCCTCTAGCTGTTCATAATCATGAGCATAAAGGGCTGAGCGGTACTGCGTTCCTCTATCATTACCCTGACGATTGCCTTGAGTCGGGTCATGCTCTTCCCAGAAAAGCGCCAGCAAAGCATCACGAGAGACGATCTGCGGGTCAAACACAACCAATACAGCTTCTGTATGACCAGTTTGCCCCGAACAGACCTCCTCATAGGTCGGATGCGGTGTAAGGCCACCGGCATAACCAACAGCTGTGCTATAGACGCCCTCAACCTGCCAGAATAGCCGTTCAGCACCCCAGAAGCATCCCATACCGACTATCAGTGTCTCATATCCAACAGGGAATGGCGAAGCAATCGGTCGGCCATGAACGGCATGAGGACGCGGCACCATGATAGGTATATCACGACCAGCAAGAGCTTCATCGGCGGTTGGCAGGCGTGATTTAAATGGGTCTGCGAAAAACATCGTACGATTCCTATTTCCGACTATCTCAAAAACGTGACTTAGGGCGTTATAGTCAGAACAGCAATACCTGGTAGGCGCTTTCCTTCTATCCATTCAAGAAAGGCGCCGCCTGCCAGCGAGACATAGCTAAACTGGTCTGCGACAACAGCATGGTTCAGGGCGGCTACGGTATCGCCGCCGCCAGCAACCGAGAGTAGCTTTTCTTCGCCTGTCAGCAATGCGGCATGTTGTGCAAGCTGAACTGTTGCTTGGTCAAAGGGCCGC
>CATISA010000069.1 GCA_949529445.1 Alphaproteobacteria bacterium UBA4588
AGCTGCAACCGAGCTATCAACCCCGCCTGACAGGCCGCAAATAACCCCACGAGCGCCAACCTGCGCACGGATAGTGGCTATCGCTTGTTCGCGATAGGCTTTCATCGACCAGCTGGCCAAACAACCGCAAATATCGCGCGCAAAATTTATAAGAAGTTCTGTGCCGCCTTGCGTATGAACAACTTCTGGGTGAAATTGAACACCATAAAGTTTACGGCTTTCATCTGCGATAACAGCTAGCGGTGCGCCTGCTGATTTTGCAATAACCTTAAATCCTTCTGGCAGGGCCGATACATGGTCACCATGGCTCATCCAAACTGTCTGACGACTGCCCTGCGGCCAGCTCTCACCAAAGAGCGGACTTGGCGTTATGACTTCTACCTCGGCACGGCCAAATTCTCGGCTTTCCCCTGCTTCAACCGAGCCGCCTAGCTGCGCGCACATCGTCTGCTGACCATAGCAAATACCAAGTACGGGGATTTTAGCATCAAACACAGCCATCGGCGCGCGGGGCGTATCAGCATGCGTTACAGAATTAGGACCACCAGATAGAATAATGCCCTTTATCTCGTTCTGTTTATCCAAAATAGTTTCATCTGCAGCAGTACTTGGTAGAATTTCGGTATAAATACCGGCTTCGCGCAACCGCCTTGCAATGAGCTGTGTCACTTGCGAGCCAAAATCAATAATAAGAATCGTATCTGACATGAGACGGGCTACACTCCTTGCGCCACATCGTTATGATTTGAAGGGGCGCGTTCAGTTATTTTTACATATAGTTTTGACATGTACTCTTTACATACCAGGACGGTAATTTGGTGCTTCACGGGTAATAGTTACATCATGTACATGAGATTCACTCAACCCAGCAGACGTAATTTTCAAGAACTGGCAACTTGTCTGCATATCACCCATTGTTGCATTACCAGTATATCCCATCGCCGCGCGCAATCCGCCTGCAAGCTGGTGCAAAACCTGACTAGCTGCGCCTTTATATGGCACCTGCCCTTCAATACCTTCTGGCACAAGTTTCAGCGGGGTTGAAACTTCAGCCTGAAAATACCGGTCCGCTGAGCCGCGCGCCATTGCCCCCATTGAGCCCATACCGCGATATGCTTTATAAGAGCGCCCTTGATATAAAAACACTTCGCCCGGTGTCTCGTCTGTGCCTGCCAGCAGCGAGCCCACCATCGCTGTACTAGCGCCAGCAGCAATAGCTTTGGCAAGATCGCCTGAATATTTAATGCCGCCATCTGCAATAACAGGAATGCCTGCATCGCGCGCTACTGCGGTTGCATCAAGAATAGCTGTGAGTTGTGGCACACCTACACCAGCAATCATCCGGGTTGTGCAGATAGAGCCTGGTCCAATACCCACCTTTACCGCATCAACACCAGCATCTATCAGTGCACGCACGCCATCACCAGTCGCAACATTGCCGCCAATTATCTGCACAGTATTAGATAGCCCACGTACATGAGCCACTGTATCCAACACGCCTTGTGAATGGCCATGCGCTGTATCGACAACAACAACATCTGCACCCGCCGCAATCAATGCTTCGGCGCGCTCCACACCATCAGGACCGGATCCTGTTGCAGCAGCAACAAGCAGTCTGCCACTCCCATCTTTAGACGCAAGCGGATAGGTTTGTATGCGCTCCATATCCTTTACTGTAATCAATCCAACACACAAACCGTCATGATCAATCACTACCAGCTTTTCAATTCGATGCTGATGTAACAAAGAGCGCGCCTCATTATGGCTCGCCGAATTGGTGACCGTTATCACAGGTGTTGTCATCAAATCAGAAACACGCTGGGTCTCATCGGTTGCAAACCGGACATCACGGTTGGTTAGAATACCTTCAAGTTTGCCCTGATTATCAACAACAGGTACCCCACTGATCGAATAGCGGCTCATCATGGCCAATGCATCACCGAGCGTTTTTTCTGCTGTAATTGTATAAGGATTCACAACCATTCCAGCTTCATATCGCTTGACCGAAGCAACTTCAGTTGCCTGATCTGCGATAGAAAAATTCTTATGAATGACACCAATACCGCCTGACTGTGCCATAGTGATTGCCAGCCTATGTTCGGTGACCGTATCCATGGCAGCCGAGATCAAAGGCAATTGCAATTTAATCTCTTTGGTAAGCTGAGATGATATATCAACGTGAGCGGGTAGAACAGATGAATGACCGGGCTGAAGTAGCACGTCATCAAATGTTAAAGCGTCACGAATAGAAAAAGAGGAAGCCGTCATCGCGAAGTGTCCTTCATATCAGGAGGGATGACGCCAGATACTACGCTAAACTTACGCGATATGCCAGCTTTATTCGGCCGTTAAACGGCACGATGCTAAGCTTTTTGCGTATCATCTTCCCGCTCATCAAGGACAGCGCCACGAAACCCTGTTGCTAGAAGATAGGTTTCAACTGATTCAGCGCGGCTCGCCGCTGGCTTAAGATAGCGGACTTTTTCAAACTGCTTGTTAAGTAACTGCATAATATCGTTATCGGCGCCGCCCCGGAACGCCTTTGCAAGAAAAATACCGCCAGGTTCAAGCACTTCTATCGTAAAATCAATCGCAAGCTCCAGCAACGCCATTGTTCGGAGATGGTCGGTGCTCCGATGGCCTGTTGTCGATGCTGCCATATCGGACAGTACAGCATTTGCACTGCCACCAATCGCGCGATGAACAGCAGTCAGCATATCCGGCTCAGTAATATCACCGAGAATTATCGTAGCACCGCCAAGCGGCTCTGTTTCCAGCAAATCAATGCCAACAAGCGCGCCATGACCAGCGTCAAGACGGCAGCGCTTGGAGACAACCTGAAGCCAGCCGCCTGGTGCACATCCCAAATCAACAACCCGCATATGAGGCTTTAGGAACTGATGTTTATCATCCATCTGCTCTAGCTTAATTGCTGCGCGTGAACGAAGCCCGCGGGACTGCGTTTCGGCAACATAGGGATCATTCAGCTGGCGGGTAAGCCAGCGCTGTGATGATGGCTTAAGGCCCCGCATTTTTCGTGGCTGGCGAGTCAGACCTGCTTTGGATTTATATGACCGACCAGAGCTACCTTTTTTTACGCCGCTGCCTGATGTTTTTTGTCCTGTCATAATGATGTTCCCCGCAATATGTTCTAGGCGCCAGAAAAATAAGATCTAACCCCTGAGCGGACAATATGCCATAGCCGTGAGCCAAGAACGTCCAAATCGCGTCCAATGCCAAGCGTTGCTGGCACTAAAAACAGCACAAGACCTGTTGTCACTGCAAGCCCGAAGACTATCGTTGTTGCCATTGGGATGAGAAACTGCGCTTGCAAGGATGTTTCAAACATTAATGTTGATAAGCCACCAATCGTGGTCATTGATGTTAGCAAGACAGGTCGCAATCTATCCACGGTGCCTTGAATGACCGAACGTTCGAAATCACCACCCGATTCTTCAAGACGCCTCTCAATCGTCGACACAAGAATAATTGAATTATTTACCACAATGCCGGATAGCGCAATAAGCGCAAAAAATGACAAAATGTTGAGGTTAAGCCCCATGACATAATGCCCCAACACGGCTCCAATAAGGCCAAACGGGATCATGATCATAACAGCAAAAGGACGTGTCCAGCTCGCAAACACCCATGCCAGAATAGCATAAATGCTCAGTAGGGCAAGCTGCCCTCCAGTGCCAATATCGGCAAAGGCTTCATTTTGTTCTTGATCGCGACCATCAAACCGGTAGCGCAAATTATTATCCTTCACATATTGTCCAAAATCACCCCCGACCAGCGCTTGAACAGCCTGCGATGTATTCAGAACCTTATCATCCAGATCGCCCTGAATAGCCACTTCTCTAAAGCCATCCTTTCGCCGGACAACTGAAAAACCGAGCCTATTTTCAATTGAGGCTACTTCGCCAAGATTGACATAGGTGCCTTGCGGCGTAATCAGTCGTAAATTGGCAAGGTTATCTGTTGCAACCTCATCTTTTGGCAGGGCAACACGAACCGTAACAACTTCATCACCGCGGGGAAACCGGCGAACAACAGCGCCGTCAAGTGCAGCGCGCACCTGAGCGCCGATGGTCTCAACTGTAAAGCCTAGTGAGCGACCAAGCGGCGAGAGACGCACAATTCTCTCTTCTACGCCATAATTCAGATTTTCTTCAACATCAGACGTACCGGCAACAGCCTCTGTCAGTTGGATAACATCTAGAGCCGCTATTTTAAGCTGATCTAAATCATCTCCCATTAATCGGATATCAAGCTCACGCCCCGGCGGCCCTCCTTGTGGGGCACGCACGATCAAACGCTCAAGACCCGGCATGGGGATAATAGTGGTTCGCAATGCCGTAACAAATTCATCAGCACGAACACTGCGCTGGTCAGCTGTTTTCAACTCAATCACCATCCCAGCACGGAGATCATTTGCCCCAACAGTCAGTTCACCATCATCGCCGCGGATATTTGTACCGATAACACCAAGTGAGAAAACAACAAGGTCATTTTTGCTGTCAGATAACTCTTCTTCAACAGAAACAAGCGCCCGTTCCATTTCCTCTAACATTGCTTCGGTCTGGCTTCGGGTTGAGCCTGACGCCATCACAACATTAGCATAAATACGGTCAGCTTCTGGGGAGGAGAAAAAGACAAAATTGACTCGCCCACTTGTCATCATCCCGACTGCCGACAGCAGCAGACCAATAGCAAAGGCAAATGTCACATAGCGGAACTGAAATGTCTTTGTCACCAGTACGCCAAAAATATTATCCCTGAGATAGTCAAACCCAGCATCAAAGCGCTGTCTGAACCATGAGGGCTTTTGATCTTCGGGCCCACCATAGTGACCAAGATGGGCGGGCAGAATAAGGAAACATTCTATCAGGCTCGCAAGCAGAACGGCACAGACAACTGCTGGAATGGCGCCGATAATTACCCCGATAATGCCCTTAATCATAAAGAGCGGCAGGAAGGCAGCAACGGTTGTTAACATAGCTGAGATAACCGGCGGCCCCATACGCTTGGCGGCAAGAATAGCGGCAGACTCAATGGGAATATTTCGCTTCTTCCGCAGATGTTCAGCATGCTCACCAATCACAATGGCATCATCAACCACAATACCCAACGCCATAATTAGACCAAAGAGCGAAATCATATTAATCGACTGACCAGTGGCAAACATCACCCCAAAGGTCGCAAGAAACGCAACAGGAATTCCAGTTGCTACCCAGAAAGCAACGCGAAATGGTAAAAATGCAAAGAGTACCAACATCACCAGAATAAGACCGCCAAGGCCGTTCTGGACCATTAGCATGATTCGTTGTAATATCAGATCAGCGCGCACATCAAACTGGTCAATCATCAGTCCATCCGATAAAGTGGCCCTCTTTTCGATAATATAATTTTGAACAATTGCATTGGTTTTAAGAGAGTCACTTGTCTTGCCGCGCTGGACAAGAATAACAATAGCTGGATTGTTATCATGCTCGTAAAGGTCTGCTGGCGTGCTAAATGTATCTTTGATAGTCGCAACATCACCTAATGTGACAGCACTGCCATCAGCCCGAACTAAAATTTTGATGTCTTCATATTCGGATGCTGTTTTCCGAAGCCCAAGTGAGCGAACACGAAGCGCACCATCGGCAAACCGTCCAGCAGGAACATCAATAGAACTACCCGCAACCACACGCGAAATATCGTTCAGGGTTAATCCGATACGAGCGAGTTCAGATTCTTTTATCTCAATCAGGATTTCAAAGTCAGGCAGGCCAAATATAGAGGCTTTATCAACGCCACGCTGCAGCAAATCTTCTTTGATAACCTTGGCATGATACCCTAGCGATTCGAGTGAATAGGGCCCATGTAGAACAATTTTTGAAATCGTATCGAAAAATTCACCTTTTACGATTTTAGCTGCGTCAGCCTCAGTTGGGAAATCGACCTGCCCAACCGCTGCTTCTACATCAGCAAGGGCTTTTTGCATGTCTGAGCCAAATTCAAACTCTATCTGTGCTACTCCCAGCCCTTCATAAGACTTGGAATTAACATTTTTTACATTCGCTATTGTGCGGAGTTCAGGCTCGAGTGGCTGAATAATATTACTATCAACATCCTCAGCTGTCGCGCCTGACCAGGCAATCTGCACCGCAATAATTTCGACATCAACATCGGGAAAGAATTGCTTATTAAGTCGCATGGTCGAGGCCACGCCAATCGCCAGCATCAGAATCATAACCAGATTTGCCGCCGTACGGTGGCGAGCAAAGAATTCAATCATTGCGGAAAACATCGCGTCTTTGCTCCTATTTATAGTCTAATGGTTGCGGTATAATGAGACTGTTATGAGGGGGCCATTTACCCCCCTTGCGCTATTTTGTATTTGCTATTCTGACTTTTAGTCCATCGCCAATCCCCGGCAATCTGGTTGCAATGACTTTATCGCCTGTTATCAATGAACCAGATACCCATATCCGGCCGGGCGCACGCTGCAAAACGGTAACCAGCCTCTCGCGTGCACGCCCCTGCTCAACGACATAAACTTTATCCTGTCCGACTAAGGCTTCTTCGGGCAATTCAAATGCATCAACAAATTCGCGACCGACAAAATCAATTTGAACAAATGCGCCTGGCGGCAATGTTCGTGCAGCATTTGCTGGTAATTCTGCATAAAGCCGCCCACCACCATCTGTTTTATCAACGATGATTTCGGAGCGTGTCAGGTCAGCTTGTGCCGTTGCAACAACCTTGCCACCAGATTGCCATGATAAGGTAACAGCCTGACCAATTAGATTTGGCGCGTTGGCGTAAATATCAGCAGCAACGACAAATGGCACTTCAAGCCTGCTCAAATCAGTTAATGTTGCTATTTTATTTGCATTACTCACCCTGTTACCAAGGGCCAGATTCACGGCTGATAATGTCCCATCAAAAGGAGCAATCAGCGTAGCATCTTCTAAATCTTTTAATCGGTTCTTTTCGGCAACTTTAAGCTGCTCTAGCTTGGCACGGGATTGGATAAGCTGGTTGCTGGCAACAGATAGTGCAAGCTCGGCTTCATCTGCCATTGCTTCGGTTGCAACATTGCGGGACAGCATTTTAGTAAGCCGTTCAACAGCTCTGGTTCTGAGCTCAACTTGGCGCACAAGAGAATCACCCTGACGTTTTTCAGCCTTTATCTGCACCCGCACATCATTTAAGCCAAGTGTTAGGCGCTCTAAATCCAGCTTTGCCAGCACATCGCCAGTACGCACATCAATACCATTTTGCAAATTGTCTGATACAAACCCGACTTCACCTGCAACGCCAAAGCGAAGTTCTGCCTCGCGTGCGGCAACCACAGTACCAAAGGCCCGTTCTGCTGGACGGGCAGTACCCATCTCTGCTGCGACAATCGACACTGTCCAGACTTGTTCACTGGGCGCGCGCCCTTCGACCTCTGGCTTGGTTGATTGCAACCATGCATAAACCCCAAAAAAACCACCTAAAACAAACAGAGCTGGCAGTCCTTTTTTCAGCATTGTCCTTGCCAGACGGGTCATTACCCTTGTCTCCTTATCCTTGCCATGATGCAGCTGTTACACTCATTGATTCCTCGTGGTGCAATCATCAATACAGCACACTATATACATAAATTTTAAGAGAACCGATCACCCACCATTATGTAGTTCGAAATAGAAAATTTGTCCAGTATATCAAATTGCTGGTACAAATCAGCGATGTGTGAAACTCTTGCTCTAATTATCAGGAAATAACAGCGTTAAGGGTAGCTCAGAAGACCATCTCAGAGACACTCTTTTTAGACACCAAATGCAAGAATAAATAACCCCAAGCACAGCATGAAATTTCTGAGTGTGCGTGCTTCACACCCCTTTTGGTAGGTTAGGTTTTGATTTATGGCTAATAGTTTAATTCTTATTAGAAAGCCCCACCTTCTATGCAACTGACTTTTGCTCAAATTCCTGCTTTAATAAGACTTGCCCTTCCGATTTGCATGGCACAGCTCGCTTCTATTGGCATTCTAACGTCCGATCTGTGGATGGCAGGGAGGTTATCAACTTTTGACCTTGCCACCTCAGCACTATCAACTCGGCTCTATCACCCATTTTATTTTATCGCCCTTGGCATACTTGCTGTCATTGCTCCGCTCACTGCTCAGGCCCTTGGAAGCAATGACGGAACAATAGCGCGCCGGACATTCCGTCAGGGATTGATTATTGCGGTTCTCATGGGCATTCTCTCAATGCCGGCGGTTTTTTATGGAAGTGATATCCTTATTTTTCTGGGACAGGATGACGCGCTCTCACGCCATGCTAAACCCTATTTATTCTGGACCGCCCTTGGCCTGCCCTTCACGTTTGCCTTTCTGGCAATGCGGTTTTTTTCATCCGGCCATGGCGAGCCAGCGCCGCAGCTTTATGCGACCCTTCTTGGGCTTGGGCTTAATATACTACTCAATGAGGTCTTGTCTCAGGGGATTGGTCCGTTTGCAAAAATGGGGCTTGAAGGTATCGCCCTTGCAACAACCATCAGCTATATCGTGATGGCTCTTACCTTGGGCGCTCTTATCGGCCTTCGTTCACCCTTCCGTCAGGTGAGCCCCTATAGGCGTTGGTGGGTTCTAGATTTTCATATTATCAAGCGCATTCTGCGGATTGGCTCACCAAATGGCCTACTCGTGCTCTCAGAGACTGGTATGTTTATCATAGCGACTCTGATGATCGGGCTGTTTGGTACATCCGCTCTTGCCGCAGCATCAGTTGCCAATCAGATTGCGGCAGTTGCTTTCATGGTGCCGCTGTCATTTGCACAAGCGGCGGCTATCCGTGTTGGCGGTGCGGCAGGTGCAGGCCATCCTGCCTTGGTCTCTGCCAATGGCAATGCCTCAATGCTTTGCGGGGTGCTGGTTACCATTCCTTTGACGGCGGGTATTTTTGTTTTTCCTGAATTCCTGACAGGGCTATTTATCCAGCCGGACGACCCGTTCTTTGATGATGTATTGGTGATTGCTGTTCCCTTGCTGATCATCACGGCGATTTTTCAGTTATCTGATGGTATGCAGGCGATTGTAACAGCAGCATTGCGCGGTCTAAATGATACTAAAATTCCTGCTATTATTGGACTTTTTGGCTATTGGGGCGCAGGCATAGGGTCTGGCGCTTATATGGCCTTTATACTTGAGTGGGGGCCTGTTTCCATATGGGTTGGGCTTGCTGTTGGTCTGTTTTTGAACGCTATTATTCTTGGTATACGCTGGGTCATGCGAATGCAGGCTATCCGCGCTGGGACAATTCCTTTACTGGCACAATAATAGCTAACCACAGAATGACGTCATGCAATACTGATGTCACACGCACTATGGTCAAACATAGGATGAGCGTTTAGCATTATGATACTATTATTGTGAGTGAGAAGTAGCTTGATATCACCGCCTTTCTTACCCCGATTTTCTGACCTTCAGGAACAACATTCAGAGCAATGGTACAATGAGGCATGCGTTATCATGGCGCCTGCCTCTTCATCTTCTACAGCTGAAATCTGCCATGCTCTGGCACCTATTTTATTTGCTAGCTCATTTCTGCATATGCAATCGCGTTTTTTTGCTGCTGATATTGCTGATATTTATGCAGGGAAAATTGATGAGACTCTGAGCTCCTCCTACACTGAATGGCAACAAACACTTACCCATAATCAAACAGATTCTGACTGTGAGAGGGCATTACGGCACTGGCGTAACCGGAGTCATTTTGCCATCGCGCTCAGTGAATTATGGGGCCATGATGATATCACCACAAGCTATCAAAGACTGTCATTAGTTGCTGAACAGGCTGTGAGAGATTGTGTAGAATATCTTCTTTCTGCGCCGTCTACTGGCAGTGGCTGGGTTATTTTGGCGTTGGGGAAACTGGGTGCCGGAGAGCTAAATTTCTCGTCTGATATTGATTTAATTATTCTGCATGATGCCAAAGGCTCTCAAAAACCTGCCAGCCATTTTACTGCCCTTACGCGCGCACTGAGCCGGCTATTATCACGCCAGACATCTGACGGCTTTGGCTGGCGTGTTGATTTACGCTTGCGGCCTGATATGGGCGGCGGGGCTGTTAGTCTAGATATTGATGCAGCAGTGTCCTATTATGAATCAACAGCTCGTTCATGGGAGCGCGCTGCTTTTATTCGGGCACAACCGATTGCTGGCGATAAGGCGCTTGGAGAAAAATTTCTGGCGCGCATTGCTCCTTTTATTTGGCGCCGTGTGCGTGATTTTACCGTCATTGATGACTTGCAGTCATGGTTGCAACATCTTCCAACGCCGGAAGCCTTGCTGGGACTGGATGTTAAAAAAGGTGCCTATGCTATTCGGCATATTGAGCTCCTAACCCATAGCGTTCAATTACTGGAAGGGGGGCGGCATACAGACCTGCAAGTTGGCAACACTCTGCGCGCGTTACATCTGTGTGCGACTGGCGGATGGATATCACCAGAAAAAGCTGAAATCTTGCGCCAGAATTATATTGCGTGGCGGCGCATTGAACACCGTTTGCAGTACCAAAAAGATGCTCAGACATATGCCCTCCCCCGCAATGAAGAGGAATTTGATAAATTTGCCGGTTTTATGGGCTATGCTGATAGTGCCGCCTTGCGCTCTGCTGTTACCACTCTTCAACAGAAAACAAAATGGGCCGCAGACCATCCTGTTCTCAACCATATGTTAGAGAAAAAGCAGCAGCAACGCGCTCAACTGGGTCCAGCGCGCCTACCTCAAACACAAGAAGACCTTATTATCTGGCTGACTGAGCTTGGCTATGCACGGCCTCGTGATATGACAGACATTATCAGCAAATGGCGTGTTGGCGGTATTTCTGCCACACGTGGCGAGCGTGCCCGGAGCTACCTTGAAGCTTTGCTAGCAGAATTAATGCCTCGTCTTTCCAGCGCAGAAGAGCCGGATGAAGCATTTGCCGGTTTTGCGTATCTTGTTGATGGGCTATCTGCTGGCGCTCAGTTTTTTGCCCTCCTCTGCCAGAACCCACAGCTATCTGACCTGCTCTGTAGTATCATGATAAAAGCGCCCCGATTATCCGATATATTAAGCCGTATGCCGTCTTTGCTTGACCGGATGCTGGACCCTGATTTCTTCATGCCAGCTCTGCAACCAGACCAGCTTCAGAATAGCCTTCAAGAAGGTATTCATGGCCTTGATGATGAACAAGCCCTTGACCACTTGCGGCTCTGGTCAAAAGAACAGCGATTTACCTGCGAAGTACATTTTCTGGAAGGTAGAATTCGCTATGAGCAATTTGGTCTTCATTACTCACACTTAGCTGATATCATTATTCAGGAAATCTGTCGGCTTGCATCTCAGGATTTTGCTCGGCGCTATGGCCACATTCCCAATAGTAGCTTCGCGATTATTGGCCTTGGCAGGCTGGGAAGCCAGATGATGACGGTGCGTTCCGACCTTGATCTGATGTTTGTTTACGATGGCGATCAGGAAGCTGTTTCTGACGGCCCACGTGCCATTGGTCTTGCGACATATTATATTAAGCTGTCACAGCTTATTGTTAGTTGGTTGAGTGTCGCGACATCCAAAGGGGGACTATATGAAGTTGATATGCGGCTTCGTCCTGATGGCACAGCAGGCCCAATTGCTATCCATACAGCTCGGTTGACAAATTATTATAAAAATGAAGCCTGGCCATGGGAACATCTGGCGTTGCTAAAAGCCCGTACGATTATCATGATAGGCGCGCAGGATAGATCCCCCCCACTCACCAGCATTGCCGACACTCTTAGCGCGATGCGTCAGTTGTTTCCCCCCGAAAAAGAACTGCGCGATAATATCATTGATATGCGTCAACGGCTGGCAAGTAGCACACCATCGTCATTCGACTTAAAAAAACGTAGCGGCGGATTTCTTGATTTAGAGTTTCTGACCTACCTTGCAGGACACCGCAGAGGGCTAATCGTAAAACCTGCCGCTATCCAGCCCCTTACCCCGAGTTTTCTGCTTAACTGTCTTGCAGAAAATGACACCTCTTATGGCGCACTCCGCGACGCCCATGCACGGCTTG
>CATISA010000070.1 GCA_949529445.1 Alphaproteobacteria bacterium UBA4588
CGTTCACCACGGTGCCCAAAGACAACTTCATGGCCTTCTTCAGGATTACGCGGCACATTCAAAGACAGAATGAGAGAGAGAGCTGCCATAGCAGCACCGGCAAAAAATACTGCAGACGGGTTTATGAGCCAGATAAAACCAAAGGCCGCAGGGATTAAAACAGCAGCAATATGGTTAATCGTAAAGGCTACGCTTGCTGTACTTGCCATATCTTCGGGTGCCCCAATTTTTTGGAAGTAGGTTTTGATAGCAATTGCAAACGCAAAAAACATATGGTCAATCACATAAAGTCCTGCTGCAACCATGCCGCTCTCAACAAAGCCATAGGCAATAAACACAATAATCAGACCAATATATTCAACGATAAGAGCAATGCGCTCACCTACCCGGCCAATAATTTTACCAACAAGCGGGGCAAGCCACATGTTAAAGGCGGCATTTAACAGAAATAATGCTGTAATTTGTGCTAATGAGTAACCAAATTTCTCCACCATCAGGAAACTAGCAAAAACCAAAAAAATCTGCCTGCGCGCCCCTGCGATAAAGGTAAGTGCATAGTAGAGCCAGTATCGTTTTCGTAGAATAATCTGTCGACGCTGAAAGACTTTCTCTCCGAAATGAGGAAATGCCATGTACGCAAATAAAGCCATTAAGACAGTGACAACACCAGCGCCAACATAGAAGAGCTGGTATGATGAAATATCGTTCACAATACCTTTTGTGCTAGCAAGCGCTTCCCATGAGAAGGAGCCAACTCCTGCCATATAAACAAACAGAATTACACTAAGCGTAATTAGCTGTGTGAAAGCGCCAACACCATAGATTTTTCCCATTATTTCTGGTGCTGTCTTTTTATTTAGCCACTGCAAAGTCAAAGACTGATTGCAGGCTTCATAATAGTGAAAACCAATTGAGGAAATGACCGTTGTGATATAAAGCCCGATGACTGTAGGAAAATATCCTGTCATCGCAACGCCGGCACCTAATATGCCAAGCGAAAGAAGAGCCAGTCTTTGTTCTGCAATGACCAAAAGCAGATAGACGACTAGAAATGACAAAAAGCCGGGCACTTCACGAAGTGACTGCAATATCCCAATTTCTTGGCCCGTAAAACTAGCAAACTCAATTGTGAAATTATTTAATAAAACAGACCATGACCAGAAAGCAATCGGCATAGCGCCAGCCATCACCATCAATAGAATTTCCGGGCGGCGCCATGACAACGAAGAGGAAGGAGACATAAAACCACCTGAAAAAGGAAGAAGACATAAAACTTACTGTTAGATAATCAGTACATTACTGACTTCACTATCCGTGAATAGCATAATCCACATTTACATCCTACTGATTTAAGCTATACCGGAATGACGGTTCCCTCGTTTGAAGCAGTTCAAGAAGTGTCTTAATCCTGTGTCTGTACCCGCTACTCATACCGCTACAATGCGTCCTGTTCTTGGCATTTTGCTCATGCTTGGCTTTACTGTTTTTGGCCCAACTATAGATGTTTTTGCAAAGCTTGCAGGCGAAGATATTCCTTTGTTTCAGATATCAGCCTCGCGGTTTGTTGTGCAAATTGTGATTATCCTGCCTTTTGCCTTATGGTTTGGCGGCCGGCTCCTGCCATCGGGTTCTGAAAGTCTGTTATATCTGGCACGTGGGGCGCTTATCCTAACAGCTACCAGTCTGTTTTTTGCTGCTTTGCGGGACCTACCACTTGCAGATGCTCTTGCCATTTTTTTTGTTGAGCCGTTTATCCTGCTTCTACTTGCAGCTCTTCTTTTGAAAGAAAAGCTTGGCTGGCGGCGCCTAAGTGCCTGTGGTGTTGGGTTTTCGGGTGCTCTTCTTGTTATTCAGCCGCAATATGACTCTATAGGGCTTGCCTCTCTGTTTCCTATCGGAACGGCAGTCTGTTTTGCGTTCTATCTACTTTTGACCCGCAAGATGGCACAACATATCTCGCCGATTACTCTTCAGCTCAATACATCTATCGCTGCGGCTCTTATTATCGTACCGCTCATCATTATATTCGACGGTAGCGGGAATACTGCTCTCGACCCTGTCTGGCCATCACCCTATCACATCATGTTGCTCTTCGGCGTTGGACTAACAGCCACTATTGCACATATGTTTTTAACTTATGCATTCCGGTTTTGCTCGGTCACGATTTTGGGGCCACTACAATATCTAGAACTTGTTTCGGCAACTATTTTTGGTCTTTTAGTCTTTAGCGACCTGCCGAACACCACAAGTTTTATCGGCATGGGGATTATTGTGATGTCAGGCTTGTATGTACTGATGCGTGAACATGCTCTTGAAAAAAGGAGCGCCCAGCATCCAGACACACCCTAGCGGCAAAATCTCTGCATCCAGCCAAGGCCCTCGTCTGTTGTTGTCCTCGGCCGATATTCTGCACCTAAGAAGCTGTTGTAGCCATCTTCACATAATTGCGGCAGCACAAACGCATAATCAACCTCGCTTTTGTCTGGCTCACCTCTATCTGGCACGCCGGCAAACTGGATATGGCCTATCATATCGGCAAAAGTACGGGCCCTTCTGATAAGGTCACCTTGCATAATTTGAATATGATAACAGTCAAACATGATTTTGACAGATGGACGACCTACCTTGTCCAATATATCAGCAGCTTGTTCAAGTGAGGTAAGGAAATAACCAGCGGCATCTCGTGTATTCAGCGGTTCGATTAAAAGCCCACAGCCAACAGCGTCTGCCCTATCTGCCGCATATGTCAGATTTTCAACAAAACATGCCGTACTAGCAAAATCAGCTGCCGTCTTGCCTGCCATCACATGAACATTGCGACATCCAATGGCACCTGCATATTCAATCGCTTCATCTATGACAGCCCGTGCTTCACTCTCACGCCCCGGAATGGCACAAACACCATTATCACCAGCCACGACATCGCCACGACGGGTGTTTAATCCCAGCATAGGAAGTCCAGTTTCCGCAAGCACCTGTTTTATTTCAGAAGCATCGACATCATAGGGCCAGTGACATTCGACTGCGCCAAACCCAGCAGCAGCAGCAGCACGAATAGCATCGGGTAGAGAATGCTCTGTCCAAAGAAAGCCAAGATTGGCTGAAAAAGGAAGGGTGAAGTCAGTCGGTGTAAATGTCATGGGGAGGAGCTCCAATAAGACATGAAAAAGGTCGTATAAAAATCGTTACCACAAAAAACAGGCGGCCCAAAGACCGCCTGTGTTTAAGATATCATAATCATTCACAAAAAAGCGAATAGATGATTAGTCGATAAGACCAATCTTCTTCATGTAAGATAAGTTTGAATCAAGAGCTTCTTTGGCAAGTGGGCTCTTACCCGCAAAGTCGTACCATGCTTCAACAGCAATTTCGCGGAATTTCTTACGCTCTACTGTTGACCAGTCGATAATCTCAAGATCACCCGCAGCCTTATCCTTAGCAACCTGGTCTAGGCCGTCAAGACGAGAGTCGCGAAGCTTGCTGGCCCAGATTGAGTAAGTCAGAGTTTCCATGGCAGCCTGCTCTTGCTTGGACATTTTATTCCAAACGCTTTTGTTGATAATTGTCTGCAG
>CATISA010000071.1 GCA_949529445.1 Alphaproteobacteria bacterium UBA4588
AGGCCGGTGCCATCTAGCTGGCTTGGGCGCAAGGGAACAACCTTTTTTTCACGAGCTGATTCTGCCTGATTCACAGGCTGAATAGGGCGATTATTCTGTTTCTGTTCGAAGCCCTCACGGCTACCCAGAATATTGCGCAAACGCATTATGAGGAAGATTGCAATTACTGCAAAAATAAGAATATCGACAAATGGCATGTGAGTTCCCATATAAAGTGTCTGAAAAGAATGTTATGCTAAGCTCGTTTCAGATTGGCTGACTAAATCTTAAATAGGCAAAGTGTAACATAATTTTACACTACAGTATAATTAACATGGTCTTACATATGAAGACCCCTTTATGCTTTAGAAATAGGCGTCTCATCGCAAAAGAGCAAGGAAGAGGACAAAAAATGGCGCTATTTATCCTGGCCGGCTTCATTCTTTACGGGTGGATCGAATTTGAAACTTTCATCTGGGTCGGGCAATTTATGGGCGGCCTTGCCACCTTTCTTGGTATTTTCCTGACAGCTTTTATTGGGATTGCACTGCTAAAGAGCCAGACGGCCCTGATTATGTTTAACTGGCAGGCTGACCTGAGCAAAGGGGAGTTCAATGGAAAAACCCTGTCGGGCGGACTTTCGCTTCTTCTTGGCGCTATCTTAATGCTTTTGCCTGGATATATTACCGACCTGTGTGGTCTTATTTGTTTTCTGCCGGGTATCAGAACTGTAATAGGAATAGCGATTTTCAGGCGTATGTCGTTATCTGGTTTTGCCACATCTATGCGGTCACGTTATACAGGACAGGGAGCACATCAAAGCTCGTCACCCGATACATCTAGTCGACAATCTCATACGCTCGCTAGTGATGACATTATCGAAGGTGACTTTTCGGAGCAAAAAGACCGTAATTAACAGGTCAAGAACGCTCCTTTGTGCTTTATGACTTGTCAATATTGTCAAATTTGTTAGACCAACTCTGCACAAAAGCAGTCTTTTTTATAATGGCATGAGCTATGTCCAACGTTTCTCTAAGGCGCTAGCATACGACCAGCGCTTCAACATTAGGAGAGCCCTATAATGGCCGATACTACGCAAAACACTGATACACAAAATGGCGCAGCCGCTTCAGGGACCGATCAAGCAGGATTACGCCAGATTGTGATGAATGCGCAATATGTTAAAGACCTCTCCTTCGAACATCCAAATGCGCCGCAAACCTTACTTTCGCCAGGCGTTCAACCAGATGTTGAGATTGGCGTTAATGTCATGGCAGAGAAAATTGATGATGAAAAATACGAAGTAATACTCAAGCTTACCGCGTCTGCCGTGAATAACGGAACCACACTGTTCCTGATCGAGTTAAGCTATGCAGGCATTGTATCGGCTGAGAATATTGACCCACAGGATGTTAATCCATTGGTGATGATACAAGGACCACAGCTTCTTTTCCCCTTCGCCCGCGCAATCATTGCAAATATTACGCGCGAAGGGGGGTTTATGCCACTCAATATCAATCCGATCGATTTTGTTGCCGTCTACCGCCATAATCTGGAAACACAGCAGCTTGCAGCGCAGCAGGCTGCTTCTGATGAGACAACCCAATAAAAGCAAACTATCTTCGCCAGACGACTATTCGGTTTGGTGCCAGATGGGTGTTTTCATTGTTCCCAAGAGCTTGTTGTGAGCTTCTTGTTCTTCATGCTTTAAAACGGAGGGGCGTGCTGGCCTAATAGGGCGCTCTTCAACCAGAAATCCAGAAAAGGATAATGTGTTATCCTGCTCTGTTTTATTGTGCGATTCCTCCTGCTCTGTCTGAAGGGCAAGACCAGGCTGGCGGCCGCCTTTAAGTTCAACAAAAACTGACGCCAGCAAATCTGCATCGAGCAAGGCGCCGTGGAAATCGCGATGTGTGTTATCAATATCAAACCGCCGGCACAAGGCATCAAGACTGGCCTGTGCTCCAGGAAATTTCTGACGGGCGAGCGGCAATGTATCAATAACCCTGTCCATGCTCAGCGGCGCTATCTTGCACCGTGATAATTCTGCATTCAAAAAACCAACATCGAATGGTGCATTATGAATAACCAAATCATCATCGCCGATAAAATCGATTAATTGCTGAGCAATATCGATAAATAATGGCTTATCAGACAAAAATGCTGTTGATAACCCATGTATCCGTTCTGCTTCTGCCTCCATCTCGCGTTCGGGATTCATATAAATGTGAAGCTGCTTACCAGTAGGGGAGAAATTTATCATTTCCACCGCGCCGATTTCAACGATTCTATGTCCCTGCTCAGGAGATAGGCCGGTGGTTTCCGTATCAAGGATAATATGGCGTGTCATAATCTGATAATATCTTTCTCAAAGCAGTCCATTTAAGAGTCATGGGGTATTTATGATTAGAGCGCCCGGAGCCAACGCAGCAGCCTTTTTCTTGTCTCTGCTCGGCCCAGCGAAGACGGAAGCACCAAATCAGCCAGTCTGCGTTTAACCACTTGTGATACCTGTCGAGACAAAATAGCGTCTAATTTTTCAGCCGTCATACCATAACGTAAAAGAGCTCGTTTCCGTTGCATCCATTCAGGCGCCCAAACAACAATCACTTTATCACATTCACTGTCACTGCCAGTTTCAAATAGAAGCGGAATATCAAGAATTACGTGGCGACATTTATGTCTATGACATGCCTGTAGAAATTTCTCTCGGTCCTGTAGTACCAGGGGATGAATAATATGCTCTAACTGCTGGCGTTTTTCTGGCTCTTTGAACACAAGTGACCCTAACACTTGCCGGTCTATGCCTGCTGAAATACTGCCAATATCTCCAAAATGGAACAAAACATCAGATACAGCGGCGCCATAGGGGCCAAGTAATTTATGAACGGCACGATCGGCGTCATGGATTGGTACACCAGCATCACGGCACATCTGAGATACAGTGGATTTTCCTGTTGCAATAGAACCCGTTAGGCCAATGAGCTTCATAGCGACTCCTTACCAACCTGCAATGCTAATCCATGTTCACGCAAAAAAGAAAGCAAGGGAAGTAACGGAAGGCCCAGAATATCATAATAAGTCCCTGTCATATCACTGAAAAGATGAGCTCCAGCGCCCTCAATCTGGTAACAACCAGGTGTTGAAAAGGCTTCAGCGCCAATGATATCTAGATAAGTATCAATCTCTTCTTTAGAGCATGCGCGCATGACTAAATTGGAGGTGGCAATATGGTGCCAAACGCGCATACCGGATTTGAAAATCACAAGAGAAGTTATAAGTTGGTGTGTTCTACCCTGTAATTGCGCCATTATGTGATTCGCTTGCTGACGTGTTTCGGGTTTGCCGAAAATAGCGCCCTCACAACACAGTATCTGATCAGAACCAATAATTAGAGCGTCAGGCCTTGTCTGCGCAACAACCTGTGCCTTCATTTCGGCCAAAATGACTGCTATACTATCTGGGCTAATGCCCTCCGCTTCACACGAGGCGCGAATTGATATCTCATCAATATTAGCAGCTTGTGCAGAATAAGATATTCGCGCACCGTCAAGGATCGCATGCCGGCTTGCACTCTCTGAGGCTAAAATAATTGGGGCACCTGGAATTTGCCATAATGACTGGTCTGGTGTGTTATCAGGATAAAGAGGAGAGCTATGTGACACGGTGAAGGTTCCTAAAAGGCATCTGACTATAAATTATAGTTCTGTGTTAACTTTCTAACTCTGCATTCTTTTGGATCTGCTCTTCGATCCAATGTGAATGGAGATGAATAATGGCAGCGGCTGTTTCTTCAACCGATCGGCGCGATACATCAAGGACAGGCCACCCTTGTGAGGAAAATAATTTTCGGGCAGTCGTTAATTCATCATTGATGCTATCAAAATCAGCATAACTTTCATTACTATTATCTGATAGATGCTGAAGCCGGTTTCGGCGGACCTGAAGTAATCTTTTTGCATCCGTGGTTAGCCCAACAATAAAGAGCGACGTTTTCCCTTCAACATATTTTAGCGGAAAGCCAACATGCGGCACTAATGCATAATTAGCAACGCGATAGCCCCGGTTAGCAAGATACATAGCGGTCGGCGTTTTCGATGTACGCGAAACTCCGACCAGAAGTATTTGGGCCTCTGCTAGACGCTCCATATTAATGCCATCATCATGATTAACTGCAAACTCAACAGCTGCCATTCGCTCAAAATAGGCATTGTCCATTTTGTGCTGACGCCCCGGTCGGCCGGAACCCTCATAACCAAGAACAGAAGTTAACAGAGTGACTAACGGGTCAAGTACTGAGATACTGGGAATGCCCGCTTG
>CATISA010000072.1 GCA_949529445.1 Alphaproteobacteria bacterium UBA4588
AACGTCACAAACAAGTTTATTAACCGATGTTACTGTGAGCAATGATACTAGCACTTCTTCAAAATATTGGTCATGCTGTCTTTGGATTTCTTGCTGTCATTGGCAAGGTAAGCCTATTCACCTTTACCAGCATTAGGTGGACTATTTTGCCGCCTTACTATCTGCGCCAGCTTGGGAGGCAAATGCTGGATATCGGCTATTTCTCGCTTCCGGTTGTTGGATTAACAACGTTATTCTCAGGCATGGTGCTTGCACTACAAAGCTATACTGGTTTTGCCCGCTTTTCAGCAGAGGATACAGTTGCAACAGTTGTCGTATTATCGGTTACACGCGAATTAGGACCTGTTCTTGCTGGGCTAATGGTTGCTGGCCGTATTGGGGCATCTATGGCCGCTGAAATTGGGACGATGCGTGTAACAGACCAGATTGACGCACTTGATACATTATCAACACGTCCACTTCAGTATCTTGTCGCACCACGGCTTCTGGCAGGTACACTCTGCCTGCCCTTTCTGGTTCTTGTTGGTGACGTTATTGGGGTGTTTGGCGGCTATCTTGTGTCAATCTACAAGCTTGGATTTAACAAGGGGCTTTATATTGCAAAGACGCTTGAATTTTTACAGGCAAGTGATGTTGTGCTCGGGCTTGTCAAAGCTGCTGTGTTTGGCTTCCTGATCGCACTTATGGGCTGTTATCACGGTTATCATAGTGGACGCGGTGCAGAAGGGGTTGGCCGCGCGACAACAAATGCCGTTGTGTCTGCGTCTATCCTTATCCTAATCGCCAATTATCTGGTAACAGCGTTGTTTTTTGGATAGGACAAGATGATGGCATCCCCGCTCACAAAAACAGCTAAGATTGAAATAGCCCATATCGCCAAATCCTTTGATGGAAAGCCGGTTCTAAAAGATATTTCGCTGAAAATTGAAGAAGGGCAGTCCTGCTGTATTATTGGTACTTCGGGCTGCGGGAAGTCTGTTACGTTAAAATGCCTTTTGGGACTGATTACGCCAGATAGTGGCTCCATTCTAATTGATGGTGTTGACACAGTCGGGCAATCCCGCACAGCGCGCGAAGAGATGCTCCGCCAATTTGGTATGACGTTTCAGTTTGGGGCACTGTTTGATAGCTTGCCTATCTGGGAGAATGTTACCTTCCGTTTGCGTCAAACAACTGCGATGCCGCGTGCTAGTGCGCGCGAGCTAGCCGCTGATATTGTTGTTCAGCTGGGACTAGAAGCACGGGTGATTGACCAATATCCAGCTGAACTTTCTGGCGGTATGCAAAAGCGTGTTGCCCTGGCCCGCGCAATTGCCGATAAACCTCAGATTCTACTATTTGATGAGCCGACATCCGGCCTTGACCCTATTACAGGCGGCGTCATTGATAGCCTGATTGTTGCCTCTGTCCGCACTCTTGGTGCCACAGCTCTCACCATCAGCCATGATATGGCGTCTGTCAGACGCATCGCAGACAAAGTCGCCATGCTCCATAACGGAAAGGTTATCTGGCAGGGCCCGGTTAGCGATATGGATAATACTGGCATCCCTGAAGTGCATCAGTTCGTTCACGGTTATGCAACCGGCCCCCTCACAGATGAGGCTATTCATGCAGCCAGAAAAGGCGATCAGGCATAATGGCGCGCTCAACAACACTTTATAGCTGTCAGGGGTGCGGCGCTACAGCGCCTAAATGGGCAGGCAAATGTGATGCCTGCGGGGCATGGAATAGCCTTGTTGAAGAGCGGGTTGAAAAACAGACAGGCAAAGGGGCGAAGAGCACTGGCCGGTCTATCGACCTAACGCCATTATCAGAGTCGCCTTCAGCACAAAAAGTAATGCGTCTTGCAACAGGAATAGCAGAATTTGATAGGGTAACAGGTGGCGGACTTGTCCCTGGCTCGGCGTTGCTGATTGGCGGCGATCCCGGCATTGGAAAATCAACCTTACTGCTACAATTAGTAACAAAGCTTGCAGCAGCTGGACGCAATACAGCCTATATTACGGGTGAAGAATCAGCAGATCAAGTACGGATGCGGGCCTCACGGCTTGGCGTTGCCTCAGTGCCAGCAGGTCTCGCAACAGCAACAAATGCTGCTGATATTGCTGAGACTGTTCGCAAAGATACAACCCTCGACTTGGTGGTTATTGATTCAATTCAGACAATGTATCTACCCGGCCTTGATAGTGCTCCTGGAACAGTCTCTCAGGTCCGTGCATCTGCGCATGAACTTATTCGCGCAGCAAAGGTAAGTAATGCTGCTGTCATTTTTGTTGGCCATGTCACCAAAGATGGCGCGATTGCCGGCCCGCGCGTGCTGGAACATATGGTTGATGCAGTCCTCTATTTCGAAGGCGATAGAAGTCATCATTTCCGACTTCTAAGGGGGGTTAAAAACAGGTTTGGGGCCACTGATGAAATCGGTGTCTTTGAGATGTCACAGACCGGCCTTCAAGAAGTTGCCAATCCATCTCAGCTCTTTCTCGCTGACCGAAAAAATGCTGTTCCTGGGACAGCTGTATTTGGCGGCATGGAAGGAACACGCCCATTACTTGTTGAAATAGAAGCACTTGTTGCACCATCATCGCTTGCGAGCCCGCGCCGAAATGTTGTGGGTTGGGATTCAAGTCGGCTTGCAATGCTGACAGCTGTTCTAGAGGCTCGCTGCGGGGTTCCTCTTTCAGGACGTGATATCTTTTTGAATGTCGCCGGAGGGTTACGGATCCAAGAACCAGCAGCTGATCTTGCTGTTGCGGCCGCTCTTATTTCATCTGTTAATGCGCGCCCCCTGCCAGAACGCGCCCTATTTTTTGGTGAAATTGCGCTCTCATCTGAAATCCGTCAGGTACCACAAGCAGATGCTCGATTGAAAGAAGGCGCCAAACTAGGGTTTGAGCGCGGCTTTATGCCGCCTGTTCGCCATAAAGGAACAGTCCCGTCTTCTCTATCTGTAAGCCAGCCTGAAACACTTTCTGACTTTATTGATATGCTTGGTGGAATTGTATAACGCAACGCAAAATAGCGACAGGCAATTGTGTTCCTGCTATGACAGGGTGACTTTTTTGAAACTGTCCAGATATCTGACGACCACCCTCACGAGGAGACGGGATAGATGACTATACTAGCCGCCTTTACTATTTTTGATTATGGCGTCATCGCAGTGCTTGTTATCTCCGCTCTGTTTTCAACGCTGCGCGGGATGACACGTGAATTTCTGGGCCTTACGGGCTGGTTTGTCTCTATTGCGCTTTCCCGGGTCATTGCACCTTATCTAGAACCAACAATTGATTCTTTTGTCCCTGTTGAGGGCCTTGCTGAAATTCTGTCTTGGGCCCTGCCGTTCGCAGGGTCAGTAGTAGTTTGGTATATTCTGGCCTCCCTTATCTCACCAGGTTTAAAGAGGGCTGGCCTTGGCGTTCTTGACAGATGGCTTGGTATTTTATTTGGCATTGCCAGAGGTATGGTTCTCATCACCTTGCTTTATAGTGGCACTGTCATGATTCTGAAATCAGAGGATAAACTCCCCACAGCAATGAGCGAGAGTGCAAGCGCGCCGAGCATAAGATATATCACATCCCTGTTCGCACCATTATTACCAGCTGGTCTGTCAGATAAGCTAGGCGGCATGCGTTTACCAGACAGTGTTGAGCTTGGACAGACAACAACTGAGATGATAGATAAAGGCACAGATGCTGTCGAAGACGCTTTTAGCCTGAAAAAAGATGAGCTACAATAACCCCGCACAAATGAGACCCAAACGATGACATCAGATATCACCACGCAGCCCTTTGAATCCGATGCAGATGGATTCAAAGAAGAATGTGCCGTATTTGGCATTTATGGCTCGAAAGAAGCTCACATTCTCACAGCGCTTGGGCTGCATGCTCTGCAGCATCGCGGTCAAGAAGCAACCGGCATGGTGGCCTATAATGGTGATGAATTTAATGTCCTGCGGGGCATTGGTCAGGTTGGCGAAAATTTCAACTCCGGATCGCCTGCGCTTGAAAGCTTGAAAGGGCATATTGCGATCGGCCATAATCGTTATTCGACCACGGGGCTGTCTGAAGTACGCAACATTCAGCCGTTCCTTACCGAACTTGCCTTTGGCCCATTTGCGCTGGCACATAATGGCAATCTAATTAATGCTGAAAAATTGCGGAATTCCTTGATTGCAACAGGTAGTCTGTTTCAATCAACAACCGATACAGAAGCAATTATCCATCTTGTGGCACGATCTCATAAATCTGCTCCAAAAGACCGGCTTGCAGAAGCCCTGATGCAGGTGTCTGGCGCTTATGCGCTGGTTGCTGTTGTAGAGGGAACTTTGATTGGCGTGCGTGATCCCCTTGGCATTCGTCCACTTGTCATGGGGACTATTGGGGATGCTACCATTTTGGCATCAGAAACATGTGCGCTTGATATTATTGGGGCAGAATATGTCCGTGACATTGACCCTGGCGAAATGGTTATCATTTCCAAAGACGGTGTTAGCTCTCTGAGAATCGCCGAAAACCAGCCATCGCGTTTTTGCATTTTTGAATATATTTACTTTGCTCGTCCTGACTCCCGCCTAGAGGGGCGGTCGGTATATATGGCGCGCAAATCAATTGGTCAGGAACTTGCCACAGAAGCTGGCGTAGCCGCTGATTTGGTCGTACCTGTGCCAGATTCAGGTGTGCCAGCTGCTATTGGCTATGCAGAAGCTTCTGGTATTCCTTTTGACCTTGGTATTATCCGTAATCAGTATATTGGCCGAACATTTATTCAACCCACCGAAGAAGGGCGGACGTCAGGGGTTATGCTGAAACATAATGCCAATTCTGAAATTGTTGCTGGCCGTGATGTTATTCTTGTTGATGATTCGATTGTGCGGGGCACAACATCAAAGAAAATCGTTGCCATGATGCGCGCCGCAGGAGCCAAAAAAGTGCATATGCGTATTGCTAGTCCTCCTACAACAAATCCCTGTTTTTACGGGGTTGATACACCTGATAAGGATAAGCTGATGGCAGCGCTCATGTCAGTTGAAGATATGGCAGAAGCGATTGGCGCTGATAGTCTTGCCTTCATTTCCACTGATGGGCTTTATCGTGCAATGGGCGAAGCACACCGTTCCAGCAACATACCACAATTCTGTGATGCCTGCTTTACAGGAGACTATCCGGTAAAGGCAACTCTATCCCATTCGTCTGGAGATTCTGCATAATGAGCAATACAGCCTCATCAAACAGCCAATTAGAAGGTCGCCTTATTCTGATTACAGGGGCAAGCCGGGGTATTGGCAGAGCCGCTGCAATTGCGTGTGCTGCGGCAGGCGCCGAGCTCATTATCACCGGTCGGACCAGCGGCGCATTGGAAGAAGTTGATGATGAAATAAGAGCTGTTGGCAGCTCGGCAACAATAGTGGAGCTCGATCAGACAGATTATGCCGCGACACCGCGCCTAGCGGATGCGATTGCAAACCGATGGGGGCGTCTTGACGGATTTGTTGCCAATGCAGGTCAGCTTGGTCAAATGGCACCTATGGCTCATATCGAGCCTGATATCTGGGAGCGCACCCTCTCTGTTAACCTGACCTCTATCTGGTTCCAAGCAAAGACGTTTGACCCACTTTTGCGGGCAGCGCCTGCCGGCAGGGTGGTGCTTGTGTCAAGTGGCGCTGCAGTGGGCGCACGGCCATTTTGGGGCGCTTATGCTGTTTCTAAAGCAGGACTTGAATCAATGGCGCTGGCCTGGGCAGCTGAAAACGAGCAGACAAATATGAAAATCAACCTGCTTGACCCGGGCGGAACAGCCACTGCAATGCGTGCATCAGCCTACCCGGGTGAAGACCCAGCAACACTGCCCTCACCTGCAGACATTGCACCTGCATTTGTCACACTTCTGTCTGATAGCTGCGAGGGGCATGGCGAGCGTTATTCAGCCCGTGCACTTACGGGCCTCTGACAAGCTAGCGCTAGCACGCTCTTAATCGCTTCGGGTCAAGTGCTGCCTGCAATGGTATATCCATCAAAGCAGGCCTGCCAGAAAGTCTGCGCACAAGATCATCTGCAAGAAAAAGAGCGTTGGTAAGGCCGCGCGCGCCCAGACAACTCAGCACCGACAAGCCCGGCACAATCTGGCCACTTAATGGCAGGCGGTCTGTTACTGCAAGACGTAAAGATGTGCGGCCTAAAAACTCATCCACATCACCGGCCAAGGAGTGCAACTGCTCTGGCATCAGAGCTAAATTATGGTGATGGGCCTCTACTGTGATATCGGTCGTTGCAGACAAAGCAAAGCTTGCCCCACAAATCTGCGCCTGATGACGCACTGGAATGAGATAACCACCATAATTCAGTGTTTTGCTTAATGCTGACAAGCTTGTATGTTCAGGCATAAGGCTAATCTGGCCTGAGGTAACCTGAAGCCTATCCGTGATAATACCCGCAGTTCTGATAAGGGCTTCAGCCCCTGCGCCCCCGCATAAAATAACATGTTTTGCTGTAAAACTAGCTGTATCACATATCACTGTCCAACCACCATCTTCTTGAACAAGCCCTGTTACAGAAACTTCGTTGCGTATAGGACTTCCTTCTTTCAATAACGCGCAGACAGACCGCGGGTCAATCACACATGCTGTTTCATGATATAGACCGCCCCTCCCACAGGACATTCCGCATAACTCAGCGACTTCCTGTGCATCAATCGCCCGCATTAAATCAGAGGGATAACCTTGGGTCGCAAGTTTTTCGTGACGTCCAATTTTCACCTCTGGCAGATCCAAGCTAATCACGCCATCCTCGCAAATAAGCCCGTTCTTTTCGACAAACTGACGCATCATACTTAACGCACTAATCGACAACCGGGCCGATTCTGTTTCTTCAACAGACAGAAACGGCATGACAATGCCAGCAGGATTTCCGGATGCTGGTGGAAATGATTTCTGTCCTGCATCAATAAGCTTATGCCCAATGCCCCTGGCCCGTAAATGATAGGAGATAGCTGCCCCTGCAATACCACCACCGATGATAATGACATCGTCAAGCCGCGAGGCCAGCGCCGGTTTAGGGGCCAAATCATCTTTTACTTTGTCTGATTTCACCGCTACTAGCATATCACGTTTGCGCCCAAAGCCTGCGTGCTTCTCCACATCAAACCCTGCTGACACAAGACCGCTTCGCACGAGTGTGGCAACTGTAAATGTTGCAAGCCGTGCGCCAGTGCAAGACAACCTGGCAACATCACTCATCAGCTCTTTAGTCCAAAAATCCGGATTCCGGCGCGGAGAAAACCCATCAAGAAACCAGATATCAGCTGCAAAATCGAGACGCGGCATCACTGTTTCTGCCCGCCCATAATAAAGCTGAACAGATACCTGCCCGGCTGCCATATCAAACCGGTGTACTCCAGGCCAGCGACGGGGCCATTTCGCACACATCTCTTGCGAAAAAGCTGTGATTTCAGGAAAGGGTCGATGCGCCGCCTCAACCACATCTGCCGATAGCGGGCGAGATTCAAAGCTAATGTAATCAATGTGGCAGGAGCTTTTGATCAGCGCGTGTTCAGCAAGCACTGCCATCAAATTCAACCCTGTTCCAAATCCAGTTTCGGCAATGACCAGATGAGAGCGTGTTAAGAGTGCATCACGCAGATTAGTGCCATCAAGAAACACATGGCGGGTCTCAGCTAATCCGTCTTCTACAGAAAAATAAATATCATCATGCGTTATCGAGCGCAAAATGCCTGCTTCACTGATAATCTCAGCGGGCTCTAGCTGCGGTAAAAATTTATCCGGATTTGCCATAAAATTACGCCATTATCACTTGATGAATACTCATATTTATAATGCTGCAAAAATGCTAGACTAGCTATTCCCGTACTAAAGGTAATTATTAATTATGATAAAATGCTTAAACTTTTTGTTCTTAGTTTCAGTGTTTAACAGGTGCAAACTTTAGATGTATTAAAAAGTGTGTAATGCGCTAGTTAGCATCCCTACTTTCATCTCTGAGCCAATTTAAAAAGAGGCCTACGGCTTTGCTCTCAAGATTACTCTTCTTCGCCTGTACATAGTAACCATAGTCATCAAGCCAGATATCAGAGAGATAGTGCAAACGCCCTGAGCTGACTTCAGGGGCGACGAGGCGATCCCAGAGAGCTATTCCCTGCCCGTCGATTACCGCCTGAACACGGCTATTAGAGTCAGCAATGGAAAGCCCCTGCTGTGAATTTTCGTAATCAAGGCCAGCGCGATTGAACCAATCTTGCCAACCTGTGCTCTCAGAAGAATCGAGCAATAGTGGAGCAGACAGTATAATTTTATCTAACCCATCTTCCAACACCCTCTCGGCAATCTTATCATTACCTGTAGGACAGGCTGGACAAGCAAAGAGCCGTTCATGCGGCGCATCAATCATCCCCTCTTTTGCCCAACAGATTGAGATATCCGCATCGATGCCCTCAATTTCACCAATAAAATTTAAAGGCACAAAACGAAGGCCAATTTCTGGATGTGCAGCGGTAAATCGCATGAGGCGTGGCGATAACCAACGACTGAGGAAGTATGTCTGCAAGGCAATGGTCAGGGGGGCTGGCTCCTTATAACGAAGCGCCTCTATTTCCTGATCAATCTGATCCAGTGATATTATTGAGACCCGCACCAATCTTTGCCCTTCGGGGGTAAGATGTAGCCGCGCATTAGTGCGCTCAAACAGCGCAAAACCAAGGTGAGTTTCAAGCGTCTTGATCTGGTAGCTTACAGATCCTTTGGATTGATTGAGTTGAGATGCCGCCGCAGTCATGCTGAGGTTTGCGGCCACCACTTGGAAGGTGCGAAGCATATCATAAGAATAAAAGGTCATATTTTTCGTTTAAATTATTTGAACAATTTGTTCAAGATTTTGAGTTTGATGATCGAATATTCATTGATTTACCATCAAAATATTAAGCGACTACAATTCCAACATAATAATTTATTGAACGGATACACAATGGCACTAACACTTGAAAATGCCCGGTTTGTAGCCAAGCCAATTTTTAATAAGGGCCAGCGCCCCCGTGAGCTAGCACGCACAATGCCGCCGCACCCGCTCAGCTATATGGAATTGCCCTATGATCCTGAGTACACATTATACAATTCAAGACTTACTCCGGAAAAACTGGATACCGCCACAGATGACGAAATGTATTGGGCAGTAAGAACCAATGTTATTTTCAGACATACAGGTGA
>CATISA010000073.1 GCA_949529445.1 Alphaproteobacteria bacterium UBA4588
GCGATTTTAATTTTCTATGGAGAGCGGAGCGCTCCATGCCAATAAATTTGGCCATATGCGAAATGTTGCCGTCAAACCGTTCAAGCTGGGCGCGCATATATTCAATTTCAAAGGATTCTCTTGCTTCACGCAGAGGTAATGATAAATTTCGGTGCAGTAAATTGGTATCAACATCACTCTCATCTGCAGTGATTTCACGGGGTAGCGCATCAACACCAAGTGGCTCATTTTCTGTCTTATCTGACATAATCATGATGGTCTCGATCACGTTCCTCAGCTGGCGAACCGATCCAGGCCAGCCATATGAACGCATGGCATTTAACAGGTCATCTCCTAATTTCACAGGAGGGCGCCCCAATAATCCGGCAAATTCGGTGACAAAATACCGGGCAAGCGGGGTTATATCCTCACGGCGAGCTGATAATGGAGGCACAGAAACAGAAACGACACCCAGTCTATAATATAAGTCTTCGCGCAATGTCTGTGCAGCAATCGCGCTAGCAAGGTCATTACTGGATGCCGAGACAACCCTTACATCTGTTGTAACAGGATGGCTTCCCCCTACTCTAAGGAAATGCTGCTCTGTAACAGCACGGATAAGCTTACTTTGCGTATCAAGCGGCAGATCGCATATCTCGTCAAAATAGAGCGTACCTTTATGAGCTTGTTCAAACAGCCCTATAACACGTCTATTGGTGCGTCCGCCTTCTGAGCCAAATAGCGCCGTATCAGCGTTATTATCTGAGAGCCGTGCACAATGTGCTACAATGAATGGGCCCTCTGCTCTCTCTGAATTCTGATGAAGCACTCGTGCTGCTAATTCTTTACCAGAGCCTGAGGGGCCAGTAATCAGAACCCTACTAGATGTTGCTGCAACACGCTCAAGTGCTGCCTGAAGCTGACGAATACCGCTTGATTGGCCAACCAAGGCGGGCACATTGTCATTTCCGGTTTTAGCGCGCAGAACAGCGTTTTCGCGGGCAAGCCGGCTTTGCTGCAAAGCACGCTTAACCGTCAGTAACAGTCGTTCTGCTTTAAAAGGCTTTTCGATAAAATCGTGGGCACCGCGCTGGATAGCCTGCACAGCTGTTTCTATTGTGCCGTGCCCTGAGATCATCAAAATAGGGACTTCAGGATAGAAATCATTACACCAGCTTAAGACTTCCAAACCATCCATGTCGGAATCGCGCATCCAGATATCAAGGATGATACAAGAAGGGGGGCGAGATGAGATAACGTCTCGAGCTTCTGCAGCATTTGCTGCCTGTACTGTTGTGAACCCCTCATCTTCGAGCGTGAACGCGATAAGAGAGCGAATATCGCGCTCATCATCAACAATCAGGATTTCAGCATTCATTCGTCGTTCCCTTGATTCTGGTCACTCAACGGCATTATAAGGGTGATTTCAGCTCCACCAGCCGCCGAAGAGCCAAGATGAATGTTACCACCATGGTCTGTCATGATTTTCTGCACGATAGCAAGCCCCAATCCCGTCCCCTTTGACCGTGTTGTCATGTAAGGCTCAAGGAAACGTGATATATCTCCTGCCGGAAACCCTGGCCCATTATCACCAACTATTATCCGAGCCTCTGCCTCACTATAATGCAATCCTAAAACAATTTCTGCATCTGTCTTACCATTTTCACTCAGACTTTCCGATGCATTCTGAATGACATTAGTTAGAGCCTGGCGGAGCATGCCAGGATCAGCATTCACAAAGACATCCCCTCCCTCTTCTTGAAAATCGGTTCGCACTGTGACTGATTTATCGGTACCGAACAGGGTGGCATGTTCCTCTACAATACGACGCAAAGAAACCTGCCTGAAAGAAGGCGCTGGCATACGGGCAAACTGCGAGAACTCATCAACCATGCGGCCGATATCACCAACTTGTCGACTGATAATAGTCAGATATTCACCAAAGCGTTCGGCGTCCATTTCATTATCAGGTGTGAATTTCTTTTTTAATCTGTCTGTTGCTAGGGCAATAGGTGTCAGTGGGTTTTTGATTTCATGAGCAATACGGCGCGCAACATCTGACCAGGCTGCTTTCCGCTGGGCAACCTGTAATTCGGTAATATCGTCAAAAGTAACCACATAGCCAACAAGCCTACCTTCAACCTTCTCGCCTGTGGCTCTGGCATGAAGAGAACGGATGGCTCCGTCAACATTTAGCTCAATCTGGGCTTCATTCTGACGCCTAGTTTTGGATGATATAGAGGATAGTAAAGGGCCAAATTCAGGCATAATTTCTGAGAGATTTTTTTCCAAAATATCAGACAAATTTCTGCCTAGTAGATGGCATGCTGCCTGATTTGGAAGCGTGACGACACCATCTGCATCAAGACCAATAACCCCCGATGAAACCCCGCCAAGCACCGCTTCAGTAAATTCTCTGCGTGTATCAAGTTGCCGATTTGCCTGCACAAGCTGTTCACGAGACACTGACAGCTCATCAAGCATTCTGTTAAAACTAGCACCAAGCTGAGAAATTTCGTCAACCGGCTTCTGTTCTGGCACCCTCAATCGTAAATTACCTGTCCGAACTTTATCGGCAACAGACATAATACTGACCAGAGGAACGGCAATCGAATTCGCAAGCTTCAAACCTAACCACAAAGAGGACAGTAATAAAAGTAATGCAACAACCGCAAACATCACAGCAAGGCTGATCTGCAAATCAAATTGACGTAATGATAACAGCTGATAATCAGACGCAGCGATCTTTGTACGGGTCAGGGCGTCAAGCACTTTTGCATCAATAAAACGACCAACCAACAGATAAGCGTCAACAAAACTATTCAATTTTACAATGGCTTGTAACTTATTATTACTTTCATTTGTTATAATAACAACTTCACCTCCACGTGCCCGCTCCACCAGGTCATCTGTTAGAGAGGAAAATGTCAGAGAAAATGCAAATTGTGACTTTGCTAGAATTTGGCCTGTACCGTCTAAAATTACAGCTTCGGACAAATTACGAATTGCTGTCTGATTATTAATGTAATCATTAAGCTGTGCTCTGTTATTGATGAGACGCGGTGCTTCACGGTTTACATCATTTGCCATTGTCAAAAGCTGGCCACGCACAGAGCGGGAATGCTCTTCAAAATAAGAATCTGCTATTTGAACCGATTCAGACACGGCTGTAGAAATCCGCTCGGCAAACCAGCCCCGCAGGGAATAATCCAATATTGAGATCGCAAATATCGCTAATAAAATTGCCGGAATAGCTGTGATACCGCCAAAAAGAAGGGCAAGCCTGAGATGTAACTGCGAGCCTGCCAGCTTTTGTTTTCGTTCTGCCCAGAGCCGTACCATTTGACGACCGATAAAAAATATCAGGAACAAGGTGATAAAGAGCGCAGCACCAAACACAGAAAGAATAAAATCAGATTGCGTCGAAATATCCGAGATACCTGACAAAGTCAGATAGATAATAACGCCTAGTGCAAAGGTAAGCAGAATGATTAGATAGACAAACCTGTCCTTATCGACCCAAAACTGCAGAAACTGCCGGATTGCATCGAAGAATTGCCAGTCTGTTTTGCTTTGCTGGCTATCTGTCCTCGTCTGTTTTGTCATCATCCCCCCGCGCGATAATCAGCTCGGCGTGGAGAGATATTCAAGTCTCTAATCTTTTTGCGCAAGGTGTTTCGATTCAAACCAAGAATATGTGCTGCTTTTATTTGGTTACCTCTGGTAAAATACAGTGCTGCCTCAATAAGAGGACGCTCTACCTCGGCAACAATCCGTTTATGCAGCCCTGCCGCCGGTGCCTCACCTTTCAGGGCCTCAAAATAGCGCTTTATATGACGGCTTGCATCATCACCCAGACTATCTGTATTTCGCACATCCGATTGAGCATGAGCACGCGATGCGTTCATCTCGCGCGAGAGGCTGTCGGGAGATAAGCTTATATCGTTGTTGGAGATAAACATGCGGCGTATCAGATTTTCTAGCTCACGCACATTACCTGGCCAGTGATAGGATTGCAGATATCCAACAGCATCTGCTGATACTTGACGCTGGGCATCAAACTCCTGATTAAACTGCTCACAGAAATAGCTAGCAAGCTGTCCAATATCTTCTAGCCTATCACGCAACGGTGGCACTTTTACGACACCAACAGACAAATCAAAGAATAAGTCGTCACGAAATAGCCCCTGATCGACTAGTAGTTTCAGTTCAAGGTGGGTGCCGGCAATGATACGTGGTGCTTTTTTATCATCATCGGGCGCGCGTCCACTTTCCATACTACGCGCCAAGCTCATCTGAGCCTCTGGTGATAATCCTTCTATGCCGTTAATAAACAGACTGCCGCCTTCTGATTTATGATAAAGTCCCTCAGCACCAAATAGTATTTCATCATGGGCTGTTGAGGGTAGCTGGGACAGCGACACCATTTCAAATATATTATCAGACGCCTGTCCCATTTCATGAAGCGTGCGGGCAATTAAAGGCTTTCCAGACCCCGATTCAGCTTTGATAAGAACAGGAACAGACTGGGAAGATAGCCGCGCGAGAAGCTTAAATGTATTCTGCATTGTTGGCGATTTTCCCATCAAAGCCGGGGAAATCGACGCTGGCATATTCACAGCAACATCGGCTGACGGCATATTAGGCTGTTCTGAAAGAGCTTGCTCTACAACCGCAATAAGCTGCTTAAGTTCAAATGGTTTGGGCAAATAATCAAAAACACCACTTTGCTGGGTTTTAATGGCGGTAAGAAGATTTGTCCGCGCGCTCATTACGATAATCGACAGATCTGGACGACGCTCTTGCAAACGCGGCAGAAGCTCAAGAGCATCGCCATCTGGAAACCCAACATCAGTGATTAGCAATGTACCCCGACCTGATGTCGCAATATCCCACATTCCAGCCGCTGTTGTTGCAGCGCCAACTTGATAACCCTGTTTGCTCAACGCATGAACAATAACAGTCCTTACTGTTTTATCATCATCAGCAACAATAATTTGGGGTAAACGCGGCATTAACTAGCTCCTGCAGGGTGGAGTGCGCGCCGGCTGGTTACATGAGATGGTATCGGCAGGTTTACCGTAAAACAGCTGCCTGCTGGCGATGTATCTACACTTATGGCGCCACCATGGTCAGCAACAACGCTTGCCACCATGGCAAGCCCTAGACCAGACCCGCTCTGCTTTCCAGAAATAAAAGGCTCAAAGATATAATCTTGCAGCTCTTCTGGTATACCTGACCCATTATCCTCAATTTCAATTTGTAACGGCAAATGAACCTGAAAGCTCTGAGATGTACTTAAATAACGTGACAGATTATAAGATGTTGTTAGCGTTAATATGCCTTTATCATCAGTTACTTCTGATGCGTTCTTGAATAAGTTTAAGAAACATTGAACAAGAAGATCAGGATCGGCATCAATATTTGGCAAGGACGGATCATAATGACATTTAATTTCAAGATGCCGCCCGAAGGATGCTGTGGTAATACGGATACAATGATCCAGTATTTCATGGATATTTACATCCTTTAACTGCACCGGCATATCCGATGATAAATTTTCAATTCTATTCAGCAAGGCTGTAATTCTATCTGCCTCGGTAACAATCATACTGCTAAGCTCACGGCTTTCCTCAGGTATTTCTGTTTCAAGAAGCTGGGCTGCCCCTTTGATACCGGCGAGAGGGTTTTTAACTTCATGCGCGAGAAGAGATGTCATTTTTGACATAGAAAGGGCCGCACTTTTCACTGTGTTCTGCGCAGCAAGCTTGTCTGAGAGGCCCTGTTCTTGCAAGGTGACAAGAACAACACCCCGTTCATCAACATTTTCACTCACAGGCAAGGGCGTTACCTGAATGGCAGCATTACGAACCCCAAATTTTGGGCTAATTAGACGAAGCGATTTGTCACTAACCGGGCGCTCAGACTGACGTGCACGCCGCACAAGAGAGAAAAAGGGACTATCAGATATAAGAAGTTCAGACATCTGCATCGGAACAAGCATTGCTTGACTGCTGTGAAAAAACCCTTCTGCTGCGTGATTTAGCCATAAAAATCTGTCATTTTCATCAAGCATGAAAACAGGAAACGGCAGAATATCCATCATCTGCTTAGCCGCAGGCAGGCCTCCTTCGGGCTGCTCTCCCCTATTCTGTTCACTTATGCTCTGTTCATATGATGAGACCATGTCGATTATGCTGCCATTTCTTCTGCATCTGCAAAATAGCGATCAAGCGCCCTGATAAGCACATCTGGCGCATCGCATGATAAGGCTGTTGTCCGTAATTCTTCAGAGCGAGGCAAATTATCCGCATAGCTTGCCATATGTTTTCGAAATAGTTTGATACCCCTGTCTCCGTAATCGTGAAGCATATCATCGAGGTGACTGCGGATAAAATCGTGCCGAGCGGCAATTTTCGGCGCAGAACGAACAGGCCTACCAGACAAGCTATCTGCCATCTGCGCGAGTATCCAAGGCTGGCCTTGGGCGCCGCGGCCAACCATTACCCCAGCAGCACCAGAAGCATCTTGGGCGGCATGTGCATCAGCACAGCTGCAAATATCACCATTAACCAAAACAGGCAGACTAACAGCATCTACCGTTCGCCGGATTTCATGCCAATCAGCCTCTCCTTTATACATCTGCGTCCTTGTTCGCCCGTGAACAGCAAGAAAACGAATACCTGCCGCTTCAGCGCGCTGGGCAATCTCAGGTGCGTTTCTGTTGTCATCATTCCAACCAAGCCGCATTTTCATACTCACCGGCACACTCACAGCCTTCACAACACCCTCAAATATATCAGACGCACTGGCCGGAAACTGCATCAGAGCCGAGCCAGATAATTTACCAGTGACCTTTTTCGCCGGACAGCCTAGGTTGATATCAATAATCGCTGCCCCCATTTGTTCTGCCATGCGGGCGGCTTCAGCCATCATCAGAGGATCCCAGCCGGCTATCTGAATAGACAGGGGACTTTCGTCGCGTGCCGACCCCTGCCATTTTAGCAGTTCGCGGCGTACATTTTTCAACACGGCATGACTGGCAATCATTTCAGACACAACAAGACCGCCATCTACACGACGCACAGCGCGGCGGAACGGTCTATCCGTTATTCCGGACATTGGAGCGAGAACGACATTATCACAGTCGCCTACAACATTTTTTCCCAGTAATGTTGTTAAAAATGACGGCATCAGAGCGCTGCTTCATTACAGAAAAAACAAATTAGTAGCCTAAATTATGGGCATTTATAAAAATAAATCTATATCTTTCTGGAGAACCACCATAGCCCCCCTTATGTATCGCTTAAATATTAGGCATTTATAAGATAAAATGGAGAGAGGCATGAAAAGCAACGCTTTATCCAAGGAGTATGTCTCATTCTAATGTGTCCTGCTTTTTCTTGCAGAATAACACGCTGTCCGGCATGAACATCATAACACTTGCTTTTTTCTTGTCGCGCCCTTGTTAGAAACTGCCTGATACACACAGATGAATAAGTCCAAAACACATATGTCTGTTGATATGCTTATCCTTGCTGCCGGGACAGGCTCGCGCTTTGACAAAGATTCCCCAAAGCAATTTGCTGAAATTGACGGTTTATCCCTGTTACACCATGCCTGTAAGCGTTTGGGGAGCTGGCCTGCCTGCAACAGCCTGACCATTTGCTATCCTGAATCTGGGTTAAACCTGCAGCAGGCGGCTGACCTCGATGAGCTTGCAAAAGAGATGGAGCGCCCTGTTTATCGTGTTGCAGGGGGCAGCAGACGCGATATATCAGTGTATTTTGGCTTGCAGCATATTGCCGCCAGAACAGGGGCTGCAGCAGGGCTGGTAATGATCCATGACTGCGCCCGCCCCTTTGTGCCCCATACAGTACTCGACAGACTTCTGGATACCTATTACGCACAAGATAAATCAGGGTATTTGGGAGTCATTCCTGTAATGCCGGCGGTTGATACTATTAAGGCTGTCTTACAGAGCCCAGGCATGGCTGACACTGTTAGCCATACTATGGATAGGGGCGCTCTGGTGCGGGTTCAGACGCCACAATTATTTCACCTATCAGACATCCTTCAGCTACATGATGATTTTGCGGCTCGGTACTCTTCTGATACCATGGATCCGCCAACAGATGATGCCAGCCTTATCGAACAGGCCGGCGGCCTCATTCTTACTGTTGAGGGTGATAGCTCACTTGAAAAAATCACCTATCGCGAAGACCTTGCAAGACTATCAGCCGAAGCAGGCTTTGCTCATAAGGGACAGGATATGCCGATTTTCATTCCACGCGTTGCCACTGGCTATGATGTGCATAAATTTTCTGAGACAGCACCCGGGCCTGTAATGATTTGCGGTATTGCTGTGCCGCATGCGGTGAATGTAACAGCTCATTCAGATGGTGATGTTGGGCTTCATGCCTTATGTGATGCGATTTTTGGTGCATTAGCTGATGGCGATATTGGGCTTCATTTTCCGCCAAGTGATGAGCGTTGGCGCGATGCAACCTCAGACCAGTTTTTGGCGTTTGCCTGCACACGTGCCCGAGAGGCAGGCGCACAGATAAGTCATCTTGATGTCACCCTTATCTGCGAGAGTCCTAAAATTGGTCCTCACAGAGATGCCATGCGGGCCAGAATAGCTGAAATATCTGCGCTTCCTGTTAGCCATATATCGGTAAAAGCAACAACCAGTGAAGAACTTGGTTTCACTGGTCGTCGTGAGGGCATAGCAGCTCAGGCGACCGCAACACTTCTGATGCCGCAAAAGGAGCGGGTAGGTTAATGTCTGTTATGAGTAAGCTGCTGCAGGCTATTGCAACCCTTGGTCCAATTGGACAGCTGCCAGCTCCAGGAACAGCCGGTTCTGTTGTTGCAGTCATTACAGGCCTTTATCTTATGTCGTTTGGGCCGATTATTCTTGGGCTTGGATGTCTTATCTGCCTTGTGGTCGGCACCATTGCGAGTGAGTATTATACGCGCTCAACCGGCCGTGAGGACCCCTCAGAGGTTATCATTGATGAAGTGGCTGGCCAATGGTATGTATTGCTGTGCATTCCTTATGGAACACCACATATGCTAGTCTGGGTTGGCGCAGGGTTTCTGCTATTTCGGTTTTTTGATATTTTAAAACCACCACCTATCAGTACTGCTGAAGCAATACCAGGTGGGATTGGTATAATGGCAGATGATATGGTTGCCGGTATGTTAGCAGGTATCTGCCTTCTTATCTTATCTTATCTCATGGGAACCCCCCTCTTCTAGTGCGTTCGTCAAGGATATAATATGCCACAGACACACAGATTAGCTGAACAGATCATCGCTGAGCTTACTGCCCAAAACAGAACGCTAACAACAGTTGAATCCTGCACGGGCGGACTAGTATTTGCCACAATGACAGATATTGCCGGCTCGTCTGCTGTTATGGAACGCGGCTTCATTACCTATAGCAATCAAGCAAAGCAAGATCTTGTTGGCGTAGCAGAAGAAACGCTTATTGCACATGGGGCTGTATCAGAAGAGGTTGCCGCAGAAATGGCTATGGGTGGGTACCGGCTTAGCGCGGATGGCGCTCTTGCTGTTGCTCTGACAGGCATTGCAGGTCCAGGTGGCGGCAGTTTGGCAAAACCGGTTGGGCTAGTCTATATTGCGGTGGCTGACAAGGCGCGTTGTTCTGTCTTCAAGCATCATTTTAGCGGCAGCCGCGCTGCTATCCGTTCCGCTGCGGTTGCGTCTGCTTTGACTGAGATTTCTAATTTTATGGCATAAAAGATGACAGCAGATAAAAGCAGCGTTTGCTATGTATTTTTCTGGCTGCTGCCTGAAGCAGAAATTTGAGGCGTATAAAGCACATCTGCGCGGGCTTCAAATGCACCAACCATTCTGTGGACTGCTTCGGTGAATAAACTTTCAATAACCGTCTGTAGAATCCGCGATTTAAATTCAAAATCAACATAAAAATCAATCATGCAGCCGTCATGATGAGGCAAAAATGTCCACGTATTTTTCAAATACTTAAAAGGACCCTCCGCATAGTCTACTTGAATTTTTAGTGCTGCTTTATCAAGCTGAACGTGAGAGGTGAATTGCTCTCTGAACATTTGAAACCCGATTATAAGATCGGCCACCAGCTTGTCTTCACTGCGCGTCCTAATGCGTGATGCAAGGCACCATGGCAGAAACGCCGGATAATGTTGAACATCAGCAACAAGCTGAAACAGCTGTTCGGGCGTATGGCGAATAACACGCTTTTCGCTATGGATAGTCATACCAAAAGCACCTGCATATCACCCTGCTGCAAGTTGAGCTGTGCGGGCTTCACGCAACGCCGCAAAATCAGCATCAGCATGATAGGACGAGCGTGTCAGAGGCGTTGAGGCCATCATAAGAAAGCCCTTTGCATGTCCAGCATCCGAATAATGCGTAAACTGCTCTGGTGTAACAAATCTGTCGACCTCTGCATGTTTTGGGGTTGGTTGTAGATACTGACCTATGGTCATGAAATCAACCTGAGCCGCGCGCAAATCATCCATTACTTGTGTAACTTCACTATCATCTTCACCCAACCCAACCATAATGCCTGACTTGGTAAAAATAGAGGGGTCCAGCTTCTTCACATCTGCTAACACAGACAGAGAATGAAAATAACGGGCACCGGGACGAATGGACGGATAGAGTCGCGGCACCGTTTCCATATTATGATTAAACACATCAGGGCGTGCTTCAACAACGATTTCTACGGCACCATCTTTGCGGAGAAAATCGGGCGTTAGCACTTCAATTGTTGTGGCAGGAGACTGTGACCTAATCGCTGTAATTGTTTCCGCAAAATGACGCGCACCGCCATCTTCAAGATCATCCCTATCAACTGATGTAATGACAACATGGGCAAGACCGAGTTTTGCGACAGCACGGGCAACATTTTCAGGCTCATGCGGGTCAAGCAGGTCGGGCCTGCCAGTTGCAACATTACAGAATGCACAAGCACGCGTGCAAATAGATCCTAAAATCATCATTGTTGCGTGTTTCTGGGCCCAGCACTCGCCAATATTTGGGCAGGCGGCCTCCTCACAAACTGTAACCAGGTTTAGTTCTCGCATCAATTTTCTGGTTTCGGTAAAGGCACCGGCAACAGGAGCTTTAACGCGCAACCATTCAGGCCGGCGCGGCTGCGGTTTATCAGGGTTGCGACGCTTTTCAGGGTGTCGCTGTGCCCCTTTAGTCAGATTCGGTGTTGGCATAACAGCTTTCTTCGATCAACTCAGACCTTCTCACTTCATATAGCACTCACACAACCCTTCTGCATGAGCAAATTGTCGCGCTTTATAAGCAATGAAGGATCTTAGAAATGGATGGCTCTGTCATAGGCGTCCAAAACAGACTCATGCATTGCCTCAGACAAAGTCGGATGCGGGAAGATCGTGTGCATTAACTCAGCTTCAGTTGTCTCAAGCGTGCGGGCAACAACATATCCTTGGATAAGCTCTGTAACCTCTGGGCCTATCAAATGGGCCCCAAGAAGTGCACCTGTCTTCGCATCAAATATTGTCTTTATAAGGCCTTCATCATCACCAAGCGCAATCGCCTTCCCATTCGCAAGGAAAGGAAATTTACCAACTTTTATCTCATAACCGGCTTGCTTTGCTTTAGTTTCGGTCAGGCCAACAGATGCAACCTGTGGGCGGCAATAAGTACAGCCCGGAACAGAATTATCTTCAATTGGGTGGACATGTTTCATACCAGCAATTTTCTCGATACAGATAATACCTTCGTGGCTTGCTTTATGTGCTAGCCATGGAGCCCCTGTTACATCACCGATAGCATATAGTCCAGCTTCACCCGTCGCACCATATCCATCGGTGACAATATGCCCGCGATCCAACTTCACCTTAGTGCCCTCTAGGCCTATATTTTCAGAATTACCAACAATGCCCACAGCCATAATCACGCGATCTGCAACCAATTGCTGTTTCGCACCACTACTCTCAATATCAGCTGTTATTCCTTGGGATGTTTCTGTCAGCCCCAATAATTTTGCAGATGTCAGAATTTTAATACCACGTTTTTCAAATGATTTTTGCGCTAGCGCCGAGATTTCTTCATCTTCGGCATTCAAAATACGGTCAAGATATTCAACAATCATAACCTCAACGCCCATATCCTGATAGAAGCTGGCAAATTCAACGCCAATCGCCCCAGATCCAACCACAATCAGTGATTTTGGCATTTTTTCGGGCACCATAGCGTCTTTATAGGTCACAATACTGCTACCGTTTGGCTCAATACCTGGCAGGGCGCGTGCTCTTGCTCCTGTTGCAATGATGATATGTTTTCCTGTCAGGCGGACCTCGCTCTTACCGGTCACTGAAAGTACCCAGTTCACACCAGATTTACCGGCCAGTTTGGCTGTACCGTTGAATACTGTCACTTTGTTCTTTTTCAAAAGATGGCCAACACCTGATGACAGACGAGCGGCGACACCTCTGGAACGTTTTACAACTTTTTTCAAGTTGACGGTCACATTGCCAGACACTTCAATACCAAAATCAGCCGCATGTTCGATATTATGCTTAATTTCAGCCGCACGGAGCAGTGCTTTCGTTGGAATGCAGCCCCAATTCAGACAAATACCGCCAAGATGTTCCCGCTCAACGACAGCAGCAGACATGCCAAGTTGACTGGCCCGAATAGCGGCAACATAACCCCCCGGCCCGCCGCCAATTACAATTACATCAAACTCTGTTTTCTGTGCCATAAGAGAATTCCTGACCTTTATTATCGTTTGCAAAGACGCGCAAGCACCCGAGCGGGTGCCTGAGATGTCTTTTTACAAAAGCATCATTACCGGGTTTTCAATTGCAGCCTTAAATGCCTGCATCCACCGGGCTCCCAACGCGCCATCAACAATCCTATGGTCAGCAGATAAGGTGACAGACATGACAGTTGCAACAGCAAGCTCACCCTCTTTGACGACCGGACGTTGTTCACCTGCTCCAACCGCTAGGATCGCTCCTTGAGGCGGATTAATAACAGCCGCAAATTCACGAATACCAAACATCCCTAGATTTGAAATGGTAAAACTACCGCCTGAATATTCAGAAGGATCAAGCTTGCCAGAGCGTGCCCGGCCAGCAAGATCTAGTGCTTTTCCGGCAATATCAGACAAGCTCAACTTATTGGCCCCATGAATAACAGGTGTGACGAGCCCGCCATCAACCGCAACAGCCATACAGACGTCAGCCTGATCATAGTATCGGCAGCCCTCTTCTTCATAACTA
>CATISA010000074.1 GCA_949529445.1 Alphaproteobacteria bacterium UBA4588
ATCTCCGGCGCACCCCTTCGCGAGCCTGTTGCATGGCATGGCCCTATCGTAATGAATACGCAAGATGAGTTACGCACGGCTGTGCGCGAACTTAATAATGGAAGCTTTATTAAAACATCTGCGGCGGACTGGCACAAATAACAATGATATTACAAGGTAGCGCGCAGTAATTTTACCGAAAACCATTATGCAACATTCGCTCCTGCAGCACGTGAAATATGTGCAACACATTCATGCAAGGGTATCGTATAAAAATCTTGCTCGGGCTTAACTCTAAACACAGGCACAGAAACGCTAACTGCTGCGATCGGGCGAAGCTGTTCATTTAGGATAGCAGCACCAAAGCAAGAGATGCCCGTCTCATTTTCCTGATCATCATTTATGTATCCCAATTGATGATATTGTTTGACCTGCTCTGCGAGTGCTTGAGGGGTGGTCGTTGTCTGATCGGTAAGCTTATTAAGGTTCAGCCTAGCCATTAATGCCTCAAAGTCTGCTGCTGGAAGAGCCGATAGAAATGATTTGCCTACACTGGTAGAATGTAGGGCTACTCTGGCGCCTACGCTAGAGGCCATACGCACAATCTTCAGGCTCTCTATTTTATCAATATAAACCATTTCATCACCGCTCGGTATGGCAAGGTGAACAGTCTCGCCTGTCCGGTCACGCAAACGCTCCAGCTCTGGCCGCGCAAGGCTACGGATATCTATTTCTGCAAGAGCCCTCCGCGCTAGTCCCACCAACCTTGTACCGGGCAGGTAACCTCCATCACTGCTTTTTGTAACTAAGCCCTCAGCTTCTAGGCTTGCCAGAATACGAAAAAGTGTTGGCCGAGATAAGCCACAACCAGTCAGCAGGTCAGCAGCCGTTGGGGGCGAACTGTAATCCGAAATCGCCTGCAAAACAGCAATGCTGCGAGAGAAACTCTGTGTGCCAGGGACAATTTTAGTCAAAGCAACCTCCGTCCTGCATTATGGATGACTATTTGAATAATGGTTGACAAAACTGTTATCAGATTCATACGATGACCACATTATATTTTACTGTCCATATTATGGACAAAATGAAAAGAAGTGCAAGTAATGAGTGATTTATCGTCTGACTCGCCAAAAGCCCTTATTAGCGGTGCTACTAGTGGTATTGGTTTGGCGCTGGCACAAGGGTTCGCCGCAGCAGGTTATGATGTTGTCGCTGTTGGCCTTGGTGCGCTACCGCAGAACACTTCCAGAATTCGCTTTGTGTCATTAGATGTCACAAACGGACCATTGGTTACTGAGTTTGTATCTGACCTAGATGAGCTTGATGTTGTAGTAAATGCTGCCGGTATTATTCGCCGTGAAGATGAATTTGACCCAGATGTTTTTGCTCAGGTTATTGATATCAACCTGACTGGTACAATGCGTCTTTGTGCCGCTGCACGAGCCGCTCTTGCGACGCGTGGAGGCAGCATTATAAATATCGCATCAATGCTGAGTTATTTTGGTGGTGGCAACGTTCCTGCCTATTCATCATCCAAAGGCGGTGTTGCCCAATTAACCAAATCTTTGGCAATTGCTTATGCCTCAGACGCGATACGGGTGAATGCTCTTGCACCTGGCTGGATTGCCACACCCCTTACGAAAGGCTTACGGGATGATCCGGTGCGTAATGAGGGCATCCTTGTGCGCACACCACTAAAACGCTGGGGTACCCCAGAAGATTTAGTTGAACCAGCATTGTTTCTGGCCAGTGCTGGTGCTGGATTTATTACCGGCACAATTCTGAATGTAGATGGCGGCTATGCCATCGTGTAATGTTTCATAAAAGGACGATATTAATGCCACTTACAACTGAAGATATGAATGCAAAAATGCCCTACCAGCATGCTATGCCGGCGGATGCATTGCCTGAAATTGTTGTGCCGGATGCCTTATCAGAAGGCGACCAGCGCATGTGGATACAACAGACAGAGCACGTTTTTTTCCGGCCGCTCTGCTTAAATGTCAGTCAAGGATATTGGATGAATTTGCTGAAAGTTACAAAATCAGGCGTACTATCGCGGCATCGCCACCCAAATGCAGTGCATGGGTTTGTGCTGAAAGGTCGGTGGCATTATCTAGAACATGATTGGGAGGCACGTGAAGGGTCATATGTATTTGAACCTCCGGGTGAAACTCATACCCTTGTAGTGCCAGACGATGTGGATGAAATGATCACCTATTTTCAGGTCAATGGCACCATGAATTATGTTGACCCTTACGGCAAACATTTAGGATATGAAGATGTCTTTACCAAAATAGATATGTGTCGCGCCCATTTTGAGAAAGTCGGCCTCGGCGCTGATTATGTAAAGACATTTATCCGGTAGTCGCCTGCCGCTCTAATGATTCCCGCAAATCAGAACAACGAACGTCTCTCAAGGAGCTAATATCATGATTGAACGTATTCACATAGGCGAACGCTCTTCTAAAATTGTGAAACATAATGGTGTTGTCTATCTAACAGGGCAGGTAGCAGAAGGTGAGACAATCCAAGAACAAGTGCGCGGTTGCTTACAAAAGATTGAGACACTTCTTGAAGAGGCAGGTTCTTCTAAGGAGCATATGTTACGGGTAACAATCTGGCTTGCTGATATGAATGATTTCGCAGGGTTGAATGAAGTGTGGAATGAGTGGGTACCAGAAGGTTACGCACCTGCAAGAGCCTGTGGTCAGTCCAAGCTCGCAAGAGATGTGTTGAAAGTAGAGTTTATCGTAGATGCGGCCTATCACTAGGCGTTTTGCGTTACGCAAAAGGAAGTAAGCCGTCGACCATAAGATGCGTACTCAGGGGCGCCACGCCTGTTTTCTTCAGAAAGCCTAATCGTTTGCCATCGCCAAAGCAGGCCCCATCTTTTCTATATCGCCCCACACCATAAATCTATTTCCGGTGATTGCTATTAAGCCTATCAATGTGCCGAGCAAACCAAAATAAACCGCACCCTGCCCAAAGTTTTTGACATGGTTCTCTGGATAATTCTTCATCACTAAGAATCCAACAGTGCCGCCAAGAACAAATGATAAACTCATAATATCAATGAAGAGATGAAACCCAACATATGTGGCTGCCCTCACGATGACTCCCAAACAGATTGCTAGTCCAAAAAGTTCATTATTTCCGCTCCTGAAATTGGACAAACCATAAAACAATAGATACGACTGAGATTTGGTTCCAGACTGATTATAATTAGGACTAATACACAACCCTTTAGCGTCATTCTGCCTAACATCTGTGATGGTAAATACACCTCTATCCTCAGCTAAAATTGTAGGAATTCAAAGCAACAGCTGCATGGATATAGCGTTAAATTTGTTGTATATTTTAGGATTTTCTGCGAGTCATGTTTTATTGAAGGTCACGTTCAAAAAATTTTAACGAAGAAGTGTCACGGTTGAGCCAGTAGAGGTAG
>CATISA010000075.1 GCA_949529445.1 Alphaproteobacteria bacterium UBA4588
ATATTGCTGATTATTATGGCGCTAATATTCCTGCTTGGCTGGCCTCTGGAATGGGTGCCGATTGTTCTGATTATTGTGCCTATTCTCATTCCTGTGCTGATCAAGCTAGATATCAACCTCACATGGTTTGGTATTCTTGTTGCTGTGAATCTTCAGACTGCGTGGCTCAGTCCGCCTGTCGCACTATCGGCATATTTCCTTAAAGGTGTTGTGCCTGAATGGGACTTAAAAGACATATACATGGGCATGATGCAATTTATGGTTATCCAGCTTATCGGTCTTGCCCTTATTTTCACCTTCCCGCAGATTGCTCTTTGGCTTCCTGCTTATATTTACGGTCAATAGGATAACGCTCTATGACAATTACTTATCTTAAGAAAGCAGAGAAAACACCGCAGACAGGCACTGAAGAGACGCGCCAAATCGTCTCTGATATGCTGGCTAAAATAGAAGCTGGCGGCGAAGAGGCAGCTCTGAGCTATGGCAGGGATTTAGATGGCTTTCACGGCGAGGCGATTGTCTCTGATGAGATGATTGCCGCTGCTGCAAATTCGGTATCTGACCAGTTAAAAGATGATATCAAGTTTGCCTATGACCGTGTGACGAAATTTGCTGAAGCGCAAAAAGCGTCAATTCAGGAATTTGAGACTGAATTATCGCCCGGCTTATGGGCAGGTCAGAAACTTATCCCAATTGAAACAGCCGGTTGTTATGTGCCGGGGGGGCGTTATGCGCATGTAGCATCAGCTATCATGTCAATTGCGACAGCCAAGGTTGCCGGTGTTGAACATGTTGTCGCTTGTTCTGCGCCAAATGCAAATGGGCCAAACCCGGCAATTATCTACGCAATGAATATGTGTGGTGCCGATACTATTCTATCGCTTGGTGGCGTTCAGGGTATTGCTGCGATGGCCTTTGGTTTGTTTACTGGCAAGCCAGCCCGTATTTTGGTGGGTCCCGGCAACCGGTTTGTCGCCGAAGCAAAGCGGACGCTTTATGGCCGGGTTGGAATTGACATGTTTGCCGGACCAACAGAAATCGCAATTATTGCAGATAAAACTGCTGATGCTGATATTGTGGCCGAAGATTTGGTCTCACAGGCTGAGCATGGGCCAGATTCTCCTGCTTGGTTATTCACAACATCCAGAACCCTTGCTGATGATGTGATGGGCCGCATGCAAACGCATATTGATCGGCTGCCAGAACCTGCCAAGAGTGCAGCGACTACTGCATGGCGTGATTATGGTGAAGTTGTTTTATGTGACACAGATGAAGAGATGGCCCAGATTTCAGATGAGTATGCTGCTGAGCATCTCGAAGTTCAGACAGCTCGCGATGAGTGGTTTACAGACCGGCTGAAAAACTATGGGTCGCTCTTTGTTGGTGAAGAAACAACTGTTAGCTATGGCGATAAATGTTCAGGCACTAACCATATCTTACCAACAAAAGGGGCCGCACATTATACAGGCGGCTTATCTGTACATAAATATCTGAAAATCGTTACAACCCAGCGAATGACACGCGAAGCCAACCGCGAAGTAGGCGCTGCTGCCGCGCGTATTTCACGGCTCGAAGGTATGGAAGGTCATGCACGGTCGGCAGATGTGCGTCTCCGGAAATATTTTCCGGGCGAAAATCTAGAATAGACATGAAAGCGCTGGTTTATACAGGGGCTCTTGAGATACAGTTCCGAAATGAGCCTACCCCAGTGGTTGGCGCAGGTGAGAGCCTGCTTGATATCAGCTTTTGTGGTATCTGCGGGTCTGACATGCATGCATGGCATGGTCATGATGAACGGCGTGTGCCGCCTCTTGTTCTGGGTCATGAAGCTGTAGGACGTGTTGTTGATGGTCCGCGTCAGGGCCAGCTAGTTGCAATTAATCCCTTAATGACCTGTGGCAGTTGTTCATTTTGTTCTTCTGGCAATACTCACCTATGTGCTGCGCGTGAAATGATTGGTATGCGCCGGCCGGGCGGCTTTGCAGAACAGGTGAGCATTGGATCTGATAATTTGCATCTGATTACCAATGATGCTGCGCTTCATGATGTTGCGCTAAGTGAGCCTTTGGCTTGTTCGGTGCATGCTGTCCGGCTGTTAACGCATGATTATACAGCTGATAAACAACAGCGGATGGTTATTTTAGGTGGCGGGGCTATTGGCCTGTTATGTGGGCTAGTGGCACGCCATTATGGTTATTCCGATATCTGGATTGCTGAAACAAATGCCCATCGGCGCTCAATTTTGTCTGGTGTTATTGCAGCTGAGATTTATAATCCGCTTGAAACAGGGCCTGAGCCGCATTCGGTTGCTCTTCTGATGGATGCGGTTGGGTCACGCCATACTCGGGCGGCAAGTACCAGTCTGATTTCTCCTGGAGGCAGAATTGTCCATATCGGATTACAGGATAATGAGGGGGGGCTTGATTCCCGTTTTGTCACCCTTCAAGAAGTGAGCTTTCAGGGCACTTACTGTTATCGTTCGGATGACTTCAGTGAAGCATTAACATTGATTTGTGAGGGTCATATCCGTGGCCAGGGATGGTGCGATATTCGCCCGATGAGCGACGGCGGCAAAGCATTTGAAGACATTCATAATGGGCTTGCCATGCCCAAAATTATTTTAGCAAATAAGTAAGGCTAATCAGCATAAAGGAGCTGTTATGAGCTTAGTTAAATCTCTAATTGTCGCAGTGTTTATCTTAGTCACAGCTTTATCATCAGCGCGGGCTGATTTTTTGACTGGCCGCGATTTAAATCTTTATTGTACCTCTGGTAGTCCGCAGGATGATGCAATTTGCATTGTGTATATTACGGGCGCTGTTGATGCGTTCACAACTGCAGAGCTGATTGCAGAGAAAACAGCTGGCATGAAGCCTGGTTTATGTATCCCAGAGGGTATACAGCCCGACAATTTCAAAGAAATTATCATCAACTGGATGAAACGTCCGGAAACAAATCCTGACTTTGCCGCCACGCTGATTATTCTGGCTGCAGTCGATGACGCATTTGGGTGCGCAAAAAACTAAGCAAGTGCTATGTCAGTCTTTTTCTTGTGGCATGTCAGAGCTAAGGACGTCATACTGGCGGCGATTTTGAGTTCTGTAAAGGATAGATTATGGACAAGGCACTTGCCAAAGCAATTGAAAAACTGCGCGTTGTCTCGGCAGCAACAGTGGCAACGGCTCTGTTTAAGCGCGGTCTCAGACAACAGGTTATTCAAGGTGTTCATCCGGTCCAGAAAGACCATCCAGAACAATATGCTCGTATGCCTCGCAATATGGTTGGGCCTGCTTTTACCTTGCGCTATATGCCGGCGCGCGAAGATAGAAACCAGATCACCGAATTTCTAAATCCTCACCACCCCCAGCGACAGGCGATTGAGCAATGTCCTGAAGGTTATGTGCTGGTGATGGATAGCCGCAAAGATGCCCGTGCGGCATCTGCCGGTGATATTCTAATTACTCGACTTATGGTGCGTGGTGCAGAAGGGGTTGTAACCGATGGTGGGTTTCGCGATTCAATGGCAATCGCCGCGCTCGACCTGCCGGCTTATCATGCGCGCCCCTCCAGTCCAACCAACCTCACCTTGCATGAAGCAATCGAAATTAATGGTCCAATTGGCTGCGGTGATGCCCCTGTTTTTCCCGGTGATATTATCCTAGGTGATGCTGACTGTGTTATTGTGATACCAGCTGATGTTGCTACTGATGTTGCTGATGAAGCAACTGAGATGACGGCCTATGAAGATTTCGTTGCTGAGAAGGTGCGTGAGGGTGTGAGTATAATAGGCCTATACCCGTGCACACAAGATGACCACCGGCAGGCCTTTGCTGCATGGCGCAAGGTCCATAACCGATAGATATGCAATGTTATCAGGATTTATCAACACCCTGAAGAAAGGTAAAATCAGCGCCTTCGGGGGCTTGTGTAACTTGCTCATGAAATAGTTTTGCATAGCCACGCGATGGTGTTTGCTTCAGCGGTCCTGCGGCCTGTCTTCGGGCCTCAAGCTCTGTGTCGTCAACAAGCAGACTAAGCGTTCTTGCTGGCACATCTAGACTAATTATATCACCTGTTTTCACAAGGTTAAGTGGCCCCCCGATGGCAGCTTCTGGCGCAACATGTAGAATAATTGTGCCGGCTGCAGTACCGCTCATCCGGCCATCTGATATCCGCACCATATCTTTTACACCAGCACGGGCGAGCTTTTTGGGGATTGGAATGAGCCCTGCTTCTGGCATGCCTGGTGCACCTTTGGGACCAATGTTACGAAGTACAAGAATATCGTCTTTACGGAAATCCTCATTCTCATTGTCAATCCGGTTTGCAAGGTCAGCCATGCCATCAAAGACAACAGCCCGACTTTTATGAACCAGCAAATCAGGGTGGGCAGCAGACTGTTTAATAATTGCGCCATCCGGCGCCAGATTACCGCGTAATACAGCAAGCCCACCATGTGGATAAATAGGGTCATCACATGGTTTAACCACGGTCTGAGGCCAGTCAGGCTGGTTCTGTAATATAACATCACCAAGCGTTTTGCCTGATATTGTCATGGCATCTAAATGAAGTAGATGCTTAATTTCATGAAGAATGCGTGCTAATCCACCAGCACGGTGTAAATCTTCCATATAGCCATCGCCAGATGGCTTTAAGTCAACAATGACAGGCATATCTCTGCCCATTTCATCGAGCCGGTTTAAGTCAACCCGAAGACCCAGTCTACCCGCCATTGCAGCAAGGTGGACAATGCCATTTGTTGAGCCACCAATGGCCATCAGGACGCGTAGTCCATTCTCAATAGAGCGTTCATCGATGAAATCAGCAGGGATAAGTTTTTCAGCCGCCATCTGCGTGACGCGTTGGCCGGTTTCTTCGGCAATCCGGCGTCTGTCAGCTGATACAGCTGGCGCGCAGGCACTGTTGGGTATCATCAGTCCCATCGCTTCTACCATCAGCGCCATGGTGCTTGCTGTACCCATAACACCGCAGGTTCCAATTGTTGGTACAAGCTGATTATTTACATCAGCTATCTCATCATCATCTAATATACCAGCACGGTAAGATGCCCAGAAACGACGGCAATCTGTACAGGCACCAACACGCTCCCCGCGGAAGTTGCCAGTCGACATCGGGCCAGTTACAAGCTGAATGAAGGGCAGGCGTGCACTAAAGGCTCCCATAATCTGAGCAGGCACAGTTTTATCGCAGCCCCCAACCAGAATAGCCCCGTCAATCGGCAATGCCTTCAGCATTTCTTCGGTATCCATCGCCATCAGGTTGCGTAGATACATTGATGTCGGAAAGGCAAAACTTTCATGCAGGCTTATTGTGGGGAAGGCGAGGGGAAGGGCGCCTGCGGCCAGAACACCATCCTTTGCACAACGAACTAGCTCATCAGAATTACCGTGGCAGGGATTAAAATCACTTTGCGTGTTGATAATCCCAATTACCGGTTTGGCAAGAGCCTCATCACCAAGTCCCATACCTTTGATAAAGGCTTTTCGCAGAAACAGGGCAAATTCATCATCACCATAACGGGTCAGGCGGCGCTTCATGCCGGTGACATCATCTTCAAAGCTCATCGCACAACCACCTTTGTTACACGGTCATAAACATCGCGCCCATCTTAGCTTCGTGAAAGGCTTATCTGACTTTTTATCGACATATCAAATAACCTGATATCTGATGCAAGCGTAGCAAGGTCGAAGCCACGTGCATGCGCTGATTTCAGATATTCAGGTGACAGGCAATGTATAGCCGCTCTGATGCCGGCTGATTTACAGGCAGCAAGAATACGGCCAATGGCAGCATCTACCTCTTCTTCTTTGCGATCAAGCCCCGGTGCATAACCCATGCTCACGGCCAAATCAGATGGACCAATATAAATCCCTGACAGCCCTTCGGTTGCAGCAATTTTTTCAACATTTTCTAGCGCTTCAACTGTTTCAACCATAGCAAGGGAGATAAGTGCCTCATCTGCTTCGAAATGATAGTTAGGACCATGTATCATAGCTGCTCGTGTTGGGCCTGAGCTACGCGAACCGTTCGGGGCATAACGCATCGTCGAGACAAACTGCTTTGCTTCTTCTGGTGTATTGACCATCGGACAGATAATGCCAAGCGCACCGGCATCCAGGAGCTTCATGATAATGCCTGGTTCATTCCAGGGCACACGGGCAAGCGGTGTTATACCAGACGCATTCATTGCCTGAAGCATGGTAAGTGCCGTCTGGTAGTCAACCAGCCCATGCTGTAAGTCTATTGTCAGACTGTCAAAATCATTTAATGACATCATTTCTGCAGTGACAGTGCTTGGTATAGAGCACCAGCCATTCAAAGCAGGTTTCCTTGCGGCCCAGATATCATGTAATTTTGTCAGTTTCATATTATCCTCGTTAGCTGATATGTTAGGTATTATCGATTGCCAGAGGAACACCAAATTCCTTCTGGCATATTTTAGCAAGGCGCATCACGCCCTCTTCAATTATGGCAGCATCAGGGTAGCCAAAACAGAGCCGAAATTGATGTGGTGCTTCGGGGGCAATTGACCAGTCTGGCCCTGGATTAATAGAAATACCCTCAGCACCTGCTACTGTTGCAAGTTTCATACTATCCACATGATCAGGCATTGTAACCCAGACAAAAATCCCACCTTTTGGCCGTGTATAGTCAGCAGATGCGCCAAAATAACGGTCAAGAGCAGCACACATAATATCGCATTTTTGTGCAAGGTGCTGTGTTAATGCGGTTACATGATTTTCATAATGCTCAGGACAGAAGTCAGCAAGCACCATTTGCTCGAGAGCGCCTGATCCGGCATCTGTTTTATAGGGCAAAATATGGCTTAATACCTCCCATGGCGCAACCAGATATCCCACCCGTAAAGCAGGCGCTAATGATTTCGAAAATGAGCCGCAATAAATGACGCCCTTGCCATCTGCCAGACCATAAAAGGTTGCTGGCCGGTCGCCTTCCCAGACAAGATCTGAATAACAATCATCTTCGAAAATAGGCACATTACAGCGCTGGGCAATCTCAAAAATGTGCTGGCGTCTTTCCTGCGGCATCACACTGCCAGTTGGGTTCTGAACAGATGGGATTGTGTAGAGGTAGCGGGGGCGGATGTTCTGTGAGGCCAGCTCTTCTAACATGCTGGCTAGAGCTGTTACATCCATGCCATCTTCATCAAGTGGGACACCATGATAATGAACCCCCATCCTGTCGAGGCGACTCATAACGCCGGCATAGGTCGAAGCTTCGATGAGCACAGTGTCGCCGGGGCGCAACATAGTTTGATTAACAAGATCAAGCGCCTGCAGAGAGCCAGAGACAATCAGAATATCCTCTTCAGAACAGCTCATGCTTGCTCTGCGATGTAGCATGCCAGCGATAAACTGACGCAAGCCCCGATGCCCAAGCGGCCCATCCCCAAGATTATAGGTGGCTAGCCGATGGCCGTCTGTTTCAAGGGCCTTAGCAACAGATGTTTGAAATGCGTGCGATGGTACAAAACTGGCATCATTATGTCCGCCAATAAAATTGAAAGGCTGGAAACCAGTCCAACGTCTTGCCGGAGCAAGCTTGTCTGATGGAAGAAGCGACGTAATATTCACAACAGAAACTTTCCAAAACTTGAAATCGCGCTAGATTAGAAATTATCAGTCTAGTCGTAAATCGAATGGTTCTGCAATATCCGTTTTAAAAGAAAGACTTATTTTCATGACAGTGCCGCCTCAAAGAAAGTGCCAACTCGCAAACAAACAGTTGCCAGAGCTGAATGATGAGCCATCTCCTGTAACGGTGTATTATGACGGAAAATGCGGGTTGTGCCGAAAAGAGATTTCTCATTATAAAAAGATTACAGATGACGGTCAGTTTGTTTGGTCTGATATCGCCCATGATGCCACGCCTTTGAGCCTGCTAGGTGTAAGCCAAATGGCCGCGCTACGGCGGCTCCATGCAACCGATAGCAACGGCAGGCTACATATTGGTGTTGATGCATTTATTCTTATCTGGCAGCAGCTTCCGCGGTGGCGTCTTCTGGCTATTCTGGTGGGCATTCCGGTTCTGCGCCAAACGGCAGCAATCTTCTATGATCGTTTTGCTGATTACCGCTTTGCGCGGCTAGAACATTGCAAGATAAGTGTAAATGAAGAAAAAGTTAAACAACTTTTAGTGAAATGATATTGTCAATGGCTGATATTGGAATGAGTGTATTTGCAGCTTGTTGCCCATTCACTGTCGATGAACAATAATATTTTTTCTTATGTCCTCTGTGGAGCTCAATATA
>CATISA010000076.1 GCA_949529445.1 Alphaproteobacteria bacterium UBA4588
ATGCGTCCAAGACCCATCCACATGGCAACGCAATAGGTTAGGTCTGTCAATTCTGCTTCAGAGAATTCAGTACGCATTTCATTCCAGAAGGCATCATCTGCGGAGAGCTTCTGGGGATCAGTTCCCATCATCTTCGCATATTGAATCGCTAATTCTTCTTGTCGGGATAGCCCTTTAAAATCGTTATCCAGCAAGGCAAGATAAAATTCTTCATCAGGTGCTTCACCATTCGTATCGACACCATTCTCAATACCAAATTGGCTAACATCTCTAGCTGCGCGCCAATTCATGCATATCTTGCAGCCATTTATTACTGCAGTTACGATGCGGGCCGCCTCAAAAGTTCTTAATGGCAGTTTGCTGTTTGAGTATACGGCTTTGGCAAATGCGCCACCCGCTTTGGCAATTTCAGGTATATACACAGCACCCGGATCTATTTCGGTAGCTGTCGCTGTATCTGGCAAAGAAATTCTCATGTGTACCTCCACACTATGTGTATATTCTAATCAATAATTAATTTTTAGCCAAGTTTTTCTTGTTTGAATTTTTGTGAAGCCCTGTTTTGGCTTGCCAAGATTTAGTTTTTTGGGTGAGTATAGGCGACAGTATTGTGGGATATTGTAGGGTGATAACATGTCAGATAGTGCAGAAACAAACAGGTTTACGGTTCAACCGTTTGAAGAAGTTAAAAACTTTGATGTTTCAGCGGATGTGCTTGTTTGTGGCTTTGGGGGCGCGGGTGGAAGTGCGGCACTTGAAGCGGCTATAGCAGGGGCTGAGGTGGTGTTATTTGAGCGTGCCAGTGGTTCTGGTGGATCTACCGGCATGTCGAGCTGTGAGATGTATCTTGGCGGTTCAGGTGGTACGGCCCTACAAAAAGAACTGGGGTATGAGGATAGTACTGAAAACATGATTGCGTATCTTGAGACAGCACTTGAGGAACGCGGTGATCCAGAAAAAATCAGAACTTATGTAGAAGGTGCCGCAGACCATTATGATTGGGCTGTAAGTCTCGGAGTGACCTATAAACCTGCCGTGATGATGGAGCGTGATGTCGTGCCGTTAACTGATGAGTCATTGCTTTTTACAGGTAATGAGCGCACCGAAATATTTAAGCGTAAAGCTGAAGCTGTTCCGCGCGGACATGTACCATCTCATGAAGGTGATTTTGGGGGGCGTATTTTTATGGATGCCCTGACAGGGGCTGTCGAAAAAGCAGGCGTTGATATTCATTATGACAGCCGCGTCATCAGATTGCTGGTTAAAGCTGATGGGCGTGTTGCTGGAGTTGTCGCACGAGAGGATAATAAAGAGGTTTTTTATGAGGCGCGTCGCGGCGTCGTTCTCGCGTCAGGCGGGTTTATCATGAATAAAGAAATGACAGCGAAATATATTCCCGAAATTCATAGCTGGGCGACGCCCTATGGTAATCCGTTTGATATGGGCGACGGTATTCGCCTTGGAATGGCTGCAGGCGGTTCGGTAATAAATATGGATCAAGCATTTTTGTCATTTCCACTTTACCCGCCGGCTAAGCTGACTAATGGTATCATGGTTAATTTACAAGGTGACCGATTTGTTAATGAGGATGGTTATCTTGCGCGGCTTGGACATTATTCAAGCTTGCAGGATGAACAGCGCGTTTATCTTCTCGTAGATCAGGATGATTATGATCACCCGATGTATATTGAGCGCCTTGATGTTATCGCAGTTGGTGACACGATTGAGGAAATTGAGCGCGAGTCGGGTCTTTTTCCTGAGGGTGCGTTGCAGGAGACAGTTGCCTTTTACAATAAATTTGCTGAGAAATCCCAGGATCCAAAATTTCATAAATCACCGGAATGGATAAAACCTCTCAAAGCTAAACCATTTGCCTTGCTTGATTTATCATTTGAAAATCAGACTGCCGTTATTATGCCGGGTACAACAGGACCTTTGACTTTCTCATTAGGCGGGTTGGATACAATGCCAAGCGGCGAGGTTATTAGCGTTTCGGGCTCAGTTATCTCCGGGCTTTATGCTGCAGGGCGTGTAACAGCAGGGTTGCCACGTACTTCTAAAGGGTATGCAAGTGGCATGTCGGTGGGTGATGCAACATTATTTGGGCGGCTTGCAGGTAAAAGTGCAGCAGCTAATGCAGATTTTGGTGGTCGCTAGCGCGGGCTTTGCCGAGGGCCGGGCTTAAACAGCTTCAACAGTTTGTAGGATGGGTCCTCAATCCCTGGACAGCCTATATGCACACCGTCAATCATGGGGTGATCAAGCGCTACATCAGAGGGATCGCTTACATAGACCCAGTCAGCGTCAATGCTTCGGCTGGAAAACTTCCAGGTCCCTTCGCGCTTTTCATAAATATCAAAGTACCGCCCGCCGATTAAGACATCATGCCCATTTGGGTCACCTTCTGGCTGAACTTTATGAAAGGCTATAATATATGTCTCGCCTTCAGCATAGTCAGGGTTTTCAGGATCAAAAAAGATATTATGGGTCGTCACATTATGATGAAGAATTGCCATGGCTTTTTGAATGTCAGGAAGCATATCGATGAATTCCATCGCCGGACCTTTGAAGAAATTGCCGTGATCATCATAAGCATCCTCATGGTATAAAGACCGCATAAGCACATGGTCATGTCTGTCCGCTGCACGGCAATATATTTGTACAAGCTCTCTGATGGCTTCTTTATCCAGAAGCTTTTTAAGTTCGTTTTGCATATCTGATGGAATTTCCGTCATAAAGGCCTCCCCGTTTGGATATAACTCTATTAATCGTGTTCATAAACTACAACATGAAACCGTAATAAAAACATGCGCTGGTATTTGCTCAAATCGTTTTTTTGGGGTAATTTCCGCAAAATATCGCGGTTATCATTGCTTAGACCGCTTGGCGAAGGAGACGGATATGTCCGTTCAAAAGGTTCAACAACGCTTTACGGTTCCCAGTCTCACTTCACGAAAGGCTGCCGGGGGAGACCCAATTGTTTGTCTGACATCCTATCATGCTCACACGGCCCGCTTGATTGATCCCTATGTTGATGTCCTGCTGGTAGGCGATAGCCTTGGTATGGTGATGTATGGCATGGAAAGCACGCTAGGCGTTACACTGGATATGATGATTGCACATGGTGCAGCAGTTGTACGCGGCTCAGAACGTGCATTGGTTGTGGTAGATATGCCTTTTGGAACTTATGAAGAAAGCCCTGAAGTGGCCTTTAGAAATGCTGCTCGCATTATTAAGGAAACCGGATGTCAGGCAGTTAAGCTTGAAGGTGGGCAATCCATGGCGGCTACTATTGCCTATATGCATGAACGCGGTATACCCGTTATGGCTCATATCGGGCTGACACCTCAAAGTGTTAATGTGATGGGTGGGTTTAAAACTCAGGGTCGAACTCATGAGGAATGGGCAGCCTTGGAAGCGGACGCTGCGGCGGTTGCTCAAGCAGGGGCTTTTAGTGTTGTTTTGGAAGGCATGGCTGCGCCCTTGGCTGATAAAATTACTGCTGAATTGACTATTCCGACTATTGGAATTGGGGCGTCCTCTCAATGCGATGGTCAAATATTGGTGACTGAAGATATGCTGGGTCTGTCACCTGAAGTTCCCCGTTTCGTGAAAGAATTTGCGACGCTGGGAGCCCAAATTGCCGGTGCGGCGGAAGCCTATGCGCGTGAAGTGCGTTCAAGAACTTTCCCGTCAGAACAACATACTTATGGTATGAAGAAAAAAGTTGATTAATCTAACGTCCTTACGACAACACAATCTCTGGAGTGACCTGTGAGTGAATTATTTGATGAAATTGAAGCTGAACTACGCAGTGACCGTCTAAAAGCTTTTTGGGATAGATATGGATCTGCCATTATTATTGTGTTGGTGGCGATAGTTGTTCTTGTTGCGGGGACAAATATCTATGGTTCTTACAGTACCTCTCAAAACATTAAAGCTTCAGAGAGATACGAGGCGCTTATCGAGCAAGTCGGCGATGCAAACCAAGAGACCAGTATTCAGCTATTTTCAGATTTTATTCTAGCTGAGGATAATGGGTATGGAAAAATCTCAGCCTTTCACAAAGCGCGCCTCCTGCATCAATCCGGGGATACGGATTCCGCAGTTAAAGCCTATGATAATTTATCCGATGACGGATCGTTGCCTTCTGCATTGAATGCGCTTGCGGAACTAAGTGCTGCGTCTTTATTGGTAGGCTCAATTCCTGCATCAGAGCTTGATGAACGTCTGCAGAGCCTATTGAGGCCTGATAATGCCTATCGTCATTCGGCGCGTGAGATGGCCGGGCTGGCTTATTTTCTATCAGAGGAATATCTGACAGCGCGTGAGATATATGATATGGCACTGAGCGATAATGAGCTGCCTGAATCCCTCAGGGCACGTATCATAATTATGCGTGGCCTTGTTGTTGATGAATTGCTGAATAATAAATCGTGAAAGTAACTCTATGCACCTTCTGAAAACAAACCCGTTAAGACTTCTTATCGTGGGCATGCTCACAACATTTATGTTGAGTGCCTGTTCGAATGATAGCCGAGACGAAGCCGAGAAAAAACTTAAAGGCGATCGTATTTCCGTGCTCAGTTATGAACGCAGTCTCCGGGCTGATCCCCGTTTGTCAGGTGTTCCAATAGTGTTGCCTCAACCTTATGAAAATGATGGTTGGCATCAGCCTGGCGGCTTTGCTGATAATGTTGCTCATCATTTAATGATTAATGATGAGACACGGAAAAAATTCTCAATCTCATTTGTTAAGGGCAGTACACGTGATTTGAAAATGACTGCTATGCCTATCATTGCTGAGGGTATGATTTTCGGTCTTGGTGCGGATATGCGTCTGACGGCTGCAAATGCTCATACTGGTAAAAAAATATGGACACTTAAAGTCTATCAAAAGGGTGCTGAAGTTGAGGATGGTTTTGGCGGTGGTATCTCCTACTGGGGTGGGCAGGTTTTTGTAGCCACTGGCTTTGGTGAGCTGCTTGCTGTTGATGCTAAAACCGGCCGGGTAAACTGGCGGGAGACAAGCGCAATACCATTCAAAACATCTCCAACAGTTGATGACGGTAAAGTATTCGTAGTTAGCCATGATAATCAGCTTCAGGTCTTTTCGACTGATGATGGGCGCCGTATTTGGACACATCTCGCAATTGTTGAACCTGCAACTATACTTTCTTCACCAAGCCCCGCCGTCTCCGGGGATAGCGTGGTGACGGGGTTTAGTTCTGGTGAAGTTGTTTCTCTGCGTGTGACCAATGGCACAGTTAACTGGGAAGATATGCTTTCCCGTGCGGGACAGTTAACACCTTTATCAGATTTGAACCCGATTGTTGGGCGTCCCGTCATAGATCGTGACAGAGTTTTCGCCGCTAGTCATGGCGGACGCATGGTTTCAATAGATTTACGCACCGGCGAGCGGGTTTGGATGGCTGAAATTAAATCCGTTGAGACTCCTTGGGTTGCTGGGGATAATTTGTTTCTTGTGACGACGGATGCCAAAGTTATTTGCTTGTCCAGAGGGCAAGGAAGAATTCGCTGGTTTACGCAATTACAAGATTATGAAGATGACGAAAAGGATGACCCTGTATCTTGGTCCGGGCCTGTGCTTGCTGGCGATAGGTTGCTTTTAGCATCCTCTCTTGGTGATTTAGCTTCTATTTCTCCCTATACGGGTGAAATTATTAGTCTCACAGATGTAGGGGATTCAGTTTCGATTTCGCCAATAGTTGCCAATAAAACAGTATATGTTTTGACCGATGAAGGTAGGCTAATTGCTTACCGCTAACAGGTCGCTTTTTTAAGTCAGGGAAGAAACTGATGAGCTTTACGCTGGCTATAGTCGGG
>CATISA010000077.1 GCA_949529445.1 Alphaproteobacteria bacterium UBA4588
ACTACGCGAAAAAGCACCGAGAAGAATAATGCCAAAAAATGGAATAGTGAGGGAAAGAATATCACCCATAAGTCTCTCACATAAAAAGAAAAAGGAATAGAAGGACTTATCCTAGACGCTGTATAAGCCCATCTAGGGAGCAGAGTAACGCCGCCCATGAGAAAACTATACTAGAAAAGAGAAGTCTTATGAAAATACCCCTGCTTGCATCGCCATAATACTGCGGCAGACTGTGTTTTTTGGCATAAATGGCTGGATCCGCCAAGAAAGTAAGGTCGTAACTACGGCTAATTATCGTTGATAGCTTGCGGCGTTAAATTCATCGCTGGCTCAGTATCGTCTGAGGGAAACATATCATACGCATCGGCCGTCTCTAATACTTCAGCCTCTCCGCTTTGCTCAATAATATCGAGTAATTTATCTTCAGGAGAATGAGAGCTATCATGCAAAATTGTAACTGCTACCAAGGCAGCAATGGTGGTTGTTACCATGCTGGACTCGGGTGTTTTGCGTGGCTGAAAAGGAATAATATCGCCGCTCAGACGCAGGTCATGGTCAGGTGTCAGCATTCTCAAACTCCTTGCAATCAAATAAGATATATGAAGAAATATGGTGATTTATAGCACAGACGAGGCAGGAAGGCGCCTGTGGCGCTACATCCCTATAACTTGTATCATTCACAGAGTTCGTCATACTACCTGTAGTATAAGGCTAAAGTTATAAATTCGTGAAGTAAAAAACGTTACGTGCATTTTTTTCTCTACAGACATCGTTTTTGCCTGAAAATAGGACATTTCATCTCTTTAAAACATGCCATGAAAAAAGAGGGTCTTTTACCCCGCTTTTCTTCACGCTAATATTAATAGTAACGTTATTGGCGACTAATTCGTCACCCGTCTGATAAAGATATTGCCGGCTGGCTTGTTGTTGATATTCCGGACAGCTTCGGTTGCTGTACTGTAGACAACTGTTTCTACACCAAAATTATCAACGACGCTGGCGCGAGCACGAATAAGATTGCCTACCAATGCCTGCGGCAGATTTAGGCGGCGGGCTTCACCTGAACTAGGGATTGGCTCCCATGTACGCCCATCGTTTGATGCTTCCCAGAACAATGCCAAACTTGCGATGCCATCATAATCACTTAATGAGCTTGTATTTGCGATTAGTTCAGCGCCCTCAATGGCTTGTCCTCTGATGGTGACCTCGCCTTCGAGGGGATTATCAACATTAATAACGGTGCCTGACGGTTCCGAGACAAGTGTTTCGCGAGTACCAAATCCATCAATATAGCTGACAACGGCACGATAATTAAAGCCAACATCGCTTTGAGTGAGTTGAAGCATGGTACCGAATTGATCGGGGAAGTTTTCCCAATTTTGCCGTTCAGATGACCGTTGCCATACAATTGACATCTCACCAAGGCCGTCCTCATCAGAAATTCTAGATAATTCAGCTGTGAGCTGGCCATCTTCTTTCGGCTCGCCATTGATCACAGGCATGCCCATAGGTTGGTCATTCACATTTACAACAGCTTCTGACATCGGGCTAATTAACATTTCAGGGTTGCCCTGGCCGTCAACATAGGAGATCTGGACACGCAAGAAGCGACCAACTTCAGAATCGCGGGGCACAAAGCTTGGGCGAATAGCGCCAGGAAGGCTTAACCAGATATCACCATCATCTGAAATCTGCCACTGGATTTGGATGCTTCCCATGCCATCGCCATCTGCAATAGAGGATGTATCGATAAGAAGTTCATCATTCTCGATGGCTTCAAATCCCTTTTCCCGTTGTTTGCGCGCTGCCGATGTCTGAGGCAATTCGGCTGCGTTAGACGCCGCTGTTCTAGCAGAATCATTCACGGTTGATTGCGAGGCATTTGCACTCGCAGCGCTGGCTGAGGTCTGAGAGAGCGTTTCACCCACTTGACTAGATGAAGCTGTATCCGACGTTGTTTGGGATGCGGTGGAATCAGCGGCACCGCCAGCAAATGCAGTGTTCATTGCAATGAGATACGCCGTACCGACTCCTGCAATGATTTGTGCTGTGCTCTTTTTCATGCGGACACTCCTCATCTCTACCCTTTTTTAAGCTCGTTAAATCCACGAACCTCTTACTATTATCGACTTATAATACCGAGAATTTATGCTTAAAACACTATTTTCTCTACCTTAGACGAAGTTACCTTCACTTATTTCTTAAAAAAAATCAAGATGACAATGGGTGTTACTCAAAATGGAATGCAACAGTTCTGTTTTTAACATCTTTGTTGGGGTGTAATAACATTCACAATGCACATTATGCTAGAGGGACAAGCAATCGTGCGAGAAAATTATTTTCTGCGTGACCCTCACCCCTGATTCAGCGTATATAACTTGCAGAATTAGGCCAAACTTTGGTGGCAATAGAGCTAATCTCATGTCTGCTGAAAGCCAGCC
>CATISA010000078.1 GCA_949529445.1 Alphaproteobacteria bacterium UBA4588
ATCCTGCCAAGGGTCGATGTACTTTCACTATATGAGGGGCGTGTACCAGAGGATGCACCGGCAAAGATACAAAGACATGACATAGAAACTCTCTTAGCCAGAGGTGATTGTGTTTTTAGGATTTCAATTGTAGCATTAGGATGCTTCTTGGCAAGCACATAAAATAGAAAGGCTAGTTCTATGCGCCTCTTAATTGCTGTTCTCTTGTTGTTAGGTGGTGGCTTGGCTGCTGTTACAACAACGTGGTTTTTTATGCAAACGAGCGAAGAGATTTCTGAGCTTGAGCAGGCTGATACGGGCCCTATTACCCAGGCTGATGACAGCACGACTGAACCTGACACCAGCATAAAGAGTGATGAGGTTGCTAACCAGCAAGCTGCGATAAGCAATACTGAAGAAGTGCTTCCTCCAGCTGTCTTACCAACAATTGATGTAGCGCGTATAGGCCCAGACGGGTCAGCTGTTTTTGCCGGACTGGCCGATCCCCAAAGCACCCTTTCGCTTTCAGAAAACAACCTGCCGCTGACACAGTCATCTGCCAATAGTGACGGTGAATGGGTGGCCGTGCTTGATACACCTCTAAGTCCGGGAAAACATCTTATTATTGTTGAAATGACCCTCCTAGATGGCACAACCCAGCGTGCTGAACGTGCAATTCTGATTGAGCTATCTGACTCTCAGAATGATACGCCGCTTGTTGCGCTTGTGCCAATGACAGATAACGCAGTTGTTGCCTTGCTTCAGGCACCTAAAGAGCTGGTATCTAGTGAAACAGCTGCTGTTACGGTCGATGATGTCCTGGTGGCAAACCCACAGATAAATATTAGTACGCTGTCATGGGCTGGAAAAACTACCTTGCGGATAAAGGGTATGGCAAAGCTGGGCACGGCGGTTTCTGGTACTCTTGGTAACCTTGCCTTTGGACCTGTCGATATAAATGATGCTGGCGCCTGGCAGGCGATAATTGATAGCTCTTCGCTTGGGCGTGCGCCAGTCATGCTCACAGCTGTACTTCTTGATAAGGCGTCTAAGGAAATTGCGAAAACAGGTTTTCAGGTTATGTCCGCTCAGCTGGAAATCGGTCGTGATGGGTCTGAAATGGTTGTGATTCAAAAAGGTGATATGCTGTGGCGTATTGCCTATCGGACATATGGAAATGGGATGCGCTATCTTGATATTGTAACCCGAAATAAAGATCGGATTAGCAATCCTGACCTAATTTTCCCAACTCAGATATTTGCGCTTCCGAAACAGGATGATGCAGCCCAATAATATCTTGCGCTCGTAATGAGCTGATATGGTGGTAAGGTAATGAGGTAGAGACAAAATGAACGATAATGACACGCCCTTCTTCCCATCAAATCAACCCGAATGGCGGCTTCTGGCAGCGGCTGGCGCACTCGTGGTGTGTCTTACAGCGGTCTGGTTGCCTTTTGGCATTATTGGGTTTGCTAGTTTTCTATATTTAGCTGTTTTATTGCGCCCTCTTGCGCCCTCTTTAAAACAAAATGATTATGATGTCCGGGCACCGGTCGATGGCACTATTCTCTCTGTAAATGAGGGTGGCTTTAACGAAGATGGTGATGAGGTAACGGTTATTCTTCTGCGTGCGGGTAGTTTTTCATCCCAGCTCCAGCGTGCCCCTGTTAGTGGCATTGTTGATAGCGTTATTTGGTTTGCCGGCGTGTTTCAAACAAGTAAAGACCAGGCTGCGATGCATGATGCCGCGCGGCGCGAGTTCATATTTGAAACAAATTCAGGACATCAGGTTGGGTTTGTCCAACATGGTGACAGCGTTGCCCGCCTCTTGATGGGGTTTGTTCAGGAGGGGCAACGTATCACAGGCGATGAGAAAATAGGGGTGAGCCTTTTCCATGCGCGCTTAAGTATCATTGTCCCAGCGCAGTCTGATATTAAGGTCAAAGCAGGCCAGCGCATTCTTGCCGGAGATACAGTTTTAGCGTCTTTGGCGTCTCTTTCAGCTCCACAACGCTAGGTCATATGTATGTTTGACGCTTATCTGCGCCCTCCACTCGATATTCTTTTACATAAAGTGGCACGGCCTCTGGTTGCCTTGGGTGTCACGGCAAATATGATCACGATAGCTGGGGGTGTTGTAGGGGTCTGTGCATGCGTGGCTGCTGCGCTTGGCTTTTATCATAGTTCAATTATTCTGCTGGTGCTGAATAGGCTCTGTGACGGGCTTGATGGTGCGGTTGCACGGCTTTCGCTCTCATCGGATTTTGGTGGGTTTCTGGATATCGTCTTCGATTTCCTTTTTTATAGTTTACTGCCGTTTTCTTTTGCGCTGTCTCGCCCTGAAGATAGTCTCGCGGCAGCCTTCCTTATTGTGAGCTTTGTTGGCACGGGGACCAGTTTTCTGGCTTATGCGATTGTTGCTGCAAAACGTGGTATCTCAACTGAAGTACGGGGACGAAAAAGTTTTTTCTATCTTGGCGGACTAGTGGAGGGGGCAGAAACAATTGCTGTTTTGGGACTTATTTTACTATTTCCAGAATGGTTTGGCGTGATAGCTGTTATATTTGGCATGTTATGTTGGCTCACCACAATCTATAGAATTAAATCTGCCTGGCAGGTTTTTGGAAAAGACTATTGAAAGCTGGTCGGGACCTGTTACATCTGACGTTGGGTGTAATTGTTTGGCTGGTAATCTGCCGGTGAGACGAAGAAGGAGGCCGCTATGAAATTTGGTATTGGACAATCTGTAAAACGGGTTGAAGATAGGGTTCTGCTTGTCGGGCAGGGGCGCTATACCGATGATGAAATGCCCGGCGAAGGGTATGCTGTTGCGTTTTTGCGCTCTCCTTATGCTCATGCTGTCCTCACTTCACTCGATATCAGCGCCGCGGTAACAGCCCCGGGTGTTATTATGGCGGCAAGCCATGCTGATATGGCGGCCGATAATGTGGGTGAAATCCATTGTCAGCAATATGTTGACAATAGCGATGGAACAGTAGTTCCCCGGACAACAAAACCAGCTATGATTGCCGATATAGTGCGATATGCTGGTGATATTGCTGCAATGGTTGTTGCTGAAACACGCCAGCAAGCTATGGATGCTATTGAGCTTATTGAAGCTGACTATGATAGCATGCCGGCAGTCTGCGATGTTTATGCTGCGTTAGAGGATGGTGCGCCGCAGCTTTATGATTGTTACCCGAATAATGTTGTTTTCGACTGGGCCTCTGGCGATCTGGATGGCGCGCGTGCGGGTATTGCAGCTGCCAAAGCCGACGGGCATAAAATTATTGAGGTTGATATTGTGAACAGCCGTCTTCTGGCAAGCGCTCTTGAGACCCGTCCTATAGTCGCACAGCCTGATGGGGAGTCGCTTACTTTATGGCTCCCATCACAAGGTCCGGCGCCACTGGCCAGCCAGATTGCCGAAGCGCTCGGCATGAAGGATGATGAGCTTAAGGTGCTGACTGGACATGTGGGTGGCGGCTTTGGCTATAAAATTTTCTTGCACCCCGAACAACTCTGTGTGGCATGGGCAGCGCGTAAAATAGGGAGTGTCGTGCGCTGGCAACAGGAGCGCTCCGAAGCGTTCCTGTCTGATGTTCATGGCAGGGATAATCGCACTAAAGCATGGGCGGCTGTTGATAAAACAGGTAAAATCCTTGCAATGGAGGTCTCTGTGCATGCGAATATGGGTGCCTGGTTATCCAATTTTGGTATCTATATTCCGACATTGTCTGCAACACGCACCCTTACAGGCCCATATGACATTCAGACTGTCGGTATGCGTGTGCGCGGCATTGTTACTAATACGCCGGCGGTTGATGCCTTTCGGGGGGCAGGGCGCCCTGAAGCAAATTATCTGCTTGAGCGCCTTATGGACCATATTGCCGCAGAATTATCTATCGACCGCTTTGAATTGCGGCGCCGAAATCTTATTAAGCCTGAGCAGATTCCTTATACGATGGTTGAAGGCGGCGCTGTTGATTCAGGTGATATGCCAGGACTGCTTGATGAGATAATAGAAAAAGCAGATGTTGCTGGCTTTGCCGCGCGGCGTGCGGAAAGCGAGGCGCAGGGAAAATATCGCGGCCTTGGTCTTGCTATGTATCTTGAACAATGCGGACAAGGCGGCGGCGGCGGTGTTGATATTGAATTTGAAGCTAACGGATCTGTTATTCTTTATGCAGCTCAGCAGGATAATGGACAGGGGCACCTAACAACATTGACCCAGATTTTCTCGGATCGTCTTGGCTATGATTCTGATTTAATTAAGGTTGTTCAGGGCGACAGCCTTCGCACACCTCCGGGAACAACAGGCGGTGCTAAGATGGCATCTGTGCTGGGCTCATCGGTATCAGAGGCGGCCAGTCTTATTGCGGTTGATGCTCAAAAGCTCGCAGCCGAGCATCTTGGTGTTGATGATGCTGATGTTGGCCTTGCCGAAGGCGTCTTTACGGCTTCTGGCACAAACCAGAGTATTTCTATCGAAGAGCTTGTCAGGCTGACGGCAACTGAGGATGGCCCTCATCCGCTAAACCGCTTTAATAATTATAAGGCGAGCGGGGCAACTTATCCTTATGGCTCTCATATTATTGAAATTGAAGTGGACAAGGCGAGTTTTGTACCACAGATTGTGCGGTATACGACTATGGACGATTTTGGCAATATCCTAAATCCTCTCACTCTTTTTGGTCAGATTCAGGGCGGCATAGCTCAGGGTGTTGGTCAGGCGCTCTATGAGTATCTTGCCTATGATGAAACAGGACAGCTTCTGTCTGGTTCTTTGATGGATTATACCCTTCCGCGTGCCGATCATTTGCCAATGTTAGATAATCATACCCGCAACACACCCTGCCAGAATAACTTGCTGGGTGTAAAAGGTGCGGGTGAAGCAGGCGCCATTGGAGCGCCCCCAGCTGTTATTTCAGCCCTTTGTGATGCTCTTGGTGTTGTCCATATTGATATGCCCGCTACATTAGATACCATCTGGAAGGTAATGCAGGCAAAGAAAGCAGCAGCATGAGTAGTAAAATTGAGAAAACAGACGCAGAATGGCGCGAAATGCTAAGCGAAGAACAATTTGAGGTCACCCGCAAACACGCCACTGAACGGGCCTTTTCTGGCAAGTACTGGGATAGCCACGGGTCAGGAATTTATCGTTGTGTCTGTTGTGATGCCGCGCTATTTAATTCAGAAAAGAAATATGATTCTGGTTCCGGTTGGCCATCATTTACAGAACCGATGGTTGATGAAAATGTAGATACAGAGGAAGACCGCTCTTTATTTATGACACGCACTGAAGTCCATTGTAGTCATTGCGAGGCCCATCTTGGCCATGTCTTTCCTGACGGTCCCAAAGAGGAGGGGGGATTGCGCTACTGTATCAATTCTGCGTCGTTAGAGTTTGAATCTGACGAATAAGGATTTTATGCGCCGCCTCAGAACCTGATATTTCACCAGTAGATTGGGGGGATAATCTGGTGATTGAATGGTCGTTTTAAGTGCGCTATTCTGCGCCACCACATTTTATTTTGCTGTGTTAGGCTATTGTTTCATGACTGACGTTTCTGCTGAGAGCCTATCGCTCCACCCTCCTGTGATCTCTGGTGTAACAAAGCTTTATGGATGTATTGCTCATCCAAGCGCGCATGTGCGTGCGCCGTCTATTTTTAACCCGATTTTCCGGAAAAACGGCACTGACGCTGTGATGGTGCCGGTTAATTGTCCGCCTGAACATCTTGAGACAGTTGTGCGCGGCCTGAATGGGCTAAGGAATTTCGGCGGACTTGCTGTCACCATACCGCATAAGTTGCCTCTTGCTTGCTTATGTGATGATCTTGGGGATGGGGCGCGTGCAACAGGCGCTGTAAATGCTGTCCGGTTTGATGATGATGGTAAAATTTATGGCAATAATTTTGACGGCGAAGGGTTTGTTGCTGGATTGATTGGTGAAGGGTATCAGTTGCAGGGTAAGCGTGTTTTACTTCTTGGGGCTGGTGGCGCTGCGCGGGCCGTTGCCGTTGCCGTTGCTCATCATGGGTGCGCGCATCTTGATATTGCTAATCGAACCTTGCAGAAAGCTGAGGCTGCGGCTGACTTAACGGGCAAGTTTAAGTCGAAGTCTTCGGTTGGGATAACAATGCTGGCAACAGCAGACCTTGGCTCATATGATATTGTGATAAACGCTACCTCAGTTGGTTTACATGATGATGACCCTCATCCTGTTCTCATTGATCGTCTGGCGTCTGATTGTCTGGTTTGTGATATTATTATGGTGCCTGATAGAACCAACTGGCTTATTGCTGCTGAGCAATCTGGCAGGCCTGTTCATAAAGGCCGACATATGCTGGATTACCAGCTTGAGCTTATTGGCCGATTTATTGGCGCATTTGACTAGCATCCTGCGGTACAATAGGGCATTATGCGGCTTCGCAATTTTATCGTTGACGGGCTGGGTTTCCCAGAAGAGATGAGGCATTAAATGGCAGAAGAGACAAGTTGGACCGACGAGCGTCTTGAAAAATTGAGAAAGCTTTGGGACAAAGGATTATCCATCTCGCAAATTGGCGAAGAATTAGGGGTAACCCGTAACGCTGTCGCTGGTAAAGCGCATCGTTTGAAATTGCCAAAGCGTCAATCACCAATCGCTAAAACAAGTGCGAAAAAAGCGCCAAAAATAGTGGAATTCACCAAAGAGCTGCCTCTACGCCTAGCCTTGCGTCAGATTAAATGGTCGCGGTCAAAATGCGTCTGGCCGCATGGTGACCCGAAGAAGGTAGAATTTGGTTTCTGTAGTGAGCCTGTTTTGCCAGGTAAGCCATATTGCCCTGAACATTGCGACCTTGCCTATACAACATCGCGCGATGGAAACTAGATCAGCCAGCGCGCCTATCCGGCGTCAGGACTATAGTCCCTTTGCGTGGCAGGTCCAAAAAACCGACCTCACTGTCCAGATTTTTGATGACCATGCGCGTGTCGCGGTAACAATGACGCTGCAGAGCACCTCGGACACTCAGAGCGGCGAGCCACTGTTTCTGAACGGAAAAGCACTGACATTCGTTTCAGCTGAAACGACGGCAGGATTACTGCCTGATGCTTGCATTGGTCTGCGTGATGATGGTCTTGTGATTACAGGTCTCCACTCAGGCGATAGGCTCACTGTCACCTCGATATGCGACCCGTTTACCAATACAGCCCTAGAGGGGCTTTATGCCTCAGGCGATATGATTTGTACGCAATGTGAGCCAGAGGGATTCCGGCGGATCTGCTATTATCCTGACCGTCCTGATGTGATGAGTATCTTCACCACGCGCATCGAAGCACCTGAACGTTATCAAGAGCTTCTGAGTAATGGGAATCTCATTGAAACAGGTTCATGCGAGGAGGGGCGTCATTATGTGCTCTGGCATGACCCGCATCCAAAACCTGCCTATCTATTCGCCTTGGTTGCTGGCACGCTGGAAAGAGTTGAAGATAGTTTCACTACGTCATCTGGTAAGCAGGTTGCACTGCATATCCTTGTTGAGCCGGGCAATGGTCATCTGACGGGCCATGCAATGGATAGCCTGAAACGCTCAATGAAATGGGATGAAGATGTTTACGGCCTTGAATATGACCTTGATCTTTTTCAGATAGTCGCTGTTAGCCATTTCAATATGGGTGCGATGGAAAATAAAGGGCTTAATATCTTTAACAGCAAATTTGTGCTGGCAGATAAGCG
>CATISA010000079.1 GCA_949529445.1 Alphaproteobacteria bacterium UBA4588
AAATTAGGTTTTTATCGCGTAAATATTGAACGGCTGTGCATGACGATGCTGATGATCCGGACAAATCATAACACGCTGTAATACATCAGTATAATTATAAAAATGGTCGGAGCGGAGGGATTCGAACCCCCGACCCCCAAGCCCCCAGCTTGATACGCTACCAGACTGCGCTACGCTCCGCCATAACCCTTTATAGCGGACACAGCTTTACTGTTGCAAGCACAAGACAGAAAAAAGGAGACGACTGTTAAGGGGCTGTCTGCAGTAGCCTGTTAAGGCGGTTATCAGCATCATCAAGCAATGCGAGCGCCTGAGAGATAGCCAAATTATTAGCCGATGGTGCCGCATCAGCTATCGCACCAGCACTTGTTTTGAGAGAGGTAGCTGGCGCCGACTTCCGCGACGTCATCGCCTTTTGCGCACCTTTGATCGTAAAACCTTCTTGATACAGCAATGCTTTGATGGATTCGAGAATTTCAATATCCTCTGGGCGATAATACCTACGACCACCATTGCGTTTCATCGGCTTTAATTGAGCGAATTTCGTTTCCCAAAATCGCAACACATGGGCTGGCAAATCAAGTGCGGAAGATACTTCAGAAATTGTCTGGAATGCGCCTGCGGCTTTATCAGCCATCACTCAGGGTTAATCCGCTTTTTCATGAGGTTAGAGGGCCTAAATGACAAGACCCTGCGGGGGCTGATACGTGCTTCTACACCCGTTTTAGGATTCCGGCCGATACGCTCATTCTTTGAATGGACTGAGAATGTACCAAAAGATGACAACTTCACCGATTCACCCTGTTCAAGACAGAGAGACACTTCTTCAAGAACTGACGCAACCAACTGTGCTGACTCATTATGAGACAGTCCAATCTGCTGATGTACAGCGTTTGCAAGTTCATTTCTGGTCACAGTTTTAGTCATAATGAAAGGTTATCACCGACAAATAAGGCCGTCAACACGCTCATGCAAGGTTATGAACCTGCATCAGACTGAACGCCACATTAGGATGGTCTGCCAAAGCGCACGATAGATGCGCCCCATGATAACCCGCCACCGATCGCTTCAAATGCCAAAACATGACCGGACTGAATGCGCCCATCACGAACGGCTGCAGTTAAAGCAAGCGGGATAGACGCCGCCGACGTATTTGCATGCTCTGAGACGGTGCGAACAACCTTTTGGGGATCTATGCCAAGTTTTTTCTGCATCCCATTGATAATACGAAGATTTGCCTGATGCGGCACAAGCCAATCTATATCATCCGGTGTTTTTCCTGCCTTTTTGAGCGCTTCATCAAGGGCAGAGGAAAGCTTTTCAACAGCATGTTTAAAGACATCCTGCCCTTTCATGCGCACATGTCCGACTGTACCCGTTTCTGATGGTCCGCCATCAACATATAAAATATCACGATAGCGCCCATCTGTATGCAACACAGATGAAAGCACGCCCCAATCATCTGCCGGTGCAGCAGCCTCAAGAATCACAGCCCCTGCCCCATCGCCAAATAGAACACATGTTGTTCTATCGTCCCAATCCAGTAATTTGGAGAATGATTCTGCCCCAATCACAAGCGCTTTTTTGCCCTGCCCTATTTTCAAGAGCGATTCTGCAACCCCAAGAGCATAGACAAAACCTGCACATACAGCCTGAACATCAAAAGCAAATGCGTTAAACGCACCCAACTCTTTCTGTACAATAGATGCAGTGGACGGAAATGTATCATTCGGCGTAGTTGTTGCTAGCACAATAATATCAATATCGTCTGCACTGAACCCTGCATGCTCAAGGGCTTCTTTGGCTGCCCCAACAGCAAGGTCGGATGTACGCTCATCTTCAACGAGATAGCGTTGTTTTATGCCAGTGCGTTGTTGAATCCACTCATCAGACGTATCAACAGTTTTGGCAAGTTCATCATTACTCACAAGCCGCGCGGGAAGGCAACCACCCACACCAACCATTAATATCGAGGGCAGACTAATAGGGTCAACCATTCTCGTCTCTTTTCTCCTCGTTAAGGATAAGATTCGCTGTGGCGATTGCCTGACTGACTTCAGGAAGATATCCATTCTTCACCATATCTGCAGCAACACCAACAGCATTTGCATAGCCAAAGGCATTCGTACCACCATGCGATTTCACACAAATACCATTTAACCCCAGGAATACAGCGCCATTATAGCCATTTGGGTTAATCATCGAACGCACCCTTGCAAGGGCAGGCCGAGCAACGAGATAGGCAATTTTAGTGAATAGATTAGCCACAAATGCGCGGCGCAGAAACTCCCTGACGAGTTGAGCAACCCCTTCAGCTGTTTTTAAGGCAATATTCCCAGTAAAACCGTCTGTTACAATAACATCCACTGTTCCAGAGCTAAAATCAGACCCTTCAACGAAGCCAACATAATTAACAGGCAAGTCATCGCGGCGGAGTGTTTCAGCAGCAGTACGCAAATAATCAAAGCCTTTTTGGTCTTCTTCCCCAACATTTAATAATCCAACTGTTGGGCGGTCGATATTTTGTAAAAAGCGACTAAATGCACTTCCCATGACGGCGAATTGAACAAGGTTATGTTCATCACATTCAAGATTAGCCCCAAGGTCAAGCACACAACACCGGCCACTCTTTGTGGGAACAAAGCTCGCAATTGCTGGTCGCGTTACCCCTTCAATCATCCGTAGCTGAAGTTTTGACATTGCCATCAAAGCGCCGGTATTTCCTGCCGACACAATTGCATCGGCATCACCATTATTTACCAACTCAATGGCTTTCCACATTGAGGTGTTTTTGCCTGCCCGCAACGCCTGAGAGGCTTTTGCTGACGGGTCAACAGCTTCATCTGTATGAATAATCTGCGCAACCTCTTTCAAAAGGCGCGTTTTTTTCAGGAGCGGTTCCAGATGAGCCTGATCCCCAACCAAGATAAGCTCGAGGTTTGGATTGTCTTCTAGTGCACGCTCTGCACCCTGAATAACGACCTCAGGCGCATTATCGCCCCCCATCGCGTCCAGTGAAATGCGTGGTTTTGATGTCACAGTGGCAGTCCCCTCATTTGTTCCGTGAACCATACTGTTTTGTACTACTTTTTCAATTCAGAAAGCTTTGCGAACGGATTATTTTCTCGTAAAACCTCCGGTTTTTCTAGGATAGGGGCAGTTTTACTCCGTGGATAAGCAGGTGCACAAATGGCAATTGCCTGAGAAATAGCATCTCCTATCGGGATATGACCATCTTGGAGACGTTCAACATCTACGCCTGTTGAGTCAATTTCTTCAATCTCCTCGCTTTCAGGAACAAACCGCTCCAGAACATCGAAGCTCAGACACGTTACCACAGGATCGCCACTAACAACACAAGCTTGCTCTATCCTTGCCTTAACCTTCGCTGTGAGCTCCCAACAAAGAGTGGCACATAATTTAACAGTCACCGAACCACTCACCTCAGAAATGGATAAAAAATCAAATCGCTCGGCAAAAGACGCTTCATCTGTTGGGGTGAGTGAAAGAGCAAGGCTCAACGGCGCGCCGCGCCTGATTGTTTCAGCCTCTATCGACAACTCTGTTGAGAAAACGGGAGTTTCACCACTCATGATTTATTCTTCCATTGACTAGAAACATTAAAAAAGGACCAATTATCCCGTCATTTTCAGGAAATTGCGATATCTCGCAGGTCTAACGTACCTGACAAGAACACACCATCGTCACAACTTTCCAATTTTGTGATTGTCCCAAGGATAAGGGAAGCAAGTTTTAACTCAGCTTCTCCTGCCTGCTCACGCCGCCCAATATTACGGGCAAATGCCGCTGCTAGCATGCTGGCATCTAAATCATCAAAGGCAGCGCTATAAGCTGTCAGGCGGCCCGCAAAGGCTTCAGACATAATCTTAACACGTTTTGCCACACCAAGGTCACCGACACCCATTTCGCGTAATGTCAGGTCCATATCTGCAAACATTATATCATAGAGTTTTTGGCTGATATCCTGTGCATTTTGTGATGTTTTACCTTGCTGGCGAACAATTTTTCGAAGACGATACATTACAAGCGAAACGCACAGGCATAGCACATCAAACCGGCCATCTATGGTATCTTCAGCACCATATTCTAGATAGAATGACGGCGTTCTGCTGGTTGATAACGCCATTTGATAGAGTGCTTCAGCCGGCCCGCTGGCAGCATTATCTGATGTCTGTTTCCGACGAGAAAATAATGAAAAGAACATTCACCTACCCAAAAAATTTGACCTGCGCGCCATCCCGCGGCAATTATACCCGTAATGAATGCCTTACGTCTATCATAAGACATCATAAGAGCGTAGTTATCACTTATGAGAAATTAAAATCAGCTTCTCTTCTTAATGAAATGGCCCATCAATGAAACCTCTATCTCTGCTTTCCTGTTTTGCTCTTATCATGAGTCTTGCTATCTTTTCTGGATGTTCATCCAAGATTTCAACGCATGGACATACCCTTGAGAAAGCTAAACTTGACTTGCTTGTCCCTGGCGAGACAAGCCTGAGTGATATTTTAATTTTGTTTGGAAAGCCGAGTTTTGACGGCGCCTTCGGTTCAGGGAAAATCTACTATAATAATCAGGTTATGGAAACAGAGGTTGCCGGACATTCTAAAACGGTAAGTCGCACCTTGCTCATTCTGACCATTGATAAAAAAGAAATTCTGCAGAATTTAGAAATTCAGTCAATTGACGATGATATTGAGGTAACAAAGTTAGATGCTAAAACCCCAACACCCGGTGATAATTACGGTCTAGCAGAGCAGATTTTCTCAAACATCAGGAAACCACAATAGGCGGATCGATACTCGTCTCGTATAGCTAACGACTCAAAACGGTTTTTATTTCGGTGCTGCTAATTCTTCCGTGCGAAGGGTGCGGGCATGACGGTCCATAACAGCATTGATGAAGGCAACATCTGACTGAAAGACTTCTGCCATACCTGCATATTCTGATAGGACGGCCCGCACAGGGATATGAGGCATATCCTGTAATTCGCAGATACCTGCACGCAAAATACAGATATCATGTCGTGCTAAACGCTCGCGGCTCCATCCTTCATCAAGCACTTCGTCAATCATTTGGTCAAGTGATGCTACTTTTGCATGCACACCCATTGTTAAAAGCTGAAAATGACCTTCATCGAGCTTTTTGACTTTGAGCTGGCGGGCAATATCTTCGGCATAATGTGTGAGAAACTCAGGCATGGCTTCGAGAATGTCGCGGCCTGTCATTTCCAACTCATAGCCAAGCTGAATAGCGGCAAGCCGGGCTGCAGCGCGCTTACGCACCGCTGTTGGGCGAAGAGTCCCCTCACCTTTCTGATTGGCTGAGGCGCGTGCTTTTTCTATTACATTATAACTTTTCATGATGCCCCCGCTGATAAGAGCTGAGAGGTAAAATCTGCTTTGAGACGCGCCATCGCAAGCGCTGCCAGCGCCGCACCACCCCCTTTATTAAGCTTATCTTTTTCAGCACGTTCCCATGCTTGTTCAGCATTTTCAACGGTAAGGATCCCATTGCCAATTACAAGATCATGCTGAAGACTCAAATCCATTAGTCCTCGTGCTGATTCAGAACAGACCGTATCATAATGGGATGTCTGCCCACGAATCACACAGCCAAGCGCCACATATCCATCATAATGGATTTCGCTAAGATGCGCTGTTTTCAGCGCGCCAGGAATTTCGAGAGCGCCGGGGACAGAAATAATATCATAACTCACTCCCTCAGCTTCAAGAGCCTGAATGGCTCCTGCGCGCTGAGCTGAGGCAAGTTCTTCATAGAACCCTGCCTCAATAATCAGAAAATGAAACTGCATAGACGCAATATCCCTGCTTGTTAAATCAGATAAAATAAGCCTGAGTCTGCACTCAGTGTGCTAATGACCTAAGATTAACCTTTATGATTATGAAATCGACTTCCAGCCAGAAATCGACAGCCCATATCCATCAAGGCCGATAACAGTCGGTTTTGAATTGGATAGAAGCACCATATCCGTGATATTCAAATCATTCAATATTTGAGCACCAACCCCGTAATCACGAAGCTCGTGCAACCCAGCCTTATCTTTACCCATTCGTGTTGCGATGAGTTGGGATAAGCCTGTTGATGCACCATCTCTGAGTAAAACAATCACGCCAGCGCCCTCTTCTGCGATGATCTGCATTGCACGTTGAAGCTCACCATGACGCCGTTGCGTTCCTTCTTCACCCAGCAAATCAACCATTAGGTCAAGTGCATGCATTCGCACCAATACTGGTTTTTCAGTATTTACAGTCCCTTTGATCATCACCAGATGCTCTACCTTGGTGATATCATTGCGATACACTGTCAAACGCCAGCTACCACCGAACTCTGTTTCAATAACTGTTTCCGTCAGTCGTGAAACAAGTGTTTCATTCCGACGGCGCCATGCAATCAGATCCGCAATTGCTCCAATTTTAAGGTTATGTTCCTGAGCAAAGGAGACAAGGTCAGATAAGCGAGCCATAGACCCATCATCTTTCATGATCTCGCAAATCACACCTGACGGTGCCGAACTACCTGCCAAACGTGCAATATCAACAACGGCTTCTGTATGCCCTGCCCTGACCAATGTGCCACCATCACGCGCCACAAGTGGAAAGACATGGCCAGGTGTCGTAATATCACGGTCACTGCAATGAGGGTTGATAGCAGTCTGTATTGTTTGCGCTCTATCAGCTGCTGAAATACCAGTCGTCACGCCTTCGCGGGCTTCGATTGAGACGGTAAAAGCTGTCTGATGGCGTGACTGATTACGCGTATCCATCATCGCAAGGCCTAATTCTTCGGTACGCTCGCGTGTGAGAGCAAGGCAAATTAATCCACGACCATATTTTGCCATGAAATTAACAGTATCTGCATCCGCATATTCCCCAATGACACATAAATCGCCTTCATTTTCGCGATTTTGGTCGTCAACAAGGATGAATAATTTTCCAAGACGTGCATCTTCTATCACGTCTTCAATTGGTGATAGGCCATCTTCAGAAGTTATCGTAGGATTGGTTTGTGTCATGTGAGTAAGATTACCTATTTTGCACCTGCATAAGACGCGCCATATACCGCGCCAACATGTCGATTTCCAAATTTAATAAAGACCCGGCCTTAACCGTACCCAATGTTGTCTGCTGCCATGTATGGTCAATAATATTGACTCTAAAATTGGTTAGCCCTACTTCATTCACTGTGAGCGATACGCCGTCAAGACAAACCGACCCTTTTTCAGCAACAAACCCAGCAAATGACTCAAGGATTTCAATGTCCAACCGATGAGAATCATCAATCTTAGTGCATGCTGTTACCTGCGCTAGACAATCAACATGGCCTGAAACAATATGACCACCAAGCTCATCTCCGACTTTTAGCGCACGTTCAAGATTGATCTGGCTGCCCACCACCCAGCTTCCCAGAGATGTTCGAGACAAGGTTTCAGCTGATACTGCAACAACAAAATGCTGCGCATCGCGCTTTGTAACTGTAAGACAAACACCAGAACAGGCTATCGACGCACCAATATCAATTACATTACAGTCCCATGGTGTTGCAACGGTAAACACCCAGTCGCCATCAGACTGAACATCCACAATTTCGCCACGCGCTGTGATAATTCCGGTAAACATGGGACTATCGCTCTTCTGTTTCAGGGGCGCAGGGGCGGGTTATACTAGTAGTGGCCTGCCAGCAAGACAAATTATCATCGCCCAAACTAACTTCACTGGTCCTTACATAAGTCGCTGAGTGGCCAAAATCCATAGTGGCATCGGTATTTATTCCTGCATGAGGTATTTTACGCATGACGCTAGGAACACCGTCTCCGAGAATTTCAGTGCTTTTCAGCCAATAAATCCTGTCTATAAGGCCGGCCTGAAGAAAAGCAGTATTCAACACTGTGCCCGCTTCAATTAAGATATGCTGATAGCCTCGAGAAGCCAGAATATCAGCGAGCCAGTCTAGTTCGATGCTGCCATCACCCTGATAATGAATAAGGTCAACCCCATTTTCTGCAAGTGCGCGCAACCGAGCCTTTTCTGCCACATCTCCATGGATAATGATCACTGGGATGTCAGAGGCGTTACGCACAAGATGAGACGAAAGCGGCACTCTGGCCTGACTATCGAGAATAATACGATGCGGCTGATAGCCTACCCCCGGTACACGGCATGTCAGTTGCGGATTATCTGCCAAAACAGTGCCGCTCCCTGTTAGCACAGCATCAACCCTGCTCCTTAGATCATGAACAAAGCGCCGAGATACATCGCCTGTTAGCCAATATTGCTCTCCGGCCGTCTTAGCAATAAAACCATCCAGACTGGTGGCAATTTTTGATGTAAAAAAAGGCCTATTTTTCAATTTATTAAAGATAAAACCCGATGTTACTTCTAAGGCTTTATTTTTCATAAAATCAGGGAGTATCTCAACAGATGCTGCACGTAAACAGGCGATACCCTTGCCATTAACCCGCTCATCTGGATCATTAAGAGCATAGACAAGGCGGGCAATCCCAGCCTGCCGCAATGCCTCTGCACAGGGTGGTGTCTCGCCATGATGTGCACAAGGCTCAAGGGTGACATAAGCTGTCCCCTTCTTCAATGATTGCATCAAACCTGCATTATCAGCTTCAGCGAGCGCGACAGCCTCTGCATGAGGCCTGCCAGTAGGCTGAGTATGGCCTGAGGCAATAAGGTAATTATTGGGAGAGATAAGAACACAACCAACCGGCGGATTAGTGCCTGTTCTGCCCTCGGCTTTGCGTGCCTCTGCTAGGGCCGCCCGCATCCAGCGTTTGTCGTTTTCATGGTGTCCTATGCCAGAACTCACAGCATCCTACTTACGTAATTCGTTAACAAATTCCTCGAAATCGCCGGCATCTTCGAAATTTTTGTAAACAGATGCATACCGGATATACCCAACCTTATCCAAGGCCAGCAGTGCCTTCATAACTAAAGACCCGATATAATCAGATGTCACATCTGCTTCCCCTGTGGATTCTAGTTTACGCACAATCTCATTGATGGCCATTGCAACGTCATTTTCATGAACAGAGCGCTTTCTAAGTGCAATGGTAAACGAACGTTCAAGCTTTTCCCGGTTAAAAGTAACCTTTCGTCCATCCCGCTTCATAACTGATATTTCACGCAATTGTACCCGCTCGAAGGTTGTAAACCGCGCATCGCACGCACCACATTGGCGCCGGCGCCTTATCGATGCACCATCTTCTGAGGGACGTGAGTCCTTAACTTGGGTATCTTCGGACCGGCAAAATGGACACCACATTTCTTATGCTCCCGCACTATTTAGTATGGCACCTGTTGCAAACATACTAGTTCTAGATATCTATCTATTTATAGATTGGGAAGGCTCTGCACAAGTCCCGAACGTCCGAGCGAACTCGCGCTTCAATGTCAGAATTATCATTCCGGTTTGAAGCTAAACCATCAATAACATCTCCAATGAAATGCCCTATTTTTCGAAATTCGCCTTCACCAAAGCCACGGGTTGTCCCAGCGGGCGTACCAAGACGCACCCCGGAGGTCACCATTGGCTTTTCAGGATCAAACGGAACACCATTTTTATTACAGGTAATCCCTGCATTTTCGAGAGAAATTTCAGTAATATCGCCAGTAAGACCCTTTGGGCGTAAATCAACAAGCACAAGATGAGTATCAGTGCCGCCAGAGACAAGAGCAACGCCTCTATCAAGAAGGACTTCGCCTAGAACACGGGCGTTTGAAACAACATTCTGGATATAAGTCCCGAATTGCGGCTTGAGTGCTTCACCAAACGCAACCGCTTTACCAGCAATAGCATGCATTAACGGTCCACCCTGAAGGCCAGGAAATACTGCAGAATTAATTTTTTTGCCGAGCGTTTCATCATTGCTAAGGATTATCCCACCACGTGCCGCTCTCAATGTTTTATGCGTGGTTGATGTGACAATATGAGCATGTGGCAGAGGGCTTTGATGGACACCAGCAGCCACAAGACCAGAAATATGGGCCATATCAACCATTAACAAGGCGCCAACCGAGTCAGCTACCCGGCGGAACGCAGCAAAATCAAGCTCACGTGGATAAGCCGAGGCGCCAGCAACAATGAGTTTAGGGCGATGCTCTTCAGCCAGCGCCTGCACATCATCAAAGTTTATCTGACCTGTCTGTTTATCAACGCCGTATTGCACCGCATTAAACCATTTGCCCGACAGGTTCGGACGTGCGCCATGGGTTAAATGCCCACCTGCTTCCAAAGACATGCCCAAAACAGTGTCGCCTGGTTGCAATAGCGCAAGGAAAACAGCCTGGTTAGCTTGTGCACCAGAATGTGGCTGCACATTAACAAACGAACAATTAAAAAGCTTTTTGGCACGCTCAATCGCAAGCGTTTCAACAACATCAATATGCTCACACCCACCATAATAGCGGCGTCCTGAATAACCCTCGGCATATTTATTCGTTAGCACAGAGCCTTGTGCTTCTAAAACGGCGTTAGAAACAATATTCTCTGATGCAATCATTTCTATCTGATCTTGCTGGCGTATCATCTCATCTGAGATAGCTGCCGCAACTTCAGGATCAGTATCAGCAAGGGTATTATTAAAGAACGAAATTAAATCAGTCATCAGATTGTCCTTGTAGAAAAACGGTGTGAAGGTATGAAAGTAGTAATAACAACAGCTAGATTACGCTATGAAAGAAGCTCATCTGGGTGCATAAGTTTTGCGACGCGTCGTTCATGCCGACCTCCTGTAAATGCGGTAGCTAAGAACATTTCTACGCAATCTAGGGCTGTCTGGATGCCGACAAGACGCTCACCAAGGGCGAGCACATTGGCATTATTATGTTCACGGCACAGACGCGCTGCTGTCACATCGCTAACCAGTGCTGCCCGCATCCAGGGATAGCGGTTCACAGCAATCGAAATCCCAATACCGGACCCACAAATAGCAATACCTGATGCCGTATCATCTTCCTTCATTGCCGCCGCAAGAGCCGCACCATAATCAGGGTAATCAACAGACGTTTTGTCATGCGGACCAATATCTGTCACATCAATACCTTTTTCAGTCAAAAAGGCCATGAGCGCCGCTTTTAAATCAAATCCAGCATGGTCAGACGCAAGATAAACAGTCATAGGCCTCTAATCCCTTTGAAAATAAATGAACCCTGTAAGATACGGGCCCCTCATACGAGCAACAAAACCGCGTTTTTAGTCACGTTAGTCTGGTCTTTTTATCATATTTATCACAAACAGCCATGCGGCATTTTGAGACCATGTGCCTGCCAGCGAAACAGTGCCTATTCTGGCCAACTTCAATCCTTTATATTGACCCTTTTGTATAATGATACGAAAGGTTTTAGGTCTAATCATGAAATTTTTATTCAAATAAGACACTTTTTTGAATGACTTATTACTATTTATACGATAACGTCTCATTAATGGAAACGCGCCAAGTTTAGGGAAGACACAAGTTATAAAAAAATAAAGCGTTTCAAAACAAGGCGTAAAGCCTTGTTTTTTTATGCTTACCCCCCCCTAAAACTAAAGTAACCTGATGTGATAACCAGATAGACAATGATAAATAGCAATGCTGAAATACCTGTGGTTATCAGCATTTTAGCAAGAATGCGCGGGCGCGCTGGGGCTGATGTTGCATGCCCTGCCTCAATCGTGTCTGGCGCTTTCGCACCAAAAGGCAGCACCATGAACAAAACCCACCACCACAGCAGAATATAAACAACAACAGCTGATAAAGTATCCATCAGAGACTCCTAAGCTTGCTGTAATTCGACAAGCGTACCCGTCATATCTTTGGGATGCACAAACAGGACCGGTTTCCCATGTGCGCCAATTTTTGGCTCATGGCTTCCAAGAATGCGGGCGCCGCTGTCAATCAATCTATCGCGTGAGGCATACAAATCATCAACATCAAAGCAAATATGATGCATGCCGCCATCTGGGTTACGGGCCAAAAATGCTGCAATAGGCGATGTATCATCAAGCGGCTCAAGAAGCTCTATTTTGCCATTTTCAGCTGCAACAAATACTACCCTCACCCCATGATCTGGCAGGCTTTGCGGAGATGACACGTTAGCACCTGTACGCGCCTGCCATTGTGCGGCAGCAACATCTAGGTCGGGAACAACTATCGCTATATGGTTAATACGGCCCAGCATCAGCTCATTCATGCCGATAATTCCTTGTCATCTGAGCGCATGATATGAACATGCACAGTTGGCCGGAGCCGAAAGCGTGTCCTGACTAACGAACGCATAGCTGAAATAACAACCTGCTGAACAGCATCATCTACCAAGACATCTGTGTCAGATAAATTATCAATTGCATCCTCAATTCTGAGTGATGCGTCAGCTAACAATTCATCAGCCTGATCGGCACCACAAATACCGGATTGGCTCACCTGCGGCGCCAGCACCAGCTCACCGGAAGCCGTAAGCACCACCGACGCTGTAATGGTGCCATTCCAGAGCATTCTACGACGGCTCCGCAGAAAATCTGATTGAATATCAACAATTTCTCCGCCTTCATGCGTGAGTGCGCCAACCGGAGCATTTCCTGTTATATCAGCCTCGCCCTCTGTAAAGGTAATAATATCACCATTATTGGGAATGAGTGTCTGTGAGACCTGACAAGCTTCTGCAAGCTTCGCATGTGCCATGAGATGACGGGCAGTGCCATGGACAGGTACCGCTATTTTCGGGCGGATAAGCGCATACATTTCAACAAGCTCATCACGCGCTGGATGGCCGGACACATGAACAGGGTGATCATCATCAGTAATCAAATTTATACCACGACGCACAATCATATCCTGAATCCGGGTAATAGCAGGCTCATTCCCAGGTATCTGGCGTGATGAATAAATCACTGTATCACCGGGAACAAGCGACAAGGTCTCGTGGGTTCCATTGGCTATACGCGCCATAGCCGCCCGCGTCTCTCCCTGCGATCCTGTACAGATAATAACCAGATTTTCACGCGGGATAAGATTGGCCTCTGTTTCAGGCACAAAATCAGGAATATCCTTTAAGTATCCAACCTCTTTTGCGGCAGAAATGGTGCGAGTGAGAGCCCGCCCAGCAACACAGACAGAACGTCCATTTGCCTGCGCTGCCGCAATAATGGATTTAATGCGCGCAACATTACTCGCAAATAATGTCACAGCCACTGCGTGCTTTGCGTCTGCAATCGCTTCTGTCAGCCCTTTTTGCGCAACGGATTCAGAAAGGGTTCGCCCTTCCACCATTGCATTTGTACTATCACCAACAAGAGCCATAATGCCTTCATCGCCAATTTCTTTTAAACGTGCTCTGTCAGTATCATTGCCAAGTGTAGGTGTTTCATCAAACTTCCAGTCTCCCGTATGCAGGATATTACCTGCATCGGTGCGCAGGACTAATGCGGCAGGATCCGGAATAGAATGTGTAAGATTTACAAGCTCTAGTGAAAAAGGACCAAACTGATAGTCGGTATTGTATTTTAGTTCATGCAACGGAATAGACACATCAACGCGCGCTTCACTCAACTTACGCCGCAACAATGCCAATGTGAACGCAGTACCATATACTGGCACCTTCAAACGCTTCCAGAGATAGGGAATAGCGCCAAAATGGTCTTCGTGGGCGTGGGTTAAAATAATCGCTTCAAGCTTATTCTTACGCGCCTCAATGAAAGATAAATCAGGAAGAATAACATCAACGCCCGGCAGAGATTCATCCGGAAAGCTTATGCCAAGATCGATCATTAACCATCTGTCTTTGAAATGGTATAGATTGGCGTTCATTCCAATTTC
>CATISA010000080.1 GCA_949529445.1 Alphaproteobacteria bacterium UBA4588
ACTGACTGGCATTTGATGCATTTAGGCCAATTTGCTGTTTCTGGTTTTGGTCTTATCATCACCGAAGCCGTTGGTGTTGAAATGTCTGGCCGCATTTCACCCGGATGCCTCAGCCTCTGCAACGATGAAAATGAAGCAACGCTAAAGCGGGTTGTTGATTTCTGCCATGATTTTGGTAATTCCCGAATGGGGATTCAGCTGGCCCATGCTGGACGGAAAGCGTCAACTGATCTTCCTTGGTTGGGCGGAAAACCTATTGCGTCTTCAGACTCTCGTGGCTGGGCCACTGAAGGGCCTTCTGCTATCCCTTATGCACCAGAGGGCTGGGAAGCACCAGCAGCGCTAGATGATGCTGGTCTATCCCGAATAAAGCAGGCCTTTGTTGATGCGGCAATCCGCGCTGATAGAATTGGTTTTGATGTTGCAGAGTTACATGGCGCGCATGGCTATCTGCTGCATCAGTTTTTGTCTCCGTTAAGCAACCTTCGTAATGACCAATATGGTGGTAGCCTTGAAGATCGGATGCGATACCCTTTAGAAGTGTTTGATGCGGTGCGCGCTGTCTGGCCAAAACATAAGGCTTTGGGAATTCGTTTTTCAGCGACAGACTGGGTGGAACGCTCAAGCTGGGACCTGTCAGAATCAGTGCAATTTGCAGCTGCATTAAAGGCACGTGGCTGTGATTTTGTTGATATATCTAGTGGCGGTAACTCTGCTGAACAGCAGATTGACGTAGGTCCTGGTTATCAGACAGGGTTTGCAGCTGAGATTAAGCGTGCAACAGGCTTACCAACAATGGCCGTGGGACAAATTACAGAACCAAAGCAGGCTGAAGCAATTTTACGCTCAGGTCAGGCCGATATGATCGCCATTGCACGCGGGGCTCTTTATAATCCACGTTGGGCATGGCATGCAGCAGAAGCCTTGGATGCTGATGCTGCTTATGCTCCTCAATATATGCGGACAAACAGAGCTTTGCGCGGGCTTCCTATTCCGGGCAATCCGCCTGTTGCAACAAAATAGCACTAAGGGAGTGCCTTTATTATCGTGTTTTAGCCTAGGGAGAGTTGATGATGCCGGCAGAATTGTGGAAAGGGCAGGCTTTTAGTGTAAGTCATGCTGATGGGACAGGCCTTGGAGCAGCAGCAGATGCTGGTGGATTTGAGGGTGGTCTTAGGGCCTTTTTTGAATATCGTGATCTCGGAATAAAAAAGGCAACAGCAGGCAAGTTTGTCGCTCATGTCATCAGAGCCATTCCGGGCCGGCATACTGAACCGCAATGGCATAAGCATGAGCTTGATTTTCAAATGGTTTATATTCTTAGAGGCTGGGTAACCTTTGAATATGAAGGGCAGGGAGAGGTTGTCATGCGCGCCGGTAGCGCAACATTACAGCCTCCTGGTATGCGCCATCGTGAAATATCACATTCGGATGATTTAGAATTGATTGAAATTTGTTCACCTGCTGAGTTTGTTACAGAGATGACAGATGCCCCTTAAGACAGTTTCATAGAGGTGAGCATAACAGGTGCTAGCGCAAGGAGAAGTAGCCCTGCCATAATAATGTTAAATAGGCGTAACTGGCGCGGGTTTTCCAGCAGGCGGCCAATCATACTGCCTGCATAAGACCATAAAGCGGTTGACGTTATCGTTACGAAGACAAACACGCTAGCAATGGCCATGTGCGCAGATGATGGGCTTTCTGAGACGTCTGTATAAGCTGTAATGGCACTAACAATAACAATCACAGCCTTTGGATTGACCATCTGGAAAATAGCGGCAGACCAGAAGCCTATTGGCTGGGATGCTGTGGTTATGCTAGCGGTCTCATCTGGTGTTGTCTGGGGCGCTGTAGCGGTGGCAATTTTCCAGCATAGGTAAAGCAGAAAACAAAATGCAGCATAACGCGCGATACTGTAGACAAGTGGGAAGGTAGAAAATAATTCATTAAGCCCAAGAAGACCTGCAACAACCATTAGGTTAAATCCAACGGTAATGCCTAAAATATGGGGCCATGTTGCGCGAAAGCCAAAGGTAGCAGCAGATGCAGCAAGCATTATGTTATTGGGGCCGGGTGTAAACGCTGACACAACGGCAAACAGGCAAAAAGACGCAAAATTTGAAACTTCCATGACGCCCTTACCATCGCAGCATGCAGTCGGTCTATCCCGAGACATAATGCCTGACTGTGCCCTGTGGTTGTTATGCTGTCAAATACTGAAAAATAACGCTTTAATGCGACTGTCGAACCATACAGCTTATTTTGTGCGGCCACAGAATATCACATAACGCCCGCGCTTTATCTTTGGAGAGAGCATCTGTCTGCACCCGGAAGAAGCGTGAGCCAGAGCCGACTTTATGCTCTTCTATCTGGAGCGTTTTAAGGGTGAAGACGCGCGGAAATTTCTGAATCAAAAGGTCGCGTGAGGTCTCGGCACGTTTTTGCGAAGAAAATGACGCTAACTGGGCAACATAGCCCTGCTTCTTAGGCGCTGACAGGGATGTTAGTTCCACCGGCTTTGGAGGCCGTTGCTTCGGAATGCTTTTGGGCGGTTCTGCGTTAGGCGTACGTATCGATGACAGCATTGAAGAAATTACCTTCGCGGCTACCGCTTCAGCTTTTTTTGTTGGTGCTGTATCAGCTATTGCAGGCTTTGTTAGAGTTTGGGCTTCTGGTTGATTTGTTAAATAGGCTAGATGGGGCAGGCGCTTTAAAATAATAGCATCACCCTTGGCGAAGATAGCAAGGCAATATGTCTGAATTAACTTGGCAATTCTATCGCGTCCTGTTGTCAGCGGGTTACCGCCTTGTTGGGCAAGGTCAATTGGGGCGATTGGCGCAAGTAAAGAAGCAAGAACCCATTCGCGGTAATCAGAAATTACAACATCAATTTCGGCAGGATTTGCAGCCGTTCCTGTCTCCATCTCTGATGCTTTTCGGATGATGGTACCAGAATATTTTCGGCGTTCAGTCCATAATGCTCCTAAATCAGTATTAAGGAGGGATTGGCTCTCCATGAGGGAGGCAAAACTTGCACATATCGCACCCTGTTCAGCAAGATTGCCATAAGTTTTCCAGGTATCGATTTTTAAGGCAGCTAATCCGGGCGTGGGCGCGGATATAAATAATGCAACCAGCAATACTATAAAAGATCTAAAAATTTGCAACATCACAACCAAAAAACCGAAACTAATAATCACTAAACAATAAGGAAAGAGGTTACCCTGTCTCGCATTATAGCAAGATTGATGCCGTTTTAGCGTCTATTGGAGGGCGAGATTTGGCTTGCATCCATGGCGGCCCGGATAAGAGCACGTGCTTTATTATGGCATTCGTCAAATTCAGATTTTTCCTGAGAATCATAAACAATGCCAGCGCCCGCCTGCACATGCATCATACCATCCTTGATGATGGCTGTTCGCAAAGCAATACAGCTATCAAGCTCTCCAGCAGCACTAATATAACCTACAGCCCCAGCATAGATACCGCGTCTATTAGGCTCTAGCTCATCGATAATTTCCATGGCTCTGATTTTGGGTGCGCCCGATACAGTGCCGGCAGGAAATCCGGCAATAAGAGCATCAATAACATCACATTCATCACGAATTTGGCCGCGCACTTCAGAGGCGATATGCATAACATGGCTATAATATTCAACGTCAAAATTAGAGATAACCCGCACAGAGCCGGGCTTTGAGACGCGACCAACATCATTGCGTCCCAAATCAAGAAGCATCAGATGCTCTGAGCGTTCTTTCACATCAGCCATTAAATCTGCAGCATGAGCCGCATCTTCTTCGGGGGTTGCCCCGCGAGGGCGGGTGCCTGCAATGGGGCGAATTGTTACTTCACCTCCGCGTAAACGAACTAATATTTCAGGGCTGGAGCCAACAATCGAAACGTCACCCAATGTGAAATGGAACAGAAAAGGGGAGGGGTTTAAGCGACGCAGGCTTCGATAAAACGTAAATGTTGGCAAGGTAAAGGGAAATGAGAAACGTTGTGAGAGCACAACTTGAAAAATATCGCCGGCGGAGATGTAGTCACGTGCCTTTTTTACCATTTCATAAAAACGGTTTTGGCTCACATTACTTTCAGGCATAATGTCGGGCATATCAGCCGAATGCTCACCGCTATGCGGGATAGCATCATAAAGACGTTCTTCCGTTTCATCCAGGCGAGATTGGGCATTATGCCATGCTTCAGCTGGCGATTTCCAACTAGCCGGTCGGATAGGAACGGCTAGCGTTATACTATCTTTTAACCGGTCAAAAATGGCGATGACTGAAGGGCGCATGAGCACGCTATCGAACACACCCAGAGTATCTGGATTATCATCAGGCACTTTTTCAACATGACGAATCATATCATAGCCAAAATAACCAAATAGGCCCGATGCCATAGGCGGTAAGGGCGCTGTATTGGGCATTTCACTCTCTTTCATAAGCGCGCGCAACGAGACGAGTGGAAGCTTGTCATCAGTTAAAAAGGCGGTCAGGTCTGTTTCAGCCTGCCGATTAATTTCAACCTTGTTACCCGAACAACGCCATAGCAGGTCCGGTTTAAGCCCAATCACCGAGTAGCGCCCGCGCACTTCACCGCCTTCAACAGATTCTAGCAGGCAATGATAATCCTGCCCGTCAGCAAGCTTCATCATAGCTCCAACTGCTGTCTGAGTATCTGCAATGAGTGTGCGATACACAATGTGGTTCTGAGACTCAGCAAAACGCGCTGCACTCTGTGCTTCGGTGAGGTGGGAAAACTCTTCTAACGGGGGCATTTCAGCCATGACAAGACAGACCTTTGTGACGCTACGACAAATGAGTGTTTAGTTGCTTTGAGAGCCGATAAGAGCTTGTTGAACCGGCGCTGCATTCACCTCTAGCTTATGTGTTTCAGATAATGACAATGCCATAGCAGAGGCAATATCGTTACGAACGAGGTCGTTAAACCCATCCAGCAGACGCAGCGCAAAATCTTCAGTCTCTTTATCATCAGCTGGCATGATTTCATCTGTGCGGAGCACGAGAACCTCTGTGCCTGTTTCAATGAGCTGAATGTCACCTTTTTTCTGGTCGAAGGCTGCTGATGCAATCAGGCTGGCAGCACTATGGTCAAGGCCTGCACCAGACCGGCGGAAGGGTTCGGTAATGACACTATTTGCAAATCCATCATCACCACGCGCCATAGCTTCTGTGGCACTGGTAATGGCTGCCATGATGGCCTGTTCTGTTTTCCAGTCAGCAATAGCGCGCGCCTTCACCTCATCAAGCGGGCGGGTGCGTGATGGTGTTTCATTTGTTGGCTGAATAACAAAGAAGCTGTCATCAACTGATTCAATCACCGTTGACATTTCATCGATTTCAAGTGCCCAAGCTTGGCCCAGAAACAAAGTGTCAGAAGTCAGGTCACTGGCGTCTTCTGCCTGATAAAGTTCGCCATCTATTGTCAGGCCATTTCTGTCAATATCCGAAATGCTGATAACAGTTGTGCCTATCAACGCTGCCGCTTCAGACAGGCTTGCGCCGGTACCAAAAGCATCTTCGATTTTGGTGACGTGGTCATAGATTAAATCAATAGCTTGCTCTGACTGCAGAGCTGCAATAATGGCAGGTCTCACATCATCCAAGCCAACATCACTGGCAGGCTCGATACTATCAATCACTGCAACATGGTAGCCAAATGCTGAGCTAACTGGCCCAAAGGCAGTGCCGATTTCTGCATTAAACGCTGCCTCAGCAAGCTCATCGGCAAGTTCTTCACGGCGCACAATGCCAAGGGTCACATCATCTTCGGTCCAATTAAGGCGCGCTGATGCTACAGCATTAAACGCTGTTCCTGCTCTAATGTCAGACAAGGCGGCGCGCGCCTCTTCTTCGGCATCGAATACCATTTGTCGAACAGCGCGGCGTTCTGGTGTAACAAACTCATCTCGGCGAATATCAAAGCTTGAGACAATATCTTCTTCGCGCGGTGTAATTGTATTTTGAAGCCGGTCAGCTGAAAGGAAGATGACATCAAAGCTACGAAGATCCGGCGCATCATACTGGGATTGCCGTTCTGTAAACCACGAAGTCAGGTCACTATCTGACGGGGTAGGAATGCTTTCTGAATCAGGCGTAAAGCTGAGGTAACTTGCTTGGCGTTGTTCAAGCTGATAGGCTGACACTTGATTGGCTATCGTAGAAGCAAAGATGCCGCCATCTGTAATGGGGGCAACAATTTGGGTCACTTCGAGAGCACTTGATAGTTTTTCAAGGTAGCTTTCTTCGGTAAAGCCGGAGCTCCGGAGTGTTTGCAAGAAACGGCCTTCCGCAAACTGGCCAAGCTCATCTTTAAATTGTGGGTCATTTGCAATAGAGTCGCGCTTCATATCACGCGTTACAGTCACACCAAGCCTGTCAGCTTCTGCCCCAAAGAGTGTTTCGCGCGCAAGGTTGCCCATAACTTCATTTAGAAGTCCGGCTTGAATGGCTTCCCCAACTGCCAGGCCGCGCCCTGTTACTCTGCGACTGCGCTCAAATTCATAGGTAGCGTCTTCAACGCCCACTTTTCGGTCTCCGGCACTCACAGCATTATTGCCGCCAGATAGAAAACCACCGCTTAGATCTCCCACACCCCACAGCGCAAACCCTGCGGCAAGAAAAAGAAGAAAAAGCTTCATGATAGGGGATTTAGCCCCTTCGCGCATTGACCGTAGCATAATGTTATCCTGACCGGAATTAAGGTAAAGTATCAGATGGAAACCTGTGTGAGCCTGCATTATAGTGAAGGCGCAGGCCGTCCTGCAATCTTAAAACGCGATCTAGCCTAAAACGATTGCCAACCTAAAACAAATTTCAGATAGTCCTGCCACATTTAGGCAAAAAGACAAAGAGGGTTTCATGATTATTGCTGCGAACTGGAAGATGAACCTATCACGCCGAAATGCAGGCGATTTACTGAAATCTTATCGTGATATAGCTGCTACAAAAGCCAATATATCTGATGGTGGGGGAGAGGGTGATAAAAAGGTATCTGGTGTTTCATCCGGTCTTATCGCGTTTGTTCCTGCCTGTTATTTGCCGCTTGCCGAAGATATTTTGAGCCTAACATCCGTGCAATTTGGTGCTCAGGACTGTCATGCAGAGGCAAAAGGTGCCTTCACAGGCGATGTTTCAGCATCAATGATTGCTGACTTTAGTGCGTGCTGGGTGTTGTGCGGTCATTCTGAACGCCGCCAGTATCATGCAGAAACAGATGATGTCATTGCAGGAAAGATGACACAAGCAGCACAATCAGGGCTAAATGCCTTATTATGCGTTGGTGAGAGTCATGAAGATAGGCTGTCCAACCAGTCTATTGATGTTGTCACTCGACAGCTTATGTCGACACTTCAGATTTGGCAGTCTAGCCGTGCTGACAACAGCACGCAATTGCTGGTTATCGCATATGAACCTATTTGGGCGATTGGCACGGGGCTTGTTGCCTCACTAGAGCAAATTTCAGAAATGCATGCTGCGATAAAAGCGTGTCTTGCTGGGCTTGGCATTGCGGCGCCGGTACTTTATGGCGGTTCGGTCAAACCAGATAATGCAGCTGACATCTTCGCGGTAGCAGATGTTGATGGTGCATTGGTAGGCGGCGCGTCGCTTAATGCTGAAGGGTTTTCCCAGATTGTGGAAGCAGCAAGCTAGGCAGACACTATGAATGCCGTTTTTAGACTTTACCTCAGCTGGGGTTTAAGCTAAGAAAAAGCGTCTCTTTTAATACGCGTTCTGTTTTGCAGTGATCTCGGCGCTTGCCACGTTTAGTGTGAACGCCTTAGACTTTTTTTTGAGGTATCATGACCACTATTCTTTTGACCATCCATATTTTAATAGCCATCGCGCTTGTTGGCTCTGTTCTGCTGCAGCGAAGTGAAGGCGGCGGCCTTGGTATTGGCGGGTCTCAAAGCGGGTTCATGACAGCAAGGGGGACAGCAAATTTAATGTCTCGGGCCACTGCAATTTTAGCGGCCTGCTTCTTTGCAACATCTATTGGTCTTGCCATTATTGCTGGTGCAGGAACATCATCAGGGTCAATCGTGGATGAAGTTATTTCCTCAACGCCGACAGAACCTGTTGTGCCCGCTGGGCCGACTGTACCAACCGGACAGTAAAACATGAATTCTTGGTATGCTTTTCTAACCACCATGTCAAAACGGAGATGGTGTCTGTGACCCGTTTTATCTTTATTACTGGCGGTGTTGTTTCATCCCTTGGTAAGGGGCTTGGCTCTGCTGCTCTCGCTGCCTTGCTTCAAGCGCGGGGTTATTCGGTGCGGTTGCGCAAACTTGATCCCTATCTCAATGTTGACCCTGGAACAATGTCACCAACCCAGCATGGTGAGGTGTTTGTAACCGATGACGGGGCTGAGACTGACCTTGATCTCGGCCATTATGAGCGATTTACTGGGGTTCATACGCGCAAAACCGATAATGTTACGACCGGGCGAATCTATTCAGACGTGTTAGCGCGCGAGCGGCGTGGTGATTATCTAGGCGCTACAATTCAGGTAATTCCTCATGTAACGGACGCTATCAAAGCATTTGTGCGGAACGATTTAAGTGGTGAAGATTTTGTCTTATGTGAAATTGGCGGCACAGTTGGAGATATTGAATCACTACCGTTTCTGGAAGCGATAAGACAGATTGGAAATGAGCTTGGCCGTTCACAAGTCTGTTTTATCCACGTAACTTTGATACCTTATATCAAAGCGGCAGGTGAGTTGAAAACCAAGCCGACCCAGCATTCTGTTAAGGAATTACAGTCACTTGGGATTCAGCCTGATATTCTGTTATGCCGCACAGAATATCATCTTGAGCGTGAACAGCGCGATAAAATCGGCCTATTCTGTAATGTCAGAAGCGACGATGTTATTCTGGCAAGTGACGTTAATAACATTTATGAAGTGCCGGTTGCCTATCATAATGAAGGTCTTGATACACAGGTCTGTGCACATTTTGGTCTTAATAGCCCGAAACCTGACTTGGCGCGGTGGCGCGAAATTTCTCAATCAGTTGCTAGCCCTGAAGGGGAAGTAACGATTGCGATTGTCGGAAAATATACCTCTCTTAAGGATTCGTATAAGTCACTTTCAGAAGCTTTGGCGCATGGCGGTATTGCGAACCGAGTGAGAGTGAATCTAACCTTTCTTAATTCTGAATTATTTGAGCATGAAGACGAAACAAGCTATTTGCACCATCTAGAAGATGTTGGCGGTATTCTTGTACCGGGTGGGTTTGGGCTTCGTGGCGCTGAAGGTAAGATTGAGGCTATTCGAATTGCGCGCGAACATAAAATCCCGTATTTGGGTATTTGTTTCGGCATGCAGATGGCTGTGCTTGAAACAGCGCGCGCTCTGGCCGGCATGGATAAGGCAAGCTCAACTGAATTTGGGCCGTGCGACGATGCTTTGGTCGGTCTCATGACTGAATGGACAGCAGGCAATAAGGTGCAGACCCGCTCTGATGGTGATGATCTTGGCGGGACGATGCGACTTGGTGCCTATGATTGTGTACTGGAAGAAGGCTCTCTGGTTCGCTCTATTTATGATGCTGAACAAATTCAGGAACGCCATCGCCATCGCTATGAAGTAAATGTTGCTTATCGTGATACGCTTAAAAATGCTGGTATGGTAATGTCTGGCGTATCACCTGATGGCGCGCTTCCTGAAATTGTCGAACGCCCTGACCATCCATGGTTTGTGGCTGTTCAGTTTCATCCAGAGCTTAAATCAAAGCCGTTTGAGCCACATCCGCTCTTCACAGGCTTTGTGTCAGCAGCCTATAAAAAAGCAACGCTTCTCTGAAGTTTCTGCGAGGCGTGCTGTGATATAATTACGATCAGGAGGACAGCCAGTGACGAGCAGTTTTAAGATTGGCACTGTTAATGTCGGCGGTGATGCCCCGCTATTGCTTATTGGGGGGCCGTGTCAGATCGAAGGACGAGACCATGCGCTAATGTGTGCTGCGGCGCTAAGCGCTGCAGCAGCTGCTGCAGGTATGGGATTTATTTATAAATCCTCGTTTGATAAGGCCAATAGAACATCATTATCTGCTGAACGGGGTATTGGCCTTGATGAAGGCGTGCGTATTCTTGGTGATGTGAAGTCAGAATTTGGTTGTCCTGTCCTTACTGATGTACATCTTCCTGAACATTGTGCTCCTGTTGCTGAATATGTTGATGTTCTTCAAATTCCAGCTTTTTTGTGCCGTCAGACAGATCTTTTGGTAGCCGCTGCCAAAACAGAGGCTGTGATAAATGTTAAGAAAGGCCAGTTTCTTGCCCCGTGGGATATGAAGCATGTTGCAGCCAAACTTACGTCGTCCGGTAAGGAACGGGTAATGCTCACCGAGCGCGGTACTTCTTTTGGCTATAACACGCTGGTTTCGGATATGCGGGCTCTGCCACAGATGGCGTCTCTTGGTCTTCCGGTTATCTTTGATGCTACGCACTCTGTTCAACAGCCTGGTGGCGCTGGTGGTTCATCTGGTGGCCAGCGTGAGTTTGTACCGGTTCTGGCGCGTGCAGCAGTTGCTGTGGGCGTCAATGGGCTGTTTATGGAAAGTCATGAAGATCCAGATAATGCACCTTCTGATGGGCCAAATATGGTGCCTCTTTCAGAGATGTCGGCGCTTCTCACATCACTTCAGCGTATTCATAATGCAGCACATGGCGGCTAGGCTATCGATGCTATTTTTGCCTATTCTTTCATAAGGAGACTTTTATGTCTGATATTCTTGATATTCATGCTCGCCAAATTCTTGATTCTCGTGGCAACCCGACCGTAGAAGTTGATGTGTTGCTGAGTGATGGTAGCTTTGGGCGCGCAGCCGTACCGTCTGGTGCTTCAACAGGTGCCTATGAGGCAATGGAGCGGCGCGATGGTGACAGCCGAGCATATGGCGGTAAAGGCGTTATGGGCGCTGTTGATGCGGTGAACGCTGAAATTTTTGATGCGTTATCTGGTGTGGATGCGCTAGACCAGACGCAAATTGATACTGATTTATGTCTTCTGGATGCTACTGATAATAAATCTCGCCTCGGAGCAAATGCGATCCTTGGCGTGAGCCTTGCTGTTGCGCGCGCGGCGGCTGAAAGTACAGGCATGCCGCTTTGGCGCTATCTGGGTGGGATAAACGCCCATCTCCTGCCAACACCTATGATGAATATCCTGAATGGCGGCGCGCATGCTGATAATAAGCTAGATGTGCAGGAATTTATGATTATGCCAGTCAGCGCAGATAGCTTTGGTGATGGATTGCGGATGGGTGCTGAAATTTTTCATGCCCTGCAAAAAGAATTATTGACTGCTGGATTGTCAACTGCTGTTGGTGATGAAGGCGGGTTTGCGCCTGCGATTAATTCTACCGATGAAGCCATTTCCTTTGTATCACGCGCTGTTGACGCCGCAGGCTATACGCTTGGTGATGATGTGGTGCTGGCATTGGATGCAGCGGCCACTGAATTTTATCAAGATGGTGCTTATCACCTTGCCGGTGAAGGCCGGTCTCTGAGTTCTGAGGAAATGTGTGACTACTGGGCTGAGATTGCTCAGAAATACCCTGTTCTGTCTCTCGAAGACCCTCTCGATGAAGATGATTGGGATGGCTTTACAAATTTAACAGATCGTCTGGGCGATGCTGTCCAGATTGTGGGCGATGACCTTTATGTAACCAATCCTGAGCGCTTAGCGCGTGGTATTACTGATGGGGCAGGGAACGCTATTCTGGTAAAGGTGAATCAGATTGGTACGCTCACTGAAACAATGACAGCTATTTCGATGGCAAAGCAGGCCGGTTTCGGTGTGGTAATTTCGCACCGGTCTGGTGAAACTGAAGATACCTTTATCGCTGACTTATCGGTTGCAACAAATGCTGGTCAGATAAAAACAGGCTCTTTATCTCGATCTGACAGGTTGGCTAAATATAATCAATTGCTCAGAATTGAAGAAGAGCTTGGTGCTATGGGCGATTATGCAGGCAGTGCACCTTTGCGGAGGTAATGGTTTTCTCAATCAACATTAGCTTATTAAAAAGCAGTCTCTTGGCGAGGCTGCTTTTCTGGTTGTAGTGCCTATAGGTAAGAGCTTGAATCCCAGTGTTTACTGCGATTCGCATTTCTCTTGACGATGTGAATCAAATTTGATTCACTGCAAGAGATAATGTGGGCTCATGATAGTTCGCACAGTGAATATCTCTTCAGGAGCCCTTTTATGTACCAGTCATTACGTCGACCTCTTGTCCTTGCTGGCCACTTTATTCTTATTGGCACTATGGTAGCTTTTTTCGGGTTTCATACATTTGCAGGCGAGCGTGGTTTGATGGCGCGGGCTAGTTTAGATAGGGATATTATGTTGGCACGTGAAAGGCTGGCACTTATTGAAAAGCAAAACTATATGCTTGAACAGCGTATTTCACTGCTACAAACAGGCGCGGTTGATGCTGATATGCTTGCCGAAACAGCGCGGTCAGATGTAGGACTCTATGCTGAAAATGACGTCATAATTACAATTCCGCTCGAGATTTTGAAATTTTAAGTTATTTGTGAATTAACCAAAATATGGTTTAAACTTAAAGTATTCAATAAAAACAATGAAATAAAATTGTTGCAGAAATAGAGATATTTTCGCCATCCTATACCATAATTTTTGTTCTGCGAGATATGTTCAAAAGGCATTTGGCAGATAAAAAAAGTTCAGGCTTGGTTTAAGGACTTGTCTGGAGACTGTTTTTACGGGTGGAGAGAGAACTAATGGCAACAAAGTCTGATATGACCAAAAAAGCACCGGGTAAAAGAGGGCGTCCGCCTAAACCCGTGCTCAATGACAAACCTGATATTGACCAGCTACGTGAGCTCTATCATCAGATGATGCTCATTCGTCGGTTTGAAGAAAAGGCCGGTCAACTTTATGGCATGGGTCAAATCGGCGGTTTTTGCCATCTTTATATCGGTCAAGAAGCTGTTGTTGTTGGTATGCAATCAGTTGCAGAAAGTCAGGACAGTGTTGTGACATCCTATCGCGACCATGGACATATGTTGGCGTGCGGCATGGATGCAGGTGGTGTGATGGCTGAATTGACCGGCCGGAAAGACGGTTATTCCCGTGGCAAAGGCGGCTCTATGCATATGTTTAGCCGCGAAAAGAATTTTTATGGCGGTCATGGCATCGTTGCCGCGCAAGTTCCAATCGGAGCTGGGCTGGCATTTGCCCATAAATTCAAGGGTGATGACGGGGTGAATATGGCCTATCTAGGTGATGGGGCGGCCAATCAGGGTCAGGTCTATGAAACCTTTAATATGGCGGCACTTTGGTCTCTTCCAGTCATTTTCGTCATTGAAAATAATCAATATGGCATGGGAACCTCGGTCAGCCGTGCAGCTGCTGGACTTGATCTTGCCGACCGCGGCAAAGCCTATGGCATTCCGGGTAAACAGGCGGATGGCATGGATGTATTGGCAGTGCGAGCCGCTGGTGAAGAAGCGCTAGCACATTGCCGCTCTGGCAAAGGTCCTTATATCCTAGAAATGAAAACCTATCGTTATCGTGGTCATTCAATGTCAGATCCGGCGAAATACCGGACCCGCGATGAGGTTGATGCCATGCGCAAGCAACATGACCCGATTGAACAGCTTCGCGATATTATGTTGCGCGAGGGCATAGATGAAGCGGCATTGAAAGAAATTGATAGCTCAGTCAAGTCCGTTGTCGGCCAAGCTGCTGATTTTGCACTAGAAAGTCCTGAACCTGATGTGTCAGAGCTTTACACTGATATTCTTATTGAAGACCAGCCAGCAGGGTAAGGGAAAACGATCATGTCTATTGAGATTAAAATGCCTGCCCTGTCTCCAACAATGAGCGAAGGGCGCTTATCAAAATGGCTGATTTCATCAGGTGATACGGTATCATCAGGTGATGTGATTGCCGAAATTGAAACAGATAAAGCAACAATGGAAGTTGAAGCTGCTGATGATGGTATTGTCGGCGAGATTGTGATTGCCGAAGGTACTGACAATGTTGCTGTTGGCGCTGTGATTGCCGTACTTCTGGAAGAAGAAGGAGAAGCGCTTCCAGAACGCTCAGCGACATTGCAAGCTCCTGCTGAAGCTAGTCTGTCAGTTGCAGCAGATGTCGTAGCGCCTGCGCCAGCTGGACTCCCCGCCGCTCAGATTGCCCAGGCGATTATCGGTGAGTCTGATTGGACCGGGCCAACAAAAACATTGACTGTACGCGAAGCGTTGCGTGATGCGATGGCAGAAGAGATGCGAATTGATGATCGCGTCTTTATCATGGGTGAAGAAGTGGCCGAATATCAGGGTGCTTATAAAGTTACGCAAGGCTTGCTCGACGAGTTCTCAGACAAACGCGTTATTGATACGCCGATTACTGAGCATGGTTTTGCTGGTTTGGGTGTTGGTGCCGCATTTGGTGAGTTGCGCCCAGTTGTTGAATTCATGACCTTCAACTTTTCCATGCAAGCCATTGACCATATCATCAATTCTGCTGCTAAGACCCTTTATATGTCTGGTGGGCAAATGGGGTGTCCTATTGTGTTCCGTGGCCCGAATGGCGCGGCCAGCCGGGTAGCAGCGCAGCATTCACAATGTTATGCGAGCTGGTATGCCCATTGTCCGGGATTGAAGGTCGTTTCACCATGGTCTGCAGCTGATGCAAAAGGTTTGCTAAAAGCAGCTATCAGGGACCCGAATCCTGTCATTTTTCTTGAAAATGAAGTGATGTATGGCCAGAGCTTTGAGGTGCCTGATACAGATGACTGGGTCGTGCCTATTGGGAAAGCCAAAATTGTGCGGCACGGCACAGATGTAACCATTTCCGCCTTTTCGATTATGGTTGGTAAGGCGCTTGATGCAGCTGAAAAACTTGCTGAACAGGGTATCTCAGCAGAAGTGATTGATTTACGGTCCTTGCGGCCATTAGATACAGAAACGTTGCTGACGTCTGTTAAGAAAACGGGCCGTCTTGTGTCATGTGAAGAGGGCTTCCCTTTCGCTGGCATTGGCGCAGAACTATCGATGACAGTCATGGAAGGGGCCTTTGATTATCTTGATGCCCCTGTGATGCGAGTGGCGGGCGAAGATGTGCCAATGCCATATGCTGCAAACTTAGAAGCACTCGCCCTCCCGCAAGTCGATACTATTGTGACAGCAGCGCAATCCGCCTGCTTCCGCTCAAAAGGAGTGTAATATGGCTGTAAATATTCTGATGCCAGCACTGTCGCCGACAATGACAGATGGAACTCTTGCCAGATGGGTGGTTGCCGAAGGCGATGCGGTCCGGTCCGGTGATGTGATTGCCGAAATTGAAACAGATAAAGC
>CATISA010000081.1 GCA_949529445.1 Alphaproteobacteria bacterium UBA4588
GGCACTTCAGCAGTTCCATAATTACAATCATAATAGCGATGGTGTAGTTGATGGAAAAAATCGCCCATCTTCATCCGGCGTTTCTGACCAATAACTAGCCCTTCATAACCGCTATGAGAGACAACAGCGCCCAGAATAGATAAATGCTGAGAGAAGATGATATGTAACGGGTTGCAGGAAATCAATGCGTAGATAAACACACCAGACAGCCAGATAATATGCTCAATAGGATGCATTGCATTGCCAGACCATGGCCCGACAGACACATTGCGGTGATGCACATGATGCGCCAATTTATATAAGGGCGGCCAGTGCAAGGCGCGGTGAATAACAAAAAACCAGCTACTATTCCAGACCGGCACTAGCATAAACAACCCAATAAACCAGAGCGGATTATCAGCATAGCTCATTGATGCGGCATAACCATTTGCATGTAGCCAGAGCAATGTGCATTCGGTTGCTGTCCAAACGGTCACACCGCTCGCAAGGGACCAGAAAATATTATCGCGTACTTGGTTGCCAAAGGTGAATTTCCGGCCGTCTTTATTTGCCATACCATTATCGAATTTAAGCGCGCGGCCTTGTCCCTTAAACCGATATAGATATAAGTGAAGCCCGCCGGCAATCAGAAGCATCAGGCCCAGATTTTTAAGGTAAATAGGCACAATCCAACTTGCGCTGAGGGTCACGCATAGCTCAAGAGCAGGTGTTAGATAGATCCAGCTAATTATCGCCAGGCCTAAAAATAGTAGGCGTTCAGTGAGCGGTAACCATGATCGCACCAGCCAGCGCAAAGTTTCGGTAAGGTGAATGGGCAGGGCAAAATAAGGTGAAATTTTAATCGGTAAAGCAGGATGAAAATGCCAGCCCGCCATTCGGGGCTGCTGTGTTTGCGGCGTATCATCAGACGGACTCATAAGACCACCTCCACTCTCATCAAAAACCAAATCTTAAAATCATGCGTTACTCAATAAGACTGCCACCAAGCCAGCAATGTTTCAAGCGTGGGTGCAACAGGGGAACGGATTATATCTGGTTACTGTTTGGCGCCGGCGAACATAATGCTGTTGCGCAGCTCTCTATCTGCAAGAGCCTCAGCAAAATCATCATCATCAACAAAGCCGCGCGGTGGCTGGCCGTGAGTGAAATGCCCAAAGTTATCGGTTCCTGAGATTTTTGTAACGGTGAGTTTTTCCGCCCCGCGTTGTTTCATCGCAGGCGTAATCAGCCGGATGGCAATACCGATGCGTCTATCATCACTGCTATTCGGGCCAGACGCATGATATAAATGGCCATGATGGAATGAGGCTTCACCAGCTCGCAGTTCAATATCTGTTGCATCGGCTGGGTCAACATCAACCGCTAGTTCCTGACCCCGTGACAGCAGGTTATTGTCTGCAAAGCTATCATGATGTGGCTGGATAATTTCATTATGACTACCGGCAATAAATTGCATGCAGCCGCTTGTTGTTGTGGCATCAGAGAGGGCAAGCCAGCAGGTCACCTCTTCATTATTATCAAGACCCCAATAGGTCAGGTCCTGATGCCATGAGACTATTTTATCTGTGCGCGGCTCTTTGATAAAGGTATTGGAGCCCCATACAAGAAGGTCTGGCCCAAGCAACGCCTGTCCTGCATCGCGAATAGCAGGATGAAACAGCACCTCATAAAATGACGGAATAAGCCGCTCAGGATAAGCGCGGAGTAGCTTTAGCCTGTCGATATCATGACCAACAGCTTCTTCTGCACGTTCAAGGTCATCTCGCATGCTGGCGGCATCTGCTGTGCTGAGCACCGGCACCGGAAACGCAAAGCCATCACGCTTATAATCATCGCGAAAAGTCGCAGTTTGGGAGCTGGCGGGCGGCTGTTCTGTCTTATATGTGGCCATGATATCTCCTTTTGGTTGCTTAGCTTGCTAACGCGAGGCTCCTTTTTCTCCTGATATTATCTCTTATGCTCCGCCGCGCTCCCTTTGGGTGGCGGGCAGATAACCTCCTATCAAGACTGTTCTTCAAGCCGGTCTGTTGCAGGCGGCGGTGTTGGCACAAGTGCTGATAAAGCTGCATAAAGAGTTTCATCCATTGTTACATCCATCGCCGCCAGTGAGGGGCGTAGCTGTTCGACTGTACGGGCACTGATAATTGGTGCTGTGATACCGCTATGCTCTGCAACCCACGCAACTGCCAGTGCGATAGGATTATAGCCAAATTCGCTTCCAATGACCTGTAGGTTAGCAGCGGCCTGATGCATCCAGTCCTGAGCGTAGCGTGCTGTATATTTTGGATCCCAGCCAAGTCGACCATCCTCATCTGAAGGCGCTGTGCTCGCATATTTACCGGTCAGCAGGCCGCCCCCAAGCGGGCTGTAACTAATAACACCAATATTTTCAGATTCTGCCATCGGTAGGATTTCAACTTCAGCCTGACGCTTTACAAGATTATACATTGGTTGCAGGATTTCGATTTCCGGAAAACCATGCGCCTTGGCAAGTCCCTGTGCCTTCATTATTTGCCATGCAGCATAGTTTGATACACCCAGATGATAAAATTTGCCTTCCCGCTTTAGGGCGTGGACTTCTTTATAGGTATCTTCTAATGGCACACTGTTATCAAACCGGTGCAGGAAGAAAATATCAGTATAATCTAGCTTCATCCGGCTGAGGCTTTGCTCAAGCTGTGAGCGAATATTTTTAGGGCTACAGCCGCCTTCTGCACCTGCTTTAGTAACAAGAATAATGTCTTCGCGTTCCGGTGCGATCAGCCGGCCCAAAATATCTTCAGACTGTCCTTCTGTATACACCCACGCTGTGTCGAAAAAATTGATACCTGCTTCACGGCAGGCAACATACATCTCAGCAGATTGTGCTTCGCTGGCGCGGCCGCCAAACTGCATAGTGCCAAAACAAAGAGGAGAAGTAGTAAGGCCATTTGGGCCATAGACACGTTGTTGAGACATTGAACTTCCTAACTAAGGTGAGGCGGGCTTCCTAACTAAGATGAAGGAGTAAAACTATTTTTTAACTTTTCATGCAAGCAATCACTCGTCAATCTGTTTAACATAGAACAGCATAAAAAAAACTGGTGGGGAAATGTGCATGAGTACGGTCACAGCATTATTATTCGATGTATTTGGAACTGTTGTAAATTGGCGCGACGGTATCTCGCGCGATGTCTCAGTTATCGCAGACCAAAAGGGTGTTTCACTTGACCCAGCAGCATTTGCTGATAGTTGGCGTGCAGAATATCAACCTGCCATGGAAGAAGTCCGCTCAGGGCGACGCAGCTTTACGATTTTAGATGTGCTGCATCGTGAAAATTTAAAAAAGGTTGCAACTGATTTTGGGTTAGGCGCGCTTAGCGCTGAAGATGAGGATTTTCTGGTCACTGCTTGGCACCGATTGCCCGGCTGGCCAGATAGCAGTGAGGGGATGTTGCGCCTGAAGCAGAAATTTATTCTGGGATCACAGTCAAACGGTAATATTGCCCTGATTGTGAATATGGCGAAATATGCCAACCTGCCATGGGATGTTGTTCTGGGGGCTGAGGTTGTTGGTCATTATAAGCCGCAACCAGAGGCTTATCTTAACGCCTGTACTGCCCTTGGCCTTGCAACAGAAAACTGTATGATGGTTGCAGCCCATAATGATGATTTGGTTGCGGCGCGCGCAGCAGGCTTGAAAACAGCGTTTGTTTGTCGCCCGACTGAACATGGCATCGGCCAAACCAAGGATTTACGCGCAGAACAAGACTGGGAATTTGTAGCCCAAGATTTCAATGATTTAGCTGATAAGCTCGGTCTATAGACTGTTAGGTAGGAGAGTGTACAGATGAATATTGATCAGCAGGAAATGACAGGCTGGCTTAAGTCAATTTTTACAGTAGCTGGGTGTCCAGAAGACGAAGCTGTCATGATCGGTACGCATCTTGTGGATGCTGATGCTTCTGGCCACGCAAGCCATGGTATTGCGCGGGTGCCACGCTATATTGATTATATAAAACAGGGCGATGTGCGGCCTGTCTGCGAAGCTGTAACGTTGATGCAGCAGGGCTCGCTTTTGCTGGTTGATGGTCAATATAGTTTTGGTCAGGTGCTAGGGCATCAGATTGTTGATAAGGCTGTTGAGCTTACAGCAGAACATGGTCTGGCGCTTATTGGGCTTCGCAATGCAGGCCATCTTGGCAGGATTGGCGGCTGGGCAGAAGAGCTTGCTGATAAAAATCTGATCTCTATCCATTTTGTCACGGTTGCAGGGAGTTGCATTGTTGCCCCGTTCGGTGCTAAACAATCGCGCATTTCTACAGCGCCAGTGGCCATTGGTGTGCCGCATTATAATGCTGATGGCAGCGCAGATCATTATATTCTGGATTTTGCAACCAGCCGTGTTGCTGAAGGTAAAATTCTGGTAAGTCAAAAAACTGGCAGCACATTACCATCTGATGCAATGGTTGATGAGGACGGACAGGATTCAGATAACCCACGCACAATTTATGGCCCGTCTGCTGATAGCCAAATTCCAAACCCGCGCGGCGGGGAGGGCGCTATTCAGACATTTGGCGATCATAAAGGCTCTGGTCTTGGCCTTGCCTGTGAGCTTCTGGCTGGCGCGCTCACGGGCGCTGGGACAAATGCAATAGAGCGGAAATTCTGTAATGGGATGCTATCGATTGTTCTAGACCCGAAAAAATTTGATACAGACAGCGCGATGGTAGCTGAAATAGATGCTTTCATTGCTTCCATTCGTGACGCAGAGCCGCGGGCTGACGGGCAGGCGGTCCTAATCCCAGGCGATCCCGAGCGCCGCCGGCGGGCTCATGTTGCAGAACATGGTATTAGCCTTGATGAGGCCATTCGTGACCAGCTTGTTCTGATTTCTAATGAGCTGGGGGTTGCTGTTCCATCTGCTGCTCTTTAGTACGCAGGGATATCGTCTGATAAAAACAAAGATATCTATCATTTTGATAAGGGTTTGGATTTTTGTCACAGCAATTTGATGTTGTTATCATAGGCGCCGGCGCAGCTGGTTTGATGTGCGCGTTTCAGGCAGGCCAACGCGGCCTGTCCGTTCTGCTCATAGATCATGCCCGAAAGCTTGCCGAAAAAATCCGTATTTCAGGTGGTGGGAGATGTAATTTTACTAACATATATGCCCGCCCCGAGGCCTTTCTGTGCCAGAATCCACATTTTGTAAAATCAGCTCTTGCCCGTTATACAGCCGCTGATTTTATCGATCTTGTCACACGCCACGACATCCCCTTCCATGAGAAAAAATTAGGCCAGCTTTTCTGTGACCGCTCGGCGCAGGATATCATTGATATGCTGATTGAGAATTGTCATCAGGCTGGTGTGACGCTCCGGACGGGCTGCGCTGTGACACAGGTTACCCCAACTAATGGCCTATATGAGGTCGTGACAGAGAGCGGTCATATCTCTGCTACATCACTAGTGATTGCAACAGGAGGACTCTCCATTCCAAAAATTGGGGCTACAGGGTTTGGTTATGACATCGCACGGCAATTTGGTCTTGCGCTTGTGCCGCAACGCGCAGGCCTTGTACCGCTTACCTTTACTGATGAGATGAAGCAGCGATGTGCTGTGCTCTCCGGGCTATCAGTGGATGCTCTTGTGTCTGCGGGGAAAACAGAGTTTGAAGAAGGCATGCTCTTTACCCATCGCGGCTTGAGTGGCCCGTCTATACTTCAGATTTCATCTTATTGGCGTGAGAGTGAGCAGCTGACTGTTAATCTGGCTCCAGAGCATAGGATTGGAGATAGTCTGAAAGCAGATAAAAAGCAGCATCCTAAACAGACGATTCATACCGCATTATCACAGGTTCTACCCAAAAGACTGGCAGCTGACATTCTCGCTTCGGCGCAGATGGAGGGTAGATTAGCAGATTGTGCGGATAAGCAGCTTGCTGCTCTTGGCGATCTGATTAATGACTGGCATATTAGCCCGTCAGGCACTGAAGGATATAGAACAGCTGAAGTAACACTAGGCGGGGTAGATACAGATGCGCTTGACGCCCGCACAATGCAGGCCCGCTCACATGAAGGGCTCTATTTTATTGGCGAGGTAGTGGATGTAACAGGCCATTTGGGCGGTTACAATTTTCAATGGGCATGGTCGTCTGGCTATATCTGTGCAGAAGCGCTCGCAGCACGCTAAAACGTTCGATGGGCTATTAAAAAGGAATTATAAGTTATGGCAAAAAAACGTGTAGCATTAGAAATCGGCATGGGAACCTCCCTGCGCCAGCAAGATTATACCCAGGCTGGCATACGGGCTTTATCAGATGCGCTCTGGCATAATTCACTCAGCATGGCTGAAGCCTTCGGATTTCCAAAGTCAGCTATGATTGTTGATGTGGAAATTGGCGTGCAAAAACCAGAACAGGTGGATATAGACAAGGTTGCGGCTATTCTGCCTTATGGACAAGGTGCGGTGCGGGCTGTCAGAGGCGGGCTTGATGTCGAAAAGCCAGATGGTACGGGCGTGACGGTCATCGCCAATGCTGCGGTTGTTGTTTCATTTTCAATGTCACCAGCAGACAAAGGAGCGGCATCATGAAACGGCTTATCCTTGAAATGGGAACAGGCAATGATTTGTATGGGCAGGATTATACCAAAGCGGGCAAACGGGCTGTTCAGGATGCTATCCATCACAGCTCGCTCACGCTGTTCAGGTCGCTTGGCCTGTCACATGAAGATATGAATGTGAAGGTAACCATCGCTGTCCAACAGCCAGAAAAGGTAGATAAGGGCATGATCGCAGCTGAACTCCCACGCGGAAATGCATCTGTTTCAGTTGTTTTTGGCGGGCTGGATGTTCATGATACCGAAAATGACACCATATCCGTGATTGCGACCGCTGCTATCGAAGCGTTTCTTGACATCGATCCCGATGATTGGATGCTAGACGAGGTGTGATAGAGGGCGATACTGGGGCTGGCTTCCTTTAAGTGGCGCTTAAACTGTAATGCGACGTTCGGCTAGGCCCGGGATATCCATTTCAATCGCAAACACAGCGCCAGCAAGGGGCTCTGCCCCGACAGGGACACCTTCTGATGCAGATGTAACATACAGCGTCTTGAAGTCGGCGCCTCCGAAACAGGGACATGTGAGTTGTGAGGCAGGTAGCTTAATCGCATCAACAAAATGCCCCTTACTGTCATAGCAAGCGATGCGCCCTGCGCCCCACTGCGCATTCCAGAGCCGGCCAGCACTATCAATAACCGCCCCGTCAGGGTTGAGCCCGTCTGATGATAAATCAACAAAAATATCAGGCTGTGATGATGGTAATCCAGTGTTTTTATCAATCTCACAGGTTAGAATCTGTTGGCGTGGTGTATCACAAAAATAGGCTCGTTTGCCATCGGGTGAAAAGCAGGTGGCATTTGGAATTGTTATCGGCCGAAACAGGTCGCGTGCACGCATACTGGGAAATGCCAGATGATAATAAGCGCCGAAATCTGCCTGTAGCTTTCGGCCCATTGTTCCAAACCAGATAGCATTGCCAGGAGCAACACGGCTATCATTTGCCCGCGTGAGGCCATTGTCAGATTCGATATCAATAAGCGGCTTGCGCATTCCAGTTTCAGGGCTGAATGACACAAGGCCAGATGCGGTGGCGATCAGAATGTCTGGACCGTCTGTAAGAAACACAGCCGAAACAGGTTCACCAAAGCCGATGCTTCGGACAGAACCGAATTCAATATCGCCGATATGCAAGCTCCAGCTATTAATATCACACCAGAATAACAGGTTTCGTCTTTCATCAAATACAGGTCCTTCGCCAAGCTCGTCACGAACCTGAAACGCGATGCGATACTGTTGTGTCATGAAGTTCTCTCCTTCTTGCACGCTCGGTTATTTTCATTTATCAAACAGACGCTAAAACTGTTTGTCTAGGGCCAACAGCTAGTATTCTTTGTTTCACCTCGCCACTTAGTCTGGCGTATAGTAGAAGCAGAGCCATGATGAATTTCACGCAAAACAAGGGATGAGATTAATGACACAGCAGGCACACTATCCTTCATTAAATGACAAAGTTGTTTTAGTATCAGGCGGTGGGTCTGGCATTGGTGCCTCGATTGTACGTAATTTTGCTGCGCAAGGTGCACGAGTCGCTTTTCTTGATTATGACCGTGCTGCCTCTAAAGCACTGGTTGCATCGCTGAAAGAGGAGGGGCGTGATGTTCTATTCTCATTCTGTGATTTGCGTAAAATTGATGACTTGCGTGCTGCGATAGCGTCTGTGGCGCGCGCGCTTGGTCCAATAACAATTCTGATAAATAATGCTGCTCGTGATGATAGGCATTCTATTGAGTCAGTGACGCCGGAATATTGGGATGAACGGATTGCAACAAATATCAAACATCAGTTTTTTGCAGCGCAGGCTGTCTCAGAGCTTATGAAGGAAGCTGGTGGTGGTTCCATTATCAATATGGGGTCAACAAGCTGGATGATTGGACAAGGCGGTATGCCCTGTTACACAACAGCAAAGTCGGCTGTTCAGGGACTAACCCGAGGACTAGCACGCGACCTTGGTCCACATAATATTCGAGTGAATACTGTGGTTCCGGGCTGGATTATGACGGAACGTCAGGTTGAGATGTGGCTGACACCTGAAAGTGAAAAAGAATTGATGGAACGCCAATGTGTAAAGCGCAGGTTGGTACCAGATGATATCGCAAAATTTGTTCTGTTTATGGCATCTGATGAAGCATCAGCTTGTTCAAATCAAAGCTTTATCGTCGATGGCGGCTGGGTATAGGAAATAGAAAGTAAGATTTTGGCAAAAAGACTTGGTATTCTTGGTGCAGGACGCATTGGGCAGGTTCATGCACACGCTATTGCGCAAAGCCGCGATGCAGAACTGGTAGCGATAAGCGATCCGGTTCCTGCTGCAGCACATGCAATGGCAGACATGTATGGCTGTTCTATTCGCACGGCTGATGAAATCATAACCGCATCAGACATTGATGCTGTTGTAATCTGCACGCCAACAGACCTTCACGCACCCCAGATCGAACACTGCGCGCGTGCTGGTAAAGCTGTCTTCTGCGAAAAGCCAGTTGATCTTGATTCGGCGCGTGTTCGCGGTGTTCTGGATATTGTTAAAGCTGAGTCCTGCTCGCTTATGGTTGGGTTTAACCGTCGGTTTGATCCACATTTTGCCCAGGTACGGGCTGAAATAGAGGCTGGCAAAATTGGCTCTCCGGAGATGGCGGTCATCATTAGCCGTGATCCCGGCGCACCGCCCGCAGATTATATTTCACGGTCTGGTGGTATTTTTCGGGATATGACAATACATGATTTTGATATGGCGATGTTCCTGATGGGCGAAATGCCATCTGAGGTGCAGGCAACTGGTTCGGTTCTTACAGATCCTGAAATTGCACGTCTTGGTGATTTTGATAGCGCCAGTATTTTACTGAAGATGCCCTCCGGTAGCCAAGTTGTTATCTCGAATTCGCGCCGCGCTAGCTATGGCTACGATCAGCGCATTGAAGTACATGGTAGTGAAGGGATGATTTCAGCTGAAAATCAGCGGCCGGTTTCGGTTGAGCTTGCAACGGCCAATGGTTATTTGCGTCCCCCTTTGCATGATTTTTTCATGACTCGCTACACTGATGCCTATGCAAATGAGCTCGCGCATTTTATCCATCATCTGAATGCAGGTACGGCCCCGCGCCCTAGTGGTCGTGATGGCTTAAACGCGTTGCTGGTTGCCGATGCAGCCTATCTGTCAGCTAAAACTGGGCAAGCTGTCAGGTTGGATGATGCTGGGTAAGACGCAAATGACGCTATTCAGGAACAGCCCCGATTATATGCTGGTCATAATTGATAATTGCGCCTGTTATCAGGCCGGATGATGGGCTGAGCAAATACGCAATCAGAGGTGATATCTCGTCAGGGTCAACAAGCTGGCCCATCGGCGTGCTAGCAGCTGCTTTTTCAGCCCAGTCATCACCACCGCCATGAAACCGTCGCTGAATATCAGCTTCGCCTTCTGTCTCCATCCATCCTGGCGCAACAGCATTGACCCGTATCCGATGTTTTCGCATGGCGTTTGCAGCATTCTTGGTCAATGTCATAAGACCGCCTTTGGATGTGGAATAAGGGGTAAGGAAGCTTTGGCCTACATGGCCGGACGTTGAGAGGATATTGACCATTGAGCCGGTCTTTTTAGTATCAATCAGATGCCGTGCAAGCGCCTGCATCATCAAGAACGGACCTCTCAGATTAAGGTCCATATGCATTTGCCACATTTCAAGCGTTGTATCTGTCAAACCACCTCGTTCGGTATTGGCAGCAGAATTCACAAGGCCATTTACATAACCAAAGCGCGTTACAGCTGCCTCAAATAAATGTGTGCAATCATCAGGTGACGTCATATCGGCCTGAACATAAAAGGCCTCAACACCTTGTTCCTGAAGCGCTGCACAAGCGTTAGCACCTTTGTCTGTTGACCGTCCAGCAAGCGTCAGTCTGGTGCAGCCAGAGGCAATCAGCGCCCGCGCAACTGCGAGGCCGAGCCCTTGCGTTCCGCCTGTGATAATAATGGATGAGTCAGTATTATCGCACATGGGAGATAATGTCATTGTCGTATCCTTATTGAAGAGAGGGTCCGGATATTAGTTATCTACTTTTACCCATCGTCCCGTCTGAGCGGAACGATCAACAGCATCCATTACCTGTTCAATTTTCAACCCTGCTTCAAAATCAGGCCAGACATCGGCGCCTGTTTCGATACCGTTTAGCAAATCATGCAGTTCGCATATTTTTACATCCATATAGCCAAGGCTGTGACCTGCATTCGGCAGGAAGGCAGAATAGGGCGGATGGTAAGGCCCTGTCAAAATGGTACGGAAGCCATTGCTTGCGTCATCTTCTTCGGCTGTGAAGAGTTTAATTTCATTTAACCGTTCTTGATCAAAACTGATTGTTCCACGTGTCCCATGAATTTCCCAGCGTAGACCACATTTACGGCCCCATGACACTCGGCTTGCTCCAATATGCCCTTTGACACCATTTTCAAAATGTACAAGGGCTGAAACCATATCATCATTATCCACAAGCGTCTCAGACCCATCATCAGGATTTGTTCGCTTTTCATGGACAATATTGATATCGCCAACAACATTTGTAATGTGAGAGCCAGTTAGGTAATGACCAACAGAAATAACATGACTTAGCACGTCGCCATTTGCGCCTGTGCCTGATGAAGTGCGTGACATGCGCCACGACCAAGGCCGGCTCTCATCTGCCTCATTTTCAACATCATAGCGGCAGAAAAATCCTGAAACACGACCAATTTTCCCCTCTTCAATGAGGCGACGTGCATATGTGACAACTGGGTTCTTGGTGTAATTATAGCCAATAATTGTTTTGCCACTACTCTCGTGCGCAGCGGCAAGCATAGCGTGCGCGTCAGCAAGCGATGTCGACATTGGCTTCTCACACCAGACATGCTTACCTGCTTTTAAAGCAGCAATTGCAATTTCCGCATGCGTATCATTTGGCGTGCAAATGGAAATCAAGTCAACAGCAGGATCTGAGATAACATCTTGCCATTTATCAGTATAGCGGCTGAACCCAAGGTCTGTTGCACGCTGGCTGGCCCGTTCTGGGCTGAGGTCACAGACAATCTGTAAAACAGGACGAAGGCCTGTGCCGAACACAGATGCAGATGCACTATAGGCAATCGAATGCGCCTTACCCATAAAACCGGTGCCAATAACACCAATGCCAATTTCTTTCATGTTGTCCTCGTTTGCCTATTATCTGTGCAGAAATACGGTTTAATTTAGTATCCTTACTGGCTAAAAGCGACCCTAGAGTTTGTAATAAAAAAAACAACAGGAATATTCATTATTTCTTAAGAAAAGGCCTTTACACTTGTTCATGATTCAGAGTTAACTAGGCGCGATGTAAGCTGTTACATTTCAATTATAAAACTTACAGTTTTTTTGTTAAAATTAAACGTATAGTTTTTCAAATCTCATAGGGAGTAAAAAATGAAAAAATTAGTTTTAGCTTTGGCAGCACTTGCACTTACAGCAGGCGCAGCTCAGGCAGAGCGCTATGTAATGATCACGCATGGTGAAGGTAAAGATCCATTCTGGCCTGTTGTACAGAAGGGCGGCGAAGATGCAGCACGTCATGTTGGTGCAGACTTCGAATATATCTTCAACCCGTCAGGCGATATGGGTGATATGGCTAAGTCAATCACTGCTGCTGCTGCAACACAGCCGGATGGCATTGTTGTGTCTCTGCCAGACCCAGATGCACTTGGTCAGGCAATCAAAGATGCGGTGGCTGCCGGTATTCCGGTTATCACAATGAACTCTGGTCTTGAGTCATCCAAAGAAGTTGGCGCGCTTATGCATGTCGGTCAGCCTGAATTCCTTGCTGGTCAGTCTGCTGGTGCCCGTGCCAAAGCGGAAGGCGCAACAAAGGGTCTTTGCTTTATTCAGGAAGCTTACAACACAGCGCTGAACGACAGATGTAATGGTTATGGCGAAGCTGTTCCTATTAAGCTCGTAGATAGCTCTAATGACCCAGCAACTATCCCGACACGTGCGGCAGCCGGTCTTCAGGCAAACCCTGATATTGATGCTGTCCTGTCAGTCGGTCCACATGTATGTGTTGGTGTTCAGCAGGCAATTGATGAGCTGGGTATGTCAGTTCACCACTCATGCTTCGATTTGAGCCCACCAGTTATGGATATGATTAACGCTGGTAAAGTTAAGTACACAATCGACCAGCAGCAGCGTCTGCAGGGTTACATGCCTGTTGTTGTTCTTCACCTTTATAACAATGGTGCTGGCCTTCTTCCGGGTGCAAACATCCCATCAGGTCCAGGTTTTGTTGACAAGTCAAACGCTTCATCTGTTGCTTCCCTTGCGGGCGTAGACAGATAAATCTGACTAAAAAATGATGAGTGGGCAGCTTGGCTGCCCACTCATTTTATATAAGATGGGGGAAATCATGAATGCGTCCGTTGCTTCGCGGCAAGAGTCTGATAGGCACGAACAAAAAAGTTGGCTTAAAACATTGTTTGCTAGGCCTGAAATCGGACCTGTCGGGGTCATGTTACTACTCTTCGGCATGCTTGGGTATTTCTCAATCCCCGCTGGTGAGTTTTCGTTAAACCCATTTGCTGGGGAAGGCTTTAATGCACTTGGTATCCGCAATAATTTACGGGTTATCTCACAGCTGACAATTATTGCCCTTGGAGCAGGGCTCTTGATTATTGCCGGCGAGTTTGATTTGTCGATTGGTTCGATGATTGGGTTTGCTGGCGCTTGTATGGCGATGATTCTTCGATGGGGTTTTTCGATCATTGTTCCCTATCTGTCATTTGAGGGCGGTCTTCATATTGAATTTTTTACCCTCATTCACATCCCAGACGTTTCGCCGCTCGGTGCGATAGGAATTACCCTCTGTTTCACATTATTCTTTGGCTGGCTTCAGGGCTTCATTGTCGTAAAGTCTGGCCTGCCATCCTTTATTGTAACGCTTGGTGGATTATTCTTTCTGCGTGGTCTTACCGAAGTATCGTTACGTTCATTTAATCATCGGGCTGACCAGGTTAAGGGCGCCACGACTGTTACTGAAATTCCAGATTTAAAAAATATCATTAACCTTCCCGGTCATGGTGAAATTGAGCGTGAAGCTGCCAAAGCGCTTCCAGAAGCTGATTTGCTCGCGCTGATGAAAGATGTGCCGGCTGATGAGATTGCAAGTATTGCGGAACGTCTTGCCTATACTTACGAGCGGGTTGCTGATGCCAAGACAGATATCATCATAGCCAAGGGTGTGAAGCCTTTGGAACGTGCATTAGAAAATGCTATCGAGTCCGGTAATGAGTTTATGGTCACCACCATCCAGGATAAGATTGCAAATTTTAGCATTGCTCCGGTAGTGCCAAAGACAGTAACAGACGCTGATGTGGCGCGCGCCTATATTGATAGTATTTCATCTGCGCGTCCGGTAGCTGACTTTTTTGGTGGGGATATCCTTCAGCCTTTATTTGACTGGTTATATTTTCCGATTGATTGGAACACGAATAATTTTGGCAATCAGTTTGCCTCAGGTCTTTATTCATGTGTGATGATCAGTCTTATTCTATGTATGGTCTGCTATGTAATGCTGAGCAAAACGCAAGCGGGTAATTGGATCTATTCAACAGGGGGCAATATCACTGCGGCTAAAGCCAACGGTGTGCCAACTAATAAAGTGAAAGTATCCTTGTTCATCTTCTCGGCATTTTGTGCCACCATATTTGCTGCGTGTCAGGTCTTTGAAGTTAACACAGCAGATGCGGCCAAGGGGAATCTAAAAGAGCTTGAAGCGATTGCCGCTGCAGTGATTGGCGGTATCGTAATGACAGGCGGCTTTGGAACGGTTGTCGGCATTGTTGTTGGTGCTTTTATTTTTGGGCTAGCAAAAGAAGCATTCTTCTATATTCCGGGGATTGACGGGTCTTTCTACCGGGTGTTTTTAGGGCTCGTGATCATTGCATCTGCCTTATTGAACGAAAATATTCGAAAACGGATTATGGGGACTATCTGATATGGCAAAGTCACCAAAACAGCCACTTATCGAAACCAAAGATTTGGTCAAGAAATTTGGCTCATTTACAGCACTGAACGGTGTATCGCTAAAAGTGTATCCAGGCGAGGTTCATGCCTTGCTTGGGGATAATGGTGCCGGAAAATCTACATTGATTAAGTTGCTGTCAGGTGTGTTTGCGCCAACCAGTGGAAGTATTAGTGTTGAGGGCAAAGCTGTAAGCTTTGCGTCACCGCGTAATGCGTCTGATGTCGGCATCGGAACTGTGTATCAGGATTTGGCCTTGAACCCATTAGCATCTGTAACGCGGAATTTCTTTCTGGGGCGTGAATTAACGCATTTCGGTGGTCCCTTTGGGCTAATGAAAATGAATGAAATGCATCGTATTGCTGCTGATGAAATGGCCAAAATTGGGATTAATATCGCGGATCCTGAACAGGCTGTTGGCACGATGTCAGGAGGTCAGCGTCAGACTTTAGCGATTGCACGTGCTATTTATTTTGGCGCTAAAGTTCTTATTCTTGATGAGCCAACCTCAGCTCTTGGTCAACGCCAGCAAATGGAAGTCCTTAAGACTATCAGGCGGGTTCAGAAGCTTGGTAATATTGCTATCATCCTTATTACGCATAATGAAATTCATGCGCGTCTTATTGCAGACCGCTTTACCTTCTTGTCTTTGGGCGAAGTCATCGGGAGTGGAACGTCCGAAGACTTAAAAGGTGATGATATCAAGCGTCTGATGGCAGGCGGCGCCGAAATTGGTGATTTGGCTAAAGAGTTAGCCGTTTAACCTGCGCTATTCCGGGGTGGTTCGATGCTTACAGTGTCAGCCAGCTTTTATTGCGCGACGATTCTTGAATTTTTTCAACAAGATGCTGAATATGATAGCCTGCACGGAAATTAAAAGGCTCATCAGTCATGCCTGCTATTGCCTCAGCAAATTTGGCAATCTCAATTGCTTTTAGATCGTTAAATCCTATTTGATGGCCCGGCGCGACACAGAATTGGCCATAGGGTTCATGCTCTGGGCTGGCCTCAATGCGCCTAAATCCTTGTCTGCTGCGGCTATCCGCCCCGTCGAAAAAATGCAGTTCATTCAAACGCTCTTGTGAGAAGAATAACGCACCTTTAGAACCATAAATTTCAAAATCGTGTTGCATCGTTCGGCCGGTTGCACACCAATTCGCCTCAACCGACCCAGTGCTGCCATTTGCAAATTCTAAAAACACATGAGTAATATCGTCAACTTCAATATTCCGCATTACACCATTTGAGTCTGGGCGTTGTGGAATCAGAGTTGTCGAATTTCCGTTTACTCTTTTGATAGGGCCGAGCAAAAATTCAGCAGTGGCAAGCGCATGGCTCCCAATATCAGCAAGCGCACCGCCGCCAATCTTGTCATGTCGAAAAGAGACAGGCGCCTCCGGGCTAGCCATATAATCTTCGGCATGGACACCGCGATAGGAATAAATCTCGCCTAATTCGCCTGCCTCGACCATATCCCTTGCTAATCTGAACATCGGATTAGTCAAATAATTAAAGCCAACTTGTGTTTTAACGCCGGCGCGTTCTGCAGCTTCTGTCATCTCGAGAGAGTCGTGAGCACTAGGTGCAAGAGGTTTTTCACAATAGACATGCTTGCCAGCTGCGATTGCGGCCAACGCTATCTCTTTATGCAAAGCATTTGGCGCTGTAATATTCACAAGACCGATTGTGGGGTCATTGATAATATCATGCCAGTTTGATGTGTGTTTGCTAAAGCCAAGTGACTGGCTAGCTGCAGAGGCAAGCGCATCGGTCGCATCTGCTACCATTTGCATGTGAAACTGACAGGGCAGATTAAAGACTCGTCCTGCAGTCGCAAATCCAAAAACATGGGCTTTCCCCATAAAACCTGTGCCAATAAGGCCAACATTCATTATCGTCAATTTCAGTCTCTCAGCTAAGGTGTGTTTTCCAGAAATAATGCCCAAATAATGTTGGGTAATCCAATAGATTTAAAATAATATCTTAGGACGAAATTCGTTGATTAGTCGAGGCTTTTGCTTTTACACTAGCAAAATTCAAATTCAAAATAATACAAGGTATCGCTATGAAAAACAATTCAGTTCGTCTTACTATGGCGCAAGCTATCGTTCGTTATCTTGTGAATCAATACACAGAAATTGATGGTGAGCGTGTGCCCTTATTTGGCGGCGCTTTTGGTATTTTTGGTCATGGAAATGTGACCTGCCTCGCCGAAGCTTTGGAACAGGTTCAAGATAGATTGCCAACATGGCGTGGTCAAAATGAACAATCAATGGCGCTTGCCGCAGTCGGCTATACCAAAGCGAAAAAAAGACGCCAGATTATGATTGCTACGAGCTCTGTTGGCCCGGGCGCGACAAACATGGTCACAGCTGCCGCGGTAGCACACGCCAACCGTCTGCCGTTATTGTTGCTCAGCGGGGACACCTTTACCAACCGTCTACCCGATCCAGTGCTGCAGCAAGTAGAGCATTTCGGCATACCCTCCACCACAGTGAATGATAGCTTCCGTGCTGTATCGCGTTTTTGGGATCGTATTACCCATCCAGCACAGATTATTAGCTCACTGCCACAAGCTTTAGCGACGATGCTTGACCCTGCAGATTGTGGGCCGGCCTTTGTTGGCTTGCCGCAAGATATTCAGGAAATCGCCTTTGATTATCCGGTGGAATTCTTTGCCGAAAAAACCTGGGAAATTGCGCGTCCACGGGCATCGGTCAATCAAATCAAAGCGGCTGTAAGCCTGCTGAAAAAAGCCAAAAAGCCATTGATACTTGCTGGCGGCGGGGTGCGCTATTCTGGGGCCGAAGACGCGGTGGCAGAGTTTGCTGTACAGCGCGGCATTCCGATTGCTGAGACCATTGCTGGCAAAGGTGGGCTTGTTCATGACCACCCTGCCTATGTTGGTGCATTAGGCATTGAGGGTACTGATGCTGCTAAAGAATTGGCTGAGAGTGCAGATGTGGTGATTGCTATCGGCACTCGGCTGCAGGACTTTACCACGGGTTCTTGGACTACTTTTGCGCGTGATGCGCAATTTATTAATATTAATGCTGCGCGATTTGACGCTGGGAAACATCGCTCTGTAGCTGTGGTCGGTGATGCGCTTGTCACCATGTTGGAAATTTCTGAAGCACTTGGTGAGTGGTCATGCCCAGCAGAGCGAATGCAGACGGCACAAACGCTTTATGCCGATTGGAACAAAGAAGTTGATGCTGGCCAAGTGCCCACTAATAGCGGGCTTCCAAGTTACGCTCAGGTGGTTGGTGTTGTGAATAAGCAAGCCAATCCTGAAGATACCATGGTAACCGCCGCAGGAGGGCTGCCAGGAGAAACAATCAAGAACTGGCGATGTAAATCTCCACACAGCTTTGATTGTGAATTTGGCTTTTCGTGTATGGGCTATGAATTAGCAGGTGGCTGGGGACATGCTATTGCCAAGCAAGGTCATGGTGTACCGATTGTTCTGGTTGGTGATGGCTCTTATTTGATGATGAATTCTGATATTTATTCATCAGTCTTGTCAGGACATAAGATGATCGTAGTGGTTTGTGATAATGGTGGCTTTGGCGTGATAAACAGGCTGCAAACAGGCATGGGGGGCGCAGGCTTCAACAATCTTTTGGCAGATTGCAAGGTCGCTGATAAGGATAATATTCCGCATGTAGATTTTGCAGCACATGCCAAAGCGATGGGAGCTCATGCTAGACATTGTGATAGCCTTTCTGAACTTGATGAAGCTATGGAATGGGCACAAACAACTGATAAAACGACAGTTTTGACTATTAACACTGATGCTTATACATGGACGGCTGGCGGCGCTGATTGGTATGTCAGCGTGCCAGAAGTATCTGATCGTGAAGCCGTACGTAAAGCACGTATATCACAAGAAGAATTTAGAAAAAAACAACGTCAGGGTATTTAAGTATGTTAAGTGCAAAACTAGGTATTTCACCTATCGCATGGTGGAACGATGATGATGTGAATCTCTCTGATGATGTCAGTCTTGAAGAAGCCTTGCGCCAGGCCTCTGTGGCAGGGTTTGTGGGCATGGAAACAGGGCAGCGCTTCCCGATGAATATGGAGGAGCTCGGCCCCATTATGAACAAATATAATATGGATGTTTGTGGTGGCTGGTTTTCAGGCGATCTTCTTTCGGGTGATTTGGAAGTTGAAAAAGAACGAGTAGAAGAACAGCTACAATTTTTTAAACAGGCCGAAGCGCCCTGCCTTGTTTATGGTGAGGTCTCTGGATCTGTTCAGAGTAAGCGCGGAAAAACTCTCTCCCAAAAGCCTGTTATTAATGAAGCGGAAATGGTAATTTATGGACGAAAAGTTTCAGATTTTGCTGATTATTGCCAAAAACAGGGTATGCCACTTTCCTATCATCATCATATGGGGGCAGTGGTTGAGAATCAGGCAGAGTTAGATTTGTTGATGAAACATTCCTCGATACCGCTTTTGTTTGATACCGGTCATATGGCTTTTGCTGGCGGGGATAACCTTCAAGTGATTGACAGTCATCATAAGCGGATCAGCCATGTTCATACCAAGGATGTGCGGCACCTTATTATGAAAAATATTGATAAAACGAGCGAGAGTTTTCTAGACGCGGTCATCAAAGGTGTCTTTACAGTTCCAGGAGATGGCGACATTGATTTCGATACCATTTTCAAGCGCCTGGCATCTTATCATTATGAAGGGTGGTTTGTTGTTGAGGCTGAGCAAGACCCGAAGAAAGCAAATCCACTAGAATATGCTAAAATCGGATATGAGGCGCTCCATAACGGTCTGACGGCGGCTGGCTATAAAATAGGCTAGCACCTACTCAGAGGCATTATATTTTTTTGCAAGAGCCTGAATTGCTGCGGCGGTGACTATCTTGCCATCTGTATATTTTTCATGGTTCTTTTCAATGTCTGGCACATGATAAAGATAATTAACCATCATGCCAAAAGACTGCTTTTGTGCAAGTGACGCGGTATCAGCGTGTTGATGCACGGCATGGATAAGCGCCCCATTATTTAAATGAAAGCGGGCAACAGGGTCAGCCGGCTGTCCATCGGGGCGTTTTGCATGGCACAGGTAATGGGCTGTCAGAGCTGGCATTTTTTTAGCGTCTTCTAGTCCGTCTGTATCAATGCCTTCAGATGCTACCCATTTGGCAAGGCCGGGAATAGGCGAGAGAGTAACAAACTGCTTGATGGCTTTCATATCAGCAGATAATTCGCGCACCACAGTCTTGATGAGTGAATTACCAAACGAAATGCCGGCAAGACCTTTCTGGCAATTTGAAATTGAATAAAAGGTTGCAGTGGTAAAGGCATCATCGTTTAAGACCGGTCTGGCATCGGCTAGAATATCCTGAATGGAATGAGGGATATGGTCGGTAAGAGCAATCTCAACAAAAATCAGTGGTTCATCTGGCATTGCAGGGTGAAAGAAGGCAAAACAGCGTCTATCTGCAGGCGCAAGCCTCA
>CATISA010000082.1 GCA_949529445.1 Alphaproteobacteria bacterium UBA4588
GCAACACGTCCCTTCTTCGGCATTGAACCTGTTCTTGTCGATACTGACAATAAAATCATTGAGGGTGTTGGCGAAGGCAATCTTTGTATCAACCGGTCATGGCCCGGTCAGATGCGGACGGTCTTTGGCGACCATCAACGGTTTATCGAAACCTATTTTTCTGCATTTGAAGGGCGCTATTTTTCAGGCGACGGGGCGCGCCGTGACGAAGATGGTTATTACTGGATTACAGGGCGGGTTGATGATGTGCTGAATGTTTCTGGTCATCGCATGGGAACGGCAGAAATTGAATCAGCCCTTGTGGCGCACCCGCATGTTGCGGAAGCAGCGGTCGTCGGGTATCCGCATGACATTAAGGGTCAGGGTATCTACGCCTATGTCACACTCAATCTAGATCAAGAGCCATCTAATGAATTGCAGGCAGATTTACAACAATGGGTGCGTGCCGATATTGGCGCTATTGCGACCCCTGATTTATTACAATGGGCGCCAGGTTTGCCAAAAACCCGATCAGGCAAAATTATGCGTCGCATTTTACGTAAAATTGCTGCTGATGATTTTGCTGAGCTTGGAGATACGTCAACATTAGCAGACCCTTCGGTTGTAGAAGAGCTTATTGAGAATCGGCAGAATAAGAATGACACTCCTATGCTAAAATAGGGGTCAGCAGGCAATCCGTAGAGATTTATTACTGACTGCCTGCCGACTAGTTACCGGTTTTGTAAGATGGCATCTTACCAGACTTTCTTAGTGTAAATAACAAACAGACTATTAATCTTACGCAAAAACCTGACTATCTTCTGCCACCCCTAATTCAATGGCGCGGCAGACAGCATGGGTGCGATTTCGAGCGCCCAGCTTTGAGCGCAAACTCTTAAGGTGATGCTTAATGGTCACCTCACTCCTTTAGGTTGTCCTTGTGTGTTATTTTATCTGGCACCACGCGAAGGACCTAATCGTCAGCAGAGGTTCTACTGACGATTTTTTTGTCTCCGGCATAAGGGCTGATATTGTCATTTGAAGTATGTCGGATTACAGTGCGTGCGGAAAGAAGAATAAGAGTTGGTGTCACATAGGTGTGCTAACTCACGCTGCAGCTCTGTGGCATTTCACCTGACAATGATAACGCCGGACGGTCAACATGAATGCAATCATAATTCTTATTAATAGCATTATGGATATCTATATTTTCTCGCTACTTGCTTACGTCATTGCAAGCTGGTTGGTCTCGTTTAAAATTGTTAATCCATGGCAACCTTTTGTCCGTATGATTCTTCAATCAATGGGTCGCCTTCATGAACCTTTGCTGTCTCGGATTCGTTCTGTACTTCCTGAATTAGGGGGTATCGATCTAAGCCCTATTATTGTTTTTTTAGCCGTCCAGTTTCTGCGCAATCTTATGTTCGAATACGCACAGTAATTTACCCATGATTAGGGTAGGTAAGCGTGCCAGTAATTTTTTGTTTTGGTCTCCAAGAGGAAGTATGACTCATGACAGCCGTTCGCATTGATGGAAAAGCCTTTTCAGAGAAGTTAATTACCAGCATTACGACAAGAATTGCGCAACTGAAAGAGGCTCACAATGTTGTGCCCGGTCTTGCTGTTATCCTCGTTGGTGAAGATGCTGCTTCAGAAGTTTATGTGCGTAACAAAGGTGAGCGCACTACCCAGTCTGGCATGCGGTCTATTGAACACCGGCTCCCAGCAGAAACAACACAAGCCGAACTACTTTCGCTGATAGACGAGATAAATGCTGATGACACAATAGACGGCATTCTTGTTCAACTCCCCCTACCAGAGCAAATTGATTCGCACGCTGTCATTCAAGCAATACACCCAGCAAAGGATGTTGATGGGTTTCATATTGTCAACGCAGGACTCTTAGCAACTGGACAAGATGCGCTTATTCCTTGCACGCCTTATGGCTGTCTGATGCTACTGATTGATCATATTGGCGATCTGGCTGGCAAACATGTTGTGATTCTTGGCCGGTCTAATATTGTTGGCAAGCCAATGGCGCAACTCATGCTCGCCGCCAATGCAACAGTGACTATTGCACATTCGCGTACCCCCAATATTCCAGCTATCTGCCGTGAAGCTGATATTGTTATTGCTGCGGTAGGCCGCCCAGAAATGGTGCGTGGTGACTGGCTCAAAAAGGGCGCTATTGTGATTGATGTTGGCATTAACCGCATTGCGGCCCCTGAGCGCGGTGAGGGAAAGTTCAGATTAACCGGTGATGTTCACTATGCTGAAGCAGAGCAGGTTGCGAGTGCGATCACGCCTGTGCCAGGCGGCGTAGGGCCAATGACAATTGCCTGTCTTTTGCGCAACACGCTGGTTGCGGCTTGCCGCAGACGCGGACTTTCACCAGACGTTTAAACACAGAAGAAACAACCCTATCCCCCTTGAGAATAAGTACCGCTAGGCCATGTTATGGGGAAGTAACGTTCAGACCACTTTTTATAGGATATTGCATTATGACAATTCTTTCGAACGGATGGCAGGATGTCATAATGGGCATCGCCCTACTAATCGTCGCAGGTATTTTATTTTGGGGCGTGATTACAATGGGCCGCGGCGGCGCCTATAATAAAAGTAAATCAAATACGATTATGCGCTATCGGATTGTCTTTCAATCGCTTGCCCTCCTCGTATTTGTTGTGCTTTTGTGGCTGCGTCGATCTTAGAAGGCGACCCATCGAGGCGCAGAAGCCGGTCATAGACCAAGGATACAACAATGGTTAAATTGAATAAAATCTATACGCGTACCGGTGACGATGGCAAAACCAGCCTTGTCGGGGGTGCCCGTGTATCAAAACATGGATTACGGCCGTCAGCCTTCGGTGAAGTGGATGAACTCAACTCTGTCATGGGACTTTCCCGCCGGTTTTGCACCGGTCACATGGATGAGATTCTTGGCCGCATTCAAAATGACCTTTTTGACCTTGGCGCTGACCTTGCAACACCTGAAACTGATGCAGAAAAGCGCAAAGATGGTGAGCTAAGGATCACAGCTGGCCAGGTCATACGACTGGAATCAGAAATAGATGCAATCAATGCTGATCTTAATCCTCTGACATCTTTTATCCTGCCGGGGGGAAGCGAATTATCGGCTTGGCTTCATCTGGCACGGACTGTTGCACGCAGAGCCGAACGCCACATGACGGAATTAGCTGTTGAAGAGGCTGTTAATGAACATGCAATGCAGTTTATTAATAGAGTATCTGATTTGCTGTTTGTGCTTGCACGCGCCGCAAATGATAAGGGGAAAGCAGACATATTATGGGTGCCAGGCGGTAATATTTGAGGCGAAACATTTTCAGCAGGACGCGTGTGATGGCTTGAATAATAGCTATGTTCATGTTCCTGTCTGGTGATACGAAAAAAAAGAGGAAGATTATAATGAAAATTCTTGTCCCTGTGAAACGCGTCATTGACTATAACGTCAAAGTCCGTGTGAAGCCTGACCAGTCAGGTGTTGAGCTAGCTAACGTCAAAATGGCGATGAACCCATTCGATGAAATTGCGGTTGAGCAAGCCTTGCGGATCAAAGAAGCGGGGCAGGCCGATGAGATTGTTCTTGTTTCTGTTGGCCCAACACAATCACAGGAAACCATTCGGACAGGCCTCGCAATGGGCGCCGATCGCGGCATCCATATCGAAGCGGATCAAGAAACCGAGCCCCTATCAGTGGCTAAATGCCTAAAAGCGGTTGTTGAAAAAGAACAGCCTGGTCTTGTGCTATGCGGTAAGCAAGCGATTGATGATGACAGTAATCAAACCGGCCAGATGCTGTCTGCTTTGCTCGGGTGGGCGCAAGCAACTTTTGCCTCCGGTGTTGAGCTAGCAGAAGGTACCGCTGCAATCATCCGTGAAGTTGATGGAGGCCTTGAGCATATCGCGGTGAAGATGCCAGCGGTTATAACTGTTGATTTACGGCTAAATGAACCACGATATGCGTCGCTCCCCAATATCATGAAAGCGAAGAAAAAGCCGATTGACCAAATGAGCGCTGCTGATTTAGGCGTTAATACGACACCCCGCCTCAAAACTGTGAAGGTTGAAGAGCCTGCGGCCCGTCAGGCTGGTATAAAAGTCGGGTCTGTATCAGAACTTGTCGATAAACTTAAAAACGAAGCAAAGGTGATATAATGAGCATCCTTGTCATTGCTGATCATAATCATGAAACAATCCTACCTGCCACGCTAAATGCAGTTGCTGCTGCTGGTGAAATTAGTGGGGATATCTCAGTGTTAGTTGCAGGTTCAGGCTGTGGCGCTGCTGCTAAAGCAGCCGCAGAAATTGCCGGTGTTTCAACTGTTCTGGTCGCTGATTCCAGCGAATATACAAACGGCCTTGCTGAAAATATTGCGCCTCTTATTTCCAGCGTTGCAAGCAGTTATAGTCATATTCTTGCGCCAGCAACGACTTACGGGAAAAATATCATGCCGCGTGTTGCAGCCCTGATCGATACAGTTCAGATTTCTGATATTGTGAAAGTTGTTGATGCTGCGACATTCCAGCGACCGATTTACGCAGGCAATGCGTTGGCAACAGTTTCATCAGACGAAGCTGTAAAAATTATTACAGTCCGCAGCACTGCGTTCGAGCCTGCGGCTGCATCAGGAGGATCAGCAAATATTGAAACTGTTTCTGCAACTGGCGAAGCAGGTCTGTCTAGCTTTGAGAAATCTGAGCTTTCAAAGTCTGAACGTCCTGAGCTTACCTCAGCCAGCATCGTTGTGTCGGGTGGACGCGGCATGCAGGATGGTGCGAATTTTGTCATGCTCGAAAAAGTAGCTGACAAACTTGGCGCCGCTGTTGGTGCATCACGCGCTGCTGTTGATGCTGGGTTTGTGCCAAATGATTATCAAGTTGGTCAAACAGGAAAGGTGGTTGCCCCAGACCTGTATATGGCCGTTGGTATTTCCGGTGCTATCCAGCATCTGGCCGGTATGAAAGATAGCAAAGTTATTGTTGCTATCAATAAAGATGATGAAGCACCAATATTTCAGGTTGCTGATTATGGTCTTGTTGCCGATTTGTTTGACGCAGTGCCAGAGCTGGACAAAGAACTCGGCTAATCGCGCGGTCATTCATCTAAATCTCACGAGGCCAGATATTTTCTTATCTGGCCTTTTATTTTGTCATTATCCCAGTCTGCAGGACCTGTATGAACCTGATAAGATGCACTGTTTTTCTTGATAAGAAGTGTTGTTGGCAGACCCTTTAGTCCTAATGCCCGCGCCCAACTAGCAGAAGGGTCATACAAAGACAGTGGCGCTGTAATCTTCCGCTGGCTCAGAAAGGGTGCCGCAACAGCTGCGCCGCCTCTATCCATGCTAACAAGAATAACTTTGATGCCCTCGGCATTCAGCTCAGTCGTTATCGTATTTAAGTGGGGTAGTTCATGAACACACGGCGGGCACCATGTCGCCCAAAAATTAATGACAAGGTCGAATTCACGCAGTTCCGATAGGATAAATTCAGCCCCTGACTCCGTATTGATTGGGGTCAGAGGAAGCGGCATTTCACCTGCTTCGAGCAACAAAGAAGAAGGGGCAGCATAAACGGGAAACGCCAGCACCGACGCAAGTCCAACCGCCGAAGACAGCTGCATGAACCGCCGACGCGTGATTTCATGCTGATTCTTTTGTATTTCTGTCTTATAACTCACCTAAGGATATCCTTTTTATAGCGTTAACAGAATAACAGCAGAATTAAACATGACGGACAAGCCAACATCATCTTCACAAAATTCAGCGTCTTCAATATGGGGCGGACGGTTCGCTGGTGGCCCCTCACAGCTTATGCTCGATATAAATGCGTCCATCTCTTATGACAAGGCATTGTTCCGGCAAGATATCGCGGGTTCGTGCGCGCATGCAACTATGCTGCAAGCCGCTGGTATTCTCTCGGCCGAAGATTTAACGGCCATCACGACAGGCCTTGCGCAGATAGAGACCGAAATTGCTGAAGGTACTTTTACCTTCTCCGAAGCATTAGAAGATATTCATATGAATATAGAGGCACGGCTTGCAGAGCTTATTGGCGACCCTGCCCGCAGACTGCATGCTGCCCGCTCGCGTAATGACCAGGTTGCAACAGACATCAGACTATGGCTTCGCGATGCTATTGATGGCCTGGACAGGCAACTTCAGGCGCTTCAATCAGCCCTACTGTCACAGGCAGAAGCGCATGCTGAAACCGTGATGCCGGGCTATACCCATCTGCAGACTGCACAGCCAATCACCTTTGGGTTTCATCTAATGGCTTATGTCCAAATGATGGGGCGCGATCGTGGCCGGCTTGCCGATTGCCGTAAACGAGTGAATGAGTCACCTCTAGGCGCAGCAGCGCTTGCCGGTACATCCCATCCGATTGATCGACATCAAACAGCCACGCTGCTTGGCTTTGACCGACCGATGGAAAATGCGATGGATGCTGTTTCGGCGCGTGATTTTGCCGTTGAGTTCATGGCAGCTGCAGCAATTTGTGCAACCCACCTTTCACGACTGGCCGAAGAAATTGTTATATGGTCAACAGACAGATTTGCTTTTATCAGTCTGTCAGATGCCTTCACAACCGGCTCATCTATTATGCCGCAGAAACGCAATCCGGATGCTGCTGAGCTTATTCGTGCAAAGCCGGGAAGAATCATTGGTGACCTTATTTCCTTGCTAACCGTTCTGAAGGGTCTGCCACTTGCCTATGGCAAGGATATGCAAGAAGACAAGGAGCCAGTCTTTGATGCTGAGGCATCGCTGGCGCTCTGTCTTGCAGCCATGACAGGCATGATTGATGATATGAGCGTTGATCAGCAGGCAATGCGGGCAGCGTTAGCCTCTGGTCATCCAGCAGCTACAGACCTTGCAGACTATCTGGTCAGCGCCCTTCAAATGCCGTTTCGTGATGCGCATCACGTTACAGGCCGCATTGTTGCTCTGGCTGACACGCATCACTGTGCGCTTGATGAATTGCCGCTTAGCGCCATGCAGGAGATTGAACCGCGCCTTGATGAAGCAGTGCAGGCGGTATTGTCGATTGACCATTGTGTGGCCGCACGGAATAGCTTTGGCGGGACAGCACCAAATGAAGTGCGGGCACGAATATCGGCTGCACGACAAGCCTTCCTTGAAGGCTAGCCTTCTCACAATATGACGTTAAGAAAAAGGGCACGAGACATGACGAGATCGCAGAAAATGAAATGGGTTTTATCACGGCTGATGATATCAGGAATTCTTGTTATGGGTCTTGGTGCAAGCCTTTCTGCCTGCGGCAAACGCGGAGAGCCGCTACGCCCATCAGAGGTAACAGCCGAACAGGCGAACGGCTAGCGCCCCCTTACGTAAGACAGAAGTGATAATATGATGAACGATATCCTAAGAGATGCATCAGGCCACCTCACCATTTCAGGTAAGCGGGCCGATGAGCTTGCCACACAATATGGAACCCCACTTTATGTTTATTCAGGTGAAGGGTTTGTGCGGTCTTTCACTGCCTTCACAAATTCGCTGTCAGCGTTTGATGCGCGCGTTCATTATGCTGTCAAAGCAAATTCTGCTATTGGCATTCTCTCACTGCTTGCATCTTGTGGTGCGGGTGCTGATATTGTCTCTGGCGGGGAGATGCGTCGTGCCCTTGCTGCCGGCATTCCTGCGGACAAAATTGTATTTTCTGGTGTTGGCAAAACAGACGATGAAATTCGCGCTGCCCTCGACGAGGGTATCGGGCAGATTAACGCTGAATCAGCGGCTGAAATTACCCATATCACTGCTATTGCTAAGTCTATGGGCCTGCAGGCGCCCGTCGCATTGCGGATCAATGTGAATGTTGACCCCGGCAGTCACAAGAAAATTTCGACAGGTCAGCGTTCCACAAAATTTGGTATTCCTGTAGATGATGGCGAAGCCGCCCATCTCTATCGTGAGATTTGTGCCAGCCCGCATATAATACCACGTGGCCTTGCGGTTCATATTGGCTCGCAATTGCGCAATCTCGGTCCCTTTGAGATAGCCTATAAGGCACTTCTAGAAATTGCAGACAGCTTGCGCGCCGAGGGGTTAGATGTACCCATCCTAGATCTAGGTGGTGGCCTTGGGATTGATTATGAAGGCGGTAGTAGCCCTGATTTTGCAGCCTATGGTTTGCTCATTACGCGCATTTTTGCTAATCGTGGCTATCAGCTGGGGTTTGAACCAGGCCGATGCATTGCAGCTGATAATGGTGTTCTGCTTGTCACTAACCTTTACACAAAGAAGGGTGAAGATAAACGCTTCATCATCACAGATGGCGCTATGAATGACCTTATCCGCCCAACCTTGTATGAATCCTATCACCGTATTGAGCCTATTGGGCCACATCAGACAGTAACCGGTGTTGCAGATATTGTCGGGCCGGTATGCGAAACAGGTGACTATCTTGGCACTGACCGGATGATGCCTGATGTTCCAGAAGGAAGCTGTCTTGCTGTCATGTCAGCCGGTGCCTATGGAGCTGTTATGATGTCTAATTACAACACCCGCCCCGAAGCAGCTGAAATAATCATCTATCAGGGACAAGTGCATATATTGCGCGCCCGCAGAACAATTGGCGACCTGATTGCCCTTGAGGATAATCCGTTTCGTTAGGGCCTAACTGTTAGAAAAAGGAGCGTCGCAGACGCTCTGCTACTGGCGCGACACGCACATCGGCGGCGGCGGCATTTTCAACTTCAACTTGCAGAAAAAACTCTGTCATCCCGCCAGCATCAATGAATCTGTCATCTGGGAGAATACGTTGCGTTGCAAGCATCGTTTTATCCTCACCAACAACAGTCACCTGAAGCGGCGCTGCATGCGCCCGAAAACTAGCTGTATTGATGACTGAGCCGCGGATACGAAGAAGATTGCCTTGATAGTCTGCTTTCAAATTCTGTACTGACAATGATGAGATATCAGGACCAACATCCACCCCAAGAAATTCAAACGGAGCAATAAGTTCTGGAACTTGCGCTGTTACAAGACCACGAAACATGTAAAGCCCCGTTGAGATAAGCATGATTGTCAGAAGGAGAATCGTTGGCGCGCGCAAGCGAGAGGCTGTTTCTGTAATAAGTTCATTATCAGAAACAATCAGCTTATTACGCGGCGGCTCCCATACATGGGCGCAAACTGAACAGCGCACACGCTGCTGCTCATCTGTGAGCATCGTCTCTTCAATCCTGAAAATAGTCTCACACTTTTCACACGTCAGCAGCATATTACTGGATACCCCTCTTTGGCTAAAAGGCATCATAACGAAATCACAGCATGAGTGGCTAGTTGTTTTATGAAATCTGAGATAAGCTTTCTGAAATACCGCATCCGAAATTAGCCAGAGATGGCTATCACTTTTGCAATACCACTACGCCCTTTTGCGAGCCTTGTTATGACATCACATAACCTATCTCTGCTGAAAGCCCTGTTTCGCTCGATGAGCGTGCTATGTGTGTTTGTCACATTATCCCTTATTGCCATGCTACAGCATTTCATTCTGACACTGCCAAAGCCAGCATCAGGTGATGTGAGTATAACAGATGGCATTGTGGTTGCGACGGGTGGGCAGGCGCGCATTGAAGAAGGGTTGCGCCTTCTCTCCGAGGGGCGGGCGTCCCAGATGCTGGTTACCGGTGTTGGCAAGGGTATTTCGCACACAAGCCTGAAGCGTACA
>CATISA010000083.1 GCA_949529445.1 Alphaproteobacteria bacterium UBA4588
ATTGGCACCGGCTTCATGATGGGCGGGTATTTTCTTGGTATTTTTTTAGGTTCAATTTTTGTGCCACGCATTCTATCGAATGTTGGTCATATTAGAACATTTGGCGCATTATCAGCAGTTGCATCAGCCGCCGCCCTTGTCCATGTTATCACAGACAATGCTGCCATTTGGGCTTTCATGCGGCTTTTGACAGGCTTTACCTATGCTGGAATGTATATAGTTGTCGAAAGCTGGCTTAACGAAAAAGCAACTAATCAGACCCGCGGCCAAATATTATCAATCTATATGGTTATCACGATGGGGGGTATGGGGCTAGGTCAGGTGATGGGCGGCTTTGATGACGGCGTAACAAGTGTTCTGTTCATCATTGCCTCTGTTTTTGTGTCTATTGCTGTTGTTCCTATTCTTGTGACAGCAGGACAGGCACCAGAATTCTCAGCACCTGAGCAAGTCTCTTTGCGCCGACTTTACTCTATCTCTCCGCTGGCAATGGTTGGTATGCTATTCCAAGGCGTATCTACTGCGATGACTTTTGGCATGGGAACCGCCTATGCCAAATCAATTGGTATGACATCGTCACAAGCATCCTTGTTTCTGGTAGCAGTAACAATTGGTACAATGCTTTTGCAATATCCTGTTGGACGTTTGTCAGACGTTCTGGATAGGCGGCTAGTCATCTTTCTTGTAGCAATGATTTCAGCTACGGCAGCTGCCGCCGCGACTTTTTTCAGTGCTGAACAATTCTGGCCTCTTATCACATTAACAGCGATTTATGGTGGTTTTAGTATGACCATCTATTCACTGTGTATTGCACATGCTAATGACTACCTTACGCCTAGCCAGATTGTCGGAACAGCCTCTACTCTAATTATGGTCAACGGCATTGGCGCTATTGTTGGCTCACCCCTTATTGCTGTCTTTATGGACCTTCTGTCTAATCGTGCTTATTTTATCGGCCTTGCCATCATTCATGTTACAACGGGTATCTATGCCCTTGCCCGAATGAAAGCGCGTGCACCTGTCCCTGCCGAAGCACAAGGGCCTTTTATTGCCGTCCCTGAAGCCGGAACCGCTATTGCCGCTACCTTAAACCCCGAAGCGGCATGGGATGACATCACCGAGGATGATGATTTAGCGACTGGAATTCTAAGTGCAAACCCCTACCTGGAACTCCCCCCGCAAACGGATAATAACTAACTGTCTTTTGGGACAGCGCTGTAACCTAATCTGATAAACGATATTACCCATCTACTTGCCTAGACTGCCATCTGCCTTTAATTTAGCAAAAGGTGTTATGGTGTTTTATCGGCTGTTATATATTTTCGGGTTTTGTGTGCTGCTTACTGTTTCAGCTGAAGCAGGAAAGCGTCAAGATTTTGTCGTCACTAAGGTCAGCGACGGAGATTCGTTACGGGCAGGAGCAGAAAGGCTTCGGCTCTTTGGCATTGATGCTCCGGAGCTAAAGCAAGCCTGCACTGATGAGAACGGAGTGAAATATGCCTGTGGTCAGGCAGCTAAAGACGCCCTTAAATTGTTGCTCATATCCCAAAAAACACTCTCGTGCGAAATCGTTGATATTGACCGCTACAAGAGAAAAGTGGCCCGTTGTTTTCAGGCGGATAAAGATATCTCGCAATGGCTTGTAGAAAAAGGGCTTGCCGTCGCCTATCTTGCGTACTCCAAAGATTATCAATCTGCTCAGCAACAAGCCCGCCATGCTCGTCTGGGTCTCTGGAATGGTCTATTTATGATGCCTGATAAATGGCGACGCGCACAACGAACCGCTTCACTACCAGCGGACCACATCGTCAAATCGCCCTAATCATCTGACGGTTCTATTTGTACGCCTATTTCTATAATAGCCCGAGATCCCTTAATTCTGAGGCGAGTTCTGCGGGAAGCGGCGTAGCGTCATCGCTGACCGGCATATCAGCAGGGGCATCATCAACTTCTAAATAGCGCCATCCCTGAAAGGCACGGAAACGCCGTGGCCATACCGGAAACAATTCAGGCGCAAGAACAATTCCACAGGCTGGACGGCCATCATCGCGCGTCACATCGTACAAATCAACAATCCGTTGACGCGCAACCATCTGACCTTTGATAACCCAGTAGAGTGAGCCACCATCAAGAATTTCCTCAGCCCGGCGGGGCTTGTTACGCGTCGGGTGAATAATAGGAAGACCATTCGCCACCCGCACATCTTGCCAACTACGAAGAGAGTCAAGCGAGGTTGAACCCACAGAAAGTTTTTTTAAATGGACTGTCATAATGATAAATTAATACACCGGCTCACACTGGCAAGCTGTTAAATTAGTAGAAGTGCTGCCAGACCTAAAAAAACGAAAAAACCAATTACATCTGTAATCGTTGTGATGAACACACTAGAGGCAACAGCAGGGTCTACGCCCGTCCGCAACAGAAGCAGCGGCACAAGCGTACCTGAAATCCCTGCAACAACGAGATTAATCAGCATCGCAAACCCAAGAATAAGCGAAACATCAAGCTGTCTGAACCAAATATAGGACAATACAGCGGCTATCACAGCAAAGACAACACCATTTAAGACACCAACAAAAAGTTCTCTTATCCCGAATGCAATCGCTGTCTTCGGGCTGAATTCGCGCATTGCTATCGCGCGCACAGCAACCGTTACCGTTTGCGTGCCGGCATTTCCACCCATAGACGCAACAATCGGCATCAAGACGGCAAGCGCAACAATTTTTTCAATTGTCCCTTCAAACATTCCGATTACCAGAGAGGCCAGAACCGCTGTCATCAAATTCAACATCAACCAAGATGACCGTGCCCGTAATGTTTCAATGATCGATGAACGGATACTACCATCAGACACACCGGCTAGTGCCATTAGATCTTCTTCTGCTTCTTCATCAATAACATCGATAATATCATCAAGGGTGATGATGCCCACAAGTCTGCCTTCTTCATCAATCACCCCAGTTGTTACCATCCCGTAGCGACGGAACAGCAAAGCAATTTCTTCCTGATCCATCAAAACAGGAATGGAGCGTAAATCAGTTTCCATAATTTCACTGATCCGGCGTGGGCGTGCCGAACATAACAATCGGTCAAGCCTGATCTTGCCAACAGGATGACCATTAACGTCAGTAACCATAATCTGATAAAATTCAGATCGTTCCGCTCCAAAGGAGCGCAAATTATC
>CATISA010000084.1 GCA_949529445.1 Alphaproteobacteria bacterium UBA4588
ACCGAAACAGACCTTATCCGATATGCCTATCACGTCGCGGGCGCTGTTGGTTTACTGATGTGTCCTGTTCTTGGTTGCCGGTCACCCACAGCAGAACCTTTTGCGATTGATATGGGCATTGCGATGCAATTGACAAATATCGCCCGTGATGTGCGTGAAGATGCTGAAATGGGACGGCGCTATCTCCCTGCTGACTGGGTTGGCAACTTAGAGCCTGATGATATTCTGAAAGCCAGCACAACACGCTCAGACCCTCACCATATTGCGATTACAAATGGTACTCGCAAATTGCTCGCTCTTGCAGATAGATACTATGAAAGCGGTGCTAAAGGCTTATGCTATCTTCCTGTGCGAGCGCATCTTTCAATCGGTGTTGCTGGTATGGTATATCGCGCGATAGGCGTTAAATTACACAAGCATGGCATAAAGTGGGCAGGGCCACGCACCATCACAAGCAAGTCTGAAAAACTGGTAGCAAGCCTTAAAGCCCTACCTTCGATTGTCCAGCGGGCTACACATCGCCCGACTGCGCATGATAGCACGCTTCATGCAGCGCTTACCGGATATGTCAGATGAGCCGCCCGCCAGTGACCATTATCGGTGCAGGATGTGCTGGCTTGTCCCTTGCAGCAACATTACCCCAGCATACAGCAAACCCTGTTATAGTGCGCGGGCATCCCTCAGCAGCTGAAGTTCAGCCTCATATTTGGGGGTTCTGGGAAATGGACTGGCTGACTGATGCCGCAAAGCTGAGCCGTGCATCATGGCCGATGTGGGAATTTTCAGCTCCTGGTCATCGGGTTATTCGGCATGTGAGTGACATCCACCCCTATCATGCTCTTCTGAGCAGTGACTGGCTTAGCGACTGCAGAAAAAAGGCGCAGACCACGACCTTCGATAACGATGATATCGCTGAGCAACACCTCCCCTTAGATGATAAAACAGATATAGTCTTTGATAGCCGGCCACCGCAATTGGACGAACCTTTCATGAAACAACATTTCCTCGGCTGGGAAGTCTATAGCAAGACACCCGTTTTCGAGGCTGGTATTGCTCGGTTGATGGATTTCAATACGGACCAGTCACGAGGCATTCATTTTATCTATCTTTTGCCGTTTGATGCTCATACAGCCCTTGTTGAATCAACCATGTTCTCATTCACACCAGAAGCAGATAGCTGGTATGAAAAGGCGATAACAACCTATCTCCTAGAACAGTTTTCTCTCACAGAATTTACCGTAGATCGCACGGAAAAAGGCTGTATTCCCATGGCATTTCCTGCCCGCCCCCATAGTAGCTACCCCGCTATTGGCAGCAATAGCGGTGCTATTCGTCCCTCATCCGGCTATGCCTTTACCTTTATTCAAAAGCAAGTTGCAACCCTCGCCCGCCAATTTGCAGGCACCCCAGACATCTCAGACATTCACGTTCCGCACCCCCATCGACGCCGTGACCTTCTGATGGATGCCATCTTTCTTAACGTCTTAAAACATGCGCCCTCACTGGCACCTAATTTGTTCATGACAATCGCTCAAGCACTGCGCGGAGATGAGCTTGCCCGCTTTATGTCAGGAATAGCTGGGCCTGCTATCATTGGTAAAATTATCTATGCCATGCCAAAACAGCTCTTCTTACGCGCCGCTCTTCGGATCTGCCTACATGCGCTCGTGGCACGCTTCAAAGGACCTGTTTCATGAGCCTTTCTTTGATTGATTACGCCAGCCTTCTTTTGGTGATGGTTATCGGCCTACCTCATGGCGCTTTTGATAATGTGCTTGGCTATCTCTTAGGCTACGGGAAAAACCGTGCAGGGTTCCTGTGCTTTTCAGCTGCTTATCTTGGTCTTGCCGGTATTGTCTATCTTGCTTGGCTTATGGTGCCAACCATCTCG
>CATISA010000085.1 GCA_949529445.1 Alphaproteobacteria bacterium UBA4588
CTGAATATTTGTATCGCGGAATAGCTACGCGTCAGTTTGAACGACGTTTCCAATTAGCTGATTTCATCCATATAAAAGGGGCATCTCTGCAGGACGGGCTCCTACATATTGACCTTGAACGTGAAGTACCAGACGCAATGAAGCCGCGCAAAATTGACATCGTCAATCAAGCAAAGCTAACCGAGCCTAAGAAATAAGGCATCAGCCTCTTTGGCATCTCCGCGTTACAAGAAAGGCTCTTCTGATAAAATAGAAGAGCCTTTTAAGGCGTTTAGAACATCTTGTTTCCTGGCGTGTTCTTGTCTTGTTAACTCTTAGATGATTTTGCAATAATTGCGGCCTGTGCTGCAGCAAGACGGGCAATTGGCACCCGGAAAGGTGAACAGGATACATAATCAAGTCCCGCTGACTGACAGAAATGAATAGAGGCTGGGTCGCCGCCATGCTCCCCGCAAATACCAAGTTTGATGTCAGCACGGGCCGCCCGACCTTTTTCAACCCCTACTTTTACAAGCCCGCCAACACCATCAGTATCAATTGAGACAAACGGGTCGACAGCATAAATACCAGCATCTTGGTAGGCACGCATGAAACTAGCTGCATCATCACGGCTAATGCCTAATGCTGTCTGGGTGAGGTCGTTCGTACCGAATGAGAAAAATTCGGCCTGCACTGCTAACTGATCCGCACATAATGCGGCGCGGGGCAATTCTATCATTGTACCAATCAGATACGAAAATGTCTGTCCTGTTTCAGTTTGCACCGCATCAGCTTCTGTCTCAATGATCTGGCGGCAAATTTCAATCTCACGTGCTGTCGCGGCAAGCGGCACCATAATTTCAGGTATCGGGGCAGTCCCTGTAGCGGCAACTTTGGCAACCGCTTCAAAGATAGCACGAGACTGCATAGCACATATTTCCGGATAGCTAATGGCAAGTCGGCATCCACGATGACCCAGCATGGGGTTTGACTCACGCAGACGCAAAGCACGCTGGCGGGCTAGCTCAACGGACACCCCAGCCTGCTGTGCAACCTCTGCAAGCTCTTCTTCACTATGCGGCAGAAACTCGTGAAGCGGCGGATCAAGCAGTCTAATTGTTACTGGAAGACCAGACATAATCTCGAACAGGGCAACAAAATCCTGTCGTTGCATTGGCAATAGCTTATCAAGTGCTAATTGTCGCCCTGCTGTATCAACAGCCATAATCATTTCACGCATCGCAATGATTCTATCGGAATCGAAAAACATATGCTCTGTCCGGCAAAGTCCAATGCCTTCGGCACCAAAGGCGCGCGCTGCCTCGGCATCGGCAGGTGTTTCAGCATTTGTGCGCACAGCCATATCGCGCAGTCCATCTGCCCAGCCCATGATGATTTCAAAGGCACCCGACAATGACGGCTGGACCATCTCTAACGTACCCTGATAAACTTCGCCTGCCGCACCATCAATGGTTAGCGTATCACCGTCGTTTAATTCAACATCACCGCAATAAACAACACCACGTTCAGTATCAATACGAAGCTCACCTGCTCCTGAAACGCATGGCCGGCCCATTCCACGCGCAACAACCGCTGCATGGCTCGTCATACCGCCCCGTGCTGTTAAAATACCAGCTGCGGCATGCATGCCATGGATATCTTCAGGACTAGTTTCTAGTCGCACCAGAATAACAGACTGACCCTGGTTCGCGCGCTTTTCAGCCATATCTGCTGTCAGCGTTATAATGCCGCTTGCCGCACCAGGAGAGGCTGGCAAGCCGCGGGCAATTGCGTGTCTGTCTACTGAGGGGTCAAGGGTAGGATGTAACAGCTGGTCAAGCGATGCTGGATCCAGCCTCATCACGGCTTCTTCTTTGGTGATAAGTCCCTCTTCGGCCATATCAACAGCGATTGTCAAAGCAGCTTCTGCCGTCCGTTTTCCACTCCGTGTCTGTAACATATAGAGCTTATTCTGCTGCACCGTAAATTCAAGATCCTGCATATCTCCATAATGCCTCTCAAGAGTAGTGCGGACATCTGCTAATTGAGAGAAAATTTCAGGCATTGCTTCTTCAAGAGACAGAATGTCTGTTCCAGATACCTCACGGGCATGGCGCGTCAATGGCAAGGGCGTGCGAATCCCTGCAACGACATCCTCACCCTGTGCGTTGATAAGATATTCGCCATAAAACAGATTTTCGCCCGTCGACGGGTCCCGCGTAAAAGCAACACCTGTAGCGCAATCATTACCTTTATTACCAAACACCATCGCCTGCACATTCACAGCTGTACCCCATTCGGCCGGAATATCATTCAACCGGCGATAAGTAATCGCGCGCTGATTCATCCAGCTTGCAAAGACAGCCCCAATAGCACCCCAAAGCTGTTCCATTGGATCTTGGGGAAAATCAACACCAGCTTCTTCACCGACAATCTTTTTGTATTCACAAACAAGTTGTTCCAGATCATCACCAGTGAGATCAGTATCAACAAAAACTCCCCGTTTCAATTTCATATCTTCAAGGGCGTCTTCAAAGAGCCCGTGATCCACTTCCATCACCACATCGCCATACATCTGGATAAACCGGCGATAGCTGTCATAAGCAAATCGAGCATCACCTGTACTAGCGGCTAGACCTGCAGCTGTCTTATCGTTCAAACCAAGATTGAGAACGGTATCCATCATGCCCGGCATTGATGCACGAGCTCCTGAGCGAACCGATAGAAGCAGCGGGTTATTCTCATCCGCGAAACTGCTTCCTGTTTCTTGCTCAACAAGATGAAGTGCTGTTTCGATTTCAGCCTTCAAAGCACCAGGATAGCAATGACCATGTTCGTAATAATGTGAGCAGACATCAGTTGATATTGTGAAGCCCGGTGGAACAGGCAGTCCAATGGATGCCATCTCGGCAAGGTTGCCGCCTTTACCACCCAGCAGAGCGCGCATACTGGCATCTCCATCACATTGGGTTTTACCAAATGAATACACCCATTTTTTCATGCGCTGGCTCCTATTTTTTACTAACCTTATCCTATCTGTGGAGAGATAGGATAATTGTCACATTTCTCAAGTCTGAGAAAAATTTCAATAAATGGGTATCGTCTGACTAACCACCTTCTATCTGAGATAAATCGCCAATAAGTCCCATCCGCGACCGCACGAGCCGGAGAAGCGCCAAACGATTTAGCCGAATCTCATCTATCTCACTATTGATCATTACATGTGTAAAAAATTGCTCAATCGGTTCGGCAAGAGTGGCTATAGCTGTCATCAATTCAGCCATGGCAGCTGGCGTATCAGGCATCATTTCTGGTAGCATATTGACGGCCGCCATGAGCTGGGCTTCCTGCTCAGTCTCGAATAATGCTGATGATGGCACTGTCTCAAGCAAAGCAGCCTTTTTTTCTTCGGCAGAAAGTAGTGAGGCAACACGGCGCCACCCCGATAAGACTGCGATTCCGGGATCTGTTTTCAAAAAACTATCAAGCTGGGCTGACTGCCGCATGATTAAATGCAGATGACCAATCCCGTCATGACACCCAAGAACGGCACTGACAACATCATGCGCAATATCTTTATTTCGCAGGACAACACGCAATCTTTCGCGGAAAAACCCCGGCAAGTCTTCATCACTATCATCGAAATGATATAAATCTGCAGCATGTTTCATCAGCTTATCAAGTGGCAAAGCGATGTCTGCCTCATCCATGATCCGCAAAATTCCCAGCGCGGCGCGGCGCAATGCATACGGGTCACGCGACCCTGTCGGTTTCTGATCAATCCCGAAGAAGCCAGTTAGGGTATCAAGCTTATCTGCAAGGGATACAGCATAGCCTTCTGAAGAGTGGGGCAAATTATCTGATGGACCTTGCGGGCGATAATGGTCTGAAATTGCCTGACTGACGGCTGCTGTTTCATCACCTGAAGCCGCATAATAGCCACCCATAATGCCCTGTAATTCCGGAAATTCACCCACCATACCAGTCAAAAGATCTGCCTTGGATAAATGCGCAGCACGCACTGCATCAGCTTCATTACAACCAGCAAGATAATGGGCAAATTGACCCGCAAGATTCGCCAGCCTATCAGCTTTTTGAGCCACGGTTCCAAGACCGTCAAAAAAAGCAACCGAGCCAAGTTTTGGCAAGAGCGTTTCGAGCGGTGTCATATTATCCTGGTGCCAGAAAAATGCAGCATCTGCCAATCGAGCTTTTAAAACACGCTCATTTCCGGTGGCAATCAGCGCGACCTGGTCAGCATTACAATCTCTGTTTGCTATAGTCAGAAAATAGGGTGCGAGCTGACCACTCTTTTCATGACCCTCTGGATAGCGTGTTGCAAAAAACTTCTGATGAACACGCATGGATGTCACGAGCACTTCGGCAGGCAATTCCATAAATTCAGGCTGAATTCGCCCTAAAATTGCATGTGGCCATTCTACCAAGCCTGTAACCTCACGCAGCAACCCTTCATCAGGGACAAGCTCAATACCGTGCGTATCTGCTAACTTACCTGACTGGCGCATAATATCTTCGCGGCGGCTCTCTGCATCAACAATGACATGCGCTGCTTTCATATCACCAAGATAGCTATCAAAGTCGCTGAGTTGAATAGGATCGTGCGTATAAAAAGGATGGCCGAGAGCCAGCGTGCCAAAGGGCATCACCATACCGCCCCCTAGTATAACCTCGCCCTCAATAGCAGCCCCATCAACAAGAACGCTAACAGACCTTAATGGGCGAACCCACGTAACAGTCGAACGGGACCAGCGCTGGCTTTTTGGCCACGGAAACTGATTGATCACATTATTGATAAGAGGCACCAGAATTTCTGCCAGAACAGCACCTGTCTCTGTTACATTTGCAAACAGGAAACTGCCTTTATCTGTTTCCCGCACATGAAGCGCTTCACGCGTTAGGCCGGCTGACTGGCAGAACCCGTCAATTGCCTTATCGGGTGCGTCACTGCGCGGACCACGACGTTCGCTGACTCTGTCTGCAAGACGTGCTTCAAGCCCTGTAATTTCGACTGCCATATGGCGCGGGCTAATAGCGCTTCGTCCTGCTACCGGAGAGAAGCCAGCCTCGCTAAGACCATCCATCAGGCGTGAATGCAGAGCTTTAATTGAATCTACTTGTAAGCGGGCGGGGATTTCTTCGCAGGAAATTTCAACAAAAAGCAGGCTCATGCGTCGTTCCCCTGTGCATTACCAACCCATGTCTCACAGCATCCTTTTGCCAATGTTCGCACCCGGGCAATATAACCCTGACGTTCAGTAACAGAGATAACCCCGCGCGCATCAAGCAGATTAAATAGATGGCTTGCTTTCATACAATGGTCATAAGCGGGCAAGGCAAGCTTCTCAGCAAGCAGTGTCTGGCATTCAGCCTCGCTATCCTTGAAATGCTGAAGCAGGACATCTGTGTCAGCAACCTCAAAATTCCAGCGCGAAAATTCAACTTCAGCACGATGAAAAATATCACCATAAGATTTCCCGCCTTCATCATTAGGAACGCCGTCCCAATCAAGCTCATAGACGTCATCAATGCCTTGAATGAACATCGCAAGCCGTTCTAGCCCGTAGGTAAGCTCTAGCGGGACAGGGTTACATTCAAGCCCTCCGACCTGCTGGAAATAGGTAAATTGCGAAATTTCCATCCCATCGCACCAAACTTCCCAGCCAAGACCCCACGCACCAAGCGTAGGCGATTCCCAATCATCCTCAACAAACCGGATATCATGGGCATGCACATCAAGACCAATCGCTTGAAGCGAGCCGAGGTAAAGTTCCTGCGCATCAGCAGGCGACGGCTTTAAAATAGTCTGGAACTGATAATAATGTTGTAACCTGTTTGGATTTTCACCGTAACGGCCATCAGTTGGCCGGCGTGAGGGCTGCACATAAGCAGCTTTCCAGATATCATCAGGACCAAGAGCCCGCAATGTTGTTGCTGGATGAAATGTTCCTGCCCCTACTTCCATATCATAGGGTTGCAGAATGACGCAGCCATTGGCAGCCCAGTAGCTTTGCAGGTTAAGAATGATAGACTGAAAATCGGTGCGCATAGGTGATTGTTTCACACGAAAAGAAATCAAAAGATAGAGCCGCAATCTAGCCTATCTAAACGCAGGAAATCAACCGCGAACAGAACAGGCCGCACGACTACATCCGGCGGCAGTAACAAACGCTCCACATTCATCACATTCTCTAAGCTCAAGCGCGTCATCTTCAGCGCGCTCTTTTACGTTACTGTTGGAATCAGCCTGAGTACCAGATTGCGTTGGACTACCTGATTCAGGTGGGCGCGGTTTGGTTTTACGTAGTTCGATAACACGAAACACAGCCCAGACAACCGCCAGAATAACAGCAAGCCAGAAAAATTTTGCAATCATTTCATCATCCCTTATTTATGCCTGCACTTTCATCTTAGAGTCCAAACCGTGACCAGTGCGCGCGCTCTTCTGCTTGTGCAAGCGCATCATCGATAAGCTGGGCTGCAAACCCAGAAGGCAGACGCGAGCCAAGGCGCGCTGTGACGCTTCGCCATGAGGTACGCTGAGACAGGGTAATAATTTTTACATCTGCACCAAACCGGCTTTCTAAGACATCATGAAACAGGCCAACACCATCGACAAGACCGTAGCTTTTTGCCTGATTCCCAGTCCAGAATTTACCGCTGAACAGCTCTTCATCAGCACCAGAAAGACGCGTTCCACGGCGAGATTTTACATAATCAATAAATAGTTGGTGAATGTCTGACTGTAATGCTGAAAGATGAGCAACATCGCTGTCTTTTTCTTCGGAAAAAGGGTCCAACATTGATTTGGACAAGCCGCTCGTATAAACCCGCCGCTCCACACCAAGGCGTTTCAAAGCTTCAGGAAACCCAAAGCCAGACGAAATAACACCAATTGAGCCTATTACAGAGGCAGAATTTGCATAAATTTCATCAGCTGCTGCAGCAAGCCAATAGCCACCAGAGGCAGCAACATCTTCGCAAAAGGCCAAAACAGGCACATTATGCCGCGTTGCCAATTGACGTATCCGCGCCGCAATAAGCTGGCTCTGTACAGGAGAGCCGCCAGGTGAATTAATCACAAGCGTAACAGCTTTAACTGACGGAATGGTAAAAGCGCGTTTAAGCTGGCTTTCAATCTGATTTAGATTAAGTCCACGCCGAAGTGGACCTGTTTCAGCCACAATGACACCAGATAGCCTGACAACAGCGACCTTAGGAGGCTTTTTACGCCAAAATAATAATGAAGAAAATGATGCCATGGGAGAGTTCAACTGCCAAATTATGAAAGATGAGTTGTCGCTGGATGTGCCAGCTGCACACTCTCTCCTTTCATAACCTGTTGTGCTTCGTGCGTCAAAGCACCAGTTGTAGTGTGAAGCACAAGGCCCGGAAGCACTGCCATCGCGCCCTTGACGGCTTTTCGCGCCGTAATGATTATCCGGATGGCTGGACTAGTTTGATACGACCAAAGCGGAAACAACACTATCTCGCCGGCACCGCCTGCCCTCAATCTGGCCATAATAATATCAGTCCTGTCTGCACGCACAATCATCGTCAACCGGCCTTTGGGTTTCAGTGCAGCAAGACCTGCGTCAACCCATTCACCGAGCCTCTCATCTGTTTCATAATGAGCAAGGGTACGGCGACGGGACCGCGACGGGGAATCAGACGCATGATGAAATGGGGGATTTGAGACAACATGATCAAATGAGCCAGCCATCACAGGTGGCAAAGATAATATATCGGCTCGGAGTGAGCGAATACGGGCACGCTGCTCATTGAGCGCAATGTTATGGGTAAGCAACGCATGGCTTACGGGATCAATTTCAGCTGCTGTTATCTGGGTGTCGACAAGTCTGTGTGCAATCGCAAGCGATATACCACCAACTCCTGCTCCCATATCAAGCAGACGACCTGCCTTCATTTGGATAGTCGCTGCTAGCATAACAGCATCTGTGCCAATACGATAACCGCTCCGCAGCTGGCGTATCTGTATCTGACCGTTCAGGAAGCTATCATCGGTAGTCTCTGTATCTTCAGCTAACGGTTTATCCGTCATAAAAGTCCTTTTTCTTCGCAAATATTATTATTGTCGCAATATCATTTTGTGCATGCTGCCTCTCACATCGAACAGACTCCAACAAAGATACACATTTTACTTGCTCCAAAAATCGCCACACCGTAACAAATAGAGCACAACGATCCTTAACCTTGCACGACCATATCACCGACGGGACGTTTCGGGAATGACCTCAGATAGAATGACCAAAAGCAATATAGAGCCGCCATCGCTTGAAGCGCTGCTTGTACTTACCAAACAGGCTATGGCCCGTACCAATGATGTCATCATTGAACGGCTCGGATCTGACGTGCCTCTTATCCCGCAGCTGGCTGGCCATCTGGTTGCTGCTGGGGGAAAGCGTATGCGTCCTATGCTCTGTCTGGCAGGCGCTCTTATGGGTCAGCGCTCATCCGGCACACCTGACCTGCCCGAAGCTGCACATCTGCTCGCAGCATCCGTTGAATTTATCCATAGTGCAACATTGCTACATGATGATGTTATCGACATGTCAGACAAACGCAGAGGCCGCGATACTGCGAATGCCCTTTGGGGCAATGAAGCATCTGTTCTCGTTGGGGATTTTTTGTTTGCCCGCGCTTTTCAACTGATGGTGTTAACCGGTGACATCTCAGTACTGGATATGTTGTCTACTGCATCTGCTCGGATAACCGAAGGCGAGATCAAACAGATGAGTTTGGCCGGAGAACCTGCGAGCCCGCTAGAAGATTATCTGGAAGTGATTACCAACAAAACAGCCATTCTATTTGCTGCGGCCGCTGAATCTGGATGCCGGGTTGGCGGCGGAACAGATTCTGAGTGTCTAGCAATGCATCATTATGGCTTGTCGCTTGGGCGCGCTTTTCAAATTTGTGATGATACGCTGGATTATGCAGCCACAAGTGATGGCATGGGGAAAAATGCTGGTGATGATTTTAGAGACGGTAAAATCACTATGCCTGTTATTCTCGCGTGGCGTGATGGCAGTGCGCAGGAGCGTGCCTTCTGGCAGCGTACGCAAGCTGAGGGTAATATTAATGAGGGGGATTTTGAAGAGGCGGTTGCCATTCTGAGCTACCATAACGCTATTGAACGTTCCTTGGCAGCTGCCGAGCAAGAAATTGACCTGGCACTTAAAAGTCTATCAGGCCTTGACGATAGTGCGCTAAAATCAGCACTGATATCAGCTGCCCTATTTTCGGTGAAACGAAGCTACTAGCGTGTTATGCCTCTAAGCTTATCAAAGGAGCGAATGCCTGCCATGCCAAGCATGCCGAGTATTAGTTCGAACAGGAGATCACCTGGCACTTGCGGCAAAATAATAGTCTCCATCAGGTAAGAATTTCTTCGGCCAATACGCAATATAGTGCCTATCATAGGAAACTTAGTGATATGATGATAAAAGGTCGTGTTATCTGGTATGGATGGAGCATCGGCTAGGTATGAAACAGCCTCTTAAGGCCTATTTTTGATGTGATCCTGTGCAAAGGGTAAATAATGGCACATAACCGCCGGCATGCATCTAATAAATTTCGAAAACGCAAAACCGCGCCGAAAACACGCTCTCACTCTGCAGAGAAGAAACTGCCGCGCAATACTCCTGATATAAATTGTGTTATCAATCACCTAGGGGCCCGCGGCGATGGCATTGCCGAAGCAGAAATGGTTCTTGATTATCGGCCACAAACCATTCGGCTATTTGTTCCTGACTCTTTGCCGCATGAAACGCTTAAAGTAAAACCGATAAGTCGTTCATCTGATGGTGTACGTGCAGATATTATTGAGCTGATCACGCAAAGCCCTGACCGCAAAGAACCGTCTTGTAAAGTCTTCCCTGCCTGTGGCGGCTGTCAGTTCCAGCATATGGAGACTAGTGCTTATCGTAGATGGAAAGAAAATGCTCTTTATGACTTGCTTGAAAATGCGGCGATTTCTCCTGTAGAAAAGCGCCCAGCCATATGGACAGGCCCTGGCTCACGCCGTCGTGTTGCGCTGTCCTTCAGGCGGACTGGCGATACGTTTATTTTAGGATTTCTCGGGAGAGCGAGCCAGTTTATCCAGCCAGCATCATCCTGTACTATTATGCTTCCTGAGCTTTCCAAGGTCGCGCTTTCATTGCAAGAATGGGGACTTCACCTACCATCAGGCAGCACAGGCCAGTGCCAGCTCAACCTTTTGGATAGCGGTGTTGATATTCTTTTATTGCCACAAGACAAGCTAGACCATGATGTATTATCTTCTCTTGCCCATGAAACAGCTATGGTTGGATGTCAGCGCTTATCGGTGCTCCAACCTGGTGATGTTGATCCCTACCTTATCTATGCTGGAGGCGAGGCAATAGTGCGCTGGGGTGGTCTTTTACTCACCCCACCAAGCGGCGCTTTTCTGCAATCAACCCTAACCGGTGAAGCTGCACTTCAAGATGCTGTTGCTGACTGTGTGAAAGAGGCCCATTCAATTGCTGATATTTTTTGCGGCTGTGGCACATTAAGCGCGCCGCTTCTTAATAAAGGAAAAACAGTGCTTGCAGCAGACAACGCATCCTCAGTGACTCATTTTCAGCAGGCGGCGAATAAAGCTGGTTACGGACATGAGGTAACCTTCGTACGCCGCAACCTGTTTGATGCGCCGTTGCGAGCAGATGAACTTGCAGGGATTGACTGTGCTATTATCGATCCACCCCGTGCTGGAGCATCGGCGCAGATAACTGAAATCGTAAAAGCACGCCTTCCTATTATCGCAATGATTTCGTGCAACCCCTACAGCTTTTGCCAAGATGCGCAACAGCTGCTTGGCGCAGGATATGTCTGTGACTGGCTTCAGATGATAGACCAGTTTCACCTTACCCCGCACACAGAACTAGTTGCCCGCTTTTCACGCGATGATAAGAAAACAGCATGATACAAAAATATTCTGTTTCTATCAGAGGTCACGCAACATCAATATCGCTGGAGCCAGAATTCTGGGATGTCCTCTGTGCCCTTGCCACAGCGCAAAACAAAGCTGTTGCCCAGCTCATCACAGAAATTGATACTGACAGGAGCCGGACGTCTGGCGGCCTGTCAAGTGCCATCCGTCTGTATATCCTGAACGAAATGCACCAGCGCCTAACGCCCCCTCCAGAATAACAGAAACGTCTTATTTGCACGAGTTTATGGCGGGTGGATAGTTTTTATCCTGATATTTCTAAGATAGATTTTCTTCATCCAAAGAGAACTTTCTGGTAAAAAATACCGACCATTTACAAAGCCATGAAAGGAACCGCAGACAAATGAAAATTGGAATCCTAGAAGCTGGCCAAAACAATGCCAAGATGGACCCACGCCACCCACAATATGCAACCATGTTCACTAGCATGTTTGCCGCCATTAGCGCGCCTTTGTCATGCACTGCAATTGCCGTTAAAGACGGAATTTTCCCTGAATCAGTTGATACGTTCGATGGCTATCTTATTACTGGTTCTGCCTGTGGCGTTTATGACGATGAGCCATGGATTAACCAATTAATATTTTTTGTCAGAGAAGCACATGCGCAAAAAATTCCGCTGATGGGGATTTGTTTTGGTCATCAGCTTCTTGCCCATGCATTAGGAGGCTGGGCAGAGAAGTCAGAGAAAGGCTGGGGTGTTGGTGAACGCACTGTTGATATCAAGACACATGCTCATTGGATGCATGGGGATAAGAACACTGTGACCCTCATTTATTTTCATCAGGATCAGGTCACAAAACTCCCGCCAGAGGCAACCTGCATTGCCGGTGATACCTTCTGTCCGAACGCGATATTTGCAATTGATGATACGGTCTTCAGCGTTCAGGGACACCCAGAATTTTCGGCTGACTATTCCAGAGACTTACTCACAGTCCTCACACCAAAGGTAGGCGACGAACAGACAAAGACAGCACTGGCTAGTCTGAACAACACAACAGATGACAGTGTTGTTGCAGACTGGATACAAGCATTTTTCTGCAGGCCCGCACGATATAAACCACGACATAAACAATGAATCCCAACATCGAGATTCATCCTTCAAGGACCGGAATGAGGGAGTTATAAAAGCGACATGACACTTGTAGTTGGGCTAGATACTGGCGGCACTTTTACCGATGCTGCTTTACTTGATATGTCAGAACGCCGTGTTATAGCGTCTGCCAAATCGCTGACCACACGCCATAACCTAGCTATTGGCGTTGACAACGCTATTGATGCTCTGCTTACGTCATGGAACGGAAACCGTGATGATATTTCTCTTGTTAGCCTGTCAACAACTCTGGCAACAAATGCTATTGTTGAATCTGTTGGCGGCGCTGTTTGCCTTATCTTAATTGGCTTTGATGTGGAAATGACTGGACGAGCGGGCCTGACCGACGCTCTTGGCAATGATCCTGTTCTCCATCTTTCTGGTGGCCATAAAACAGACGGTAGTATGCAAGGCCCGCTTGATGAAAAGGCTCTGTATGCTGCGCTTGAAAATATAACAGGGCAGGTATCAAGCTTTGCAGTTGCCAGTCATTTTGCCACTCGCAATCCAGAACATGAACAACGGGTGCGTGATATCGTGCGCAAGACAACAGGTCTTCCTGTATCTTGTAGCTATGAATTATCATCGAGCCTTGGCGGGCCACGCCGTGCCTTGACAGCCCTGCTAAATGCCCGACTGATAAGCCTGCTTGAACGACTTATTACGGCCACAGAACAGGTAATGATAACCTCGCACCTATCTTGTCCGTTAATGGTAGTCAAAGGCGATGGCTCGTTACTGCATGCAGATTTTTCCCGCTCTCGGCCTGTTGAAACAATTTTGTCTGGCCCAGCGGCAAGCCTTGCAGGGGCCGCGTTTCTGGCAGATGAAAAAACAGCACTTGTGGCTGATATTGGCGGAACAACAACTGATATTGCGCTGTTACGTGGCGGAGCACCCCTGCTCAGCAAAGATGGCGCCCATGTTGGCGGCTGGCAGACAATGGTTGAAGCAGCCCGTATTCGCACGTCAGGCCTTGGTGGAGATTCAGACGTACAGACAGCTAGCAGGTCGCGCGATGGCGGTGTTGTTCTCGGGCCACGTCGCGCTATTCCGCTGAGCCTGTTAAGCACCCAGCATAACGGTATTAATGAGTGGCTTGAGGAGCATCTGGCACAGGCCATTCCGCTTGCGTCTGATGCCCGTTTCATTGTTGCGGTTATGCCAGATGGAGTGCCGGACTGGTTATCGCGGTCCGAAGTAAAACTAGCCGAAATGGCTCTAAAACATTCAGTTATGCCGCTCGCACAGCTTGCAACCACACAAGTTGCGTTGGGCGCAGTTGACAGGTTGGTACGACGCGGTTTGCTCATGATGTCCTGCTTTACGCCAACTGATGCAGCCCATATTCTGAATCGATTTGATGCTTTTGATCGGCAAGCGGCGATGTATGGCGGCACTTTATTGGCGCGCCAGAAATCTGCTGCAGGAAGCCTGATTGCTCACTCACCAGAAGAGTTAGCAGAGATGGTGCTAGCTACCCTTACACGCCAGTCAGCAATTGGATTGATGGATGCAGCGCTCGCCGAGGATGGTAAGGGTGAGCGCGCTGTGTCCTCCTCGCCATTGCTGACTGGTCTATTTGATGAGTCGCCTCACACCAGGCAGACAGCAACCTCACATAGCCTGCGCCTTGATGTGCCGCTGATAGCCCTTGGGGCGTCTGCTGCAACCCATTACCCTGACATTGCAGCATGCCTTGGCGCAACGCTGATTGTACCAGACCATGCTGATGTTGCTGGAGCGGTTGGGGCAGCAGCAGGCGCAGTACGCCAGCGTGTGAGCATTATTGTTACCCAGCCAACTGACGGGGTCTTCAGAGTGCATCACCCTGATGGAGTGAACGATTTTCCGACTCGTGATGAGGCACTTCAGCAGGCTGAAGACAGGGCACGGCTGCTGGCTGAAACGCGCGCACACGCTGCCGGTGCGTACTGTCCAAACATCACTTGTGAGAAACAGATATCAGAGGTTGAGATTGGTGGCGGTGCGACTCTATTCATGGAGGCGATAATTACAGCCGAGGCCATGGGCGCGCCAGCACCCAAAGCACAGCGCTAGCAAAAGCATCTCATCTGGTAGCGTGCTAGATAAAAAAGCTAGCCTGTCTGATGATTTTTTGCCAAGCTTTTCCTCTGCTCTTTGATACAAGGGATAATAGCGTATGACCCATCTTGACCGCATGCCGATTACGAGCACCCATTGGGGGAGCTTTCGGGCCGATCTACGTGATGGTAAACTTATTGGTTTGAACGATTTTGAAACGGATAAAGACCCCTCGCCAATTGGACAGGGCGTACTTGATGTCTTAACCGGACCAACCCGCATTGCCCGTCCCTCTATCCGCAAAAGCTGGCTTGAAAATGGGCCTGGTAGTAACCCACATTTGCGCGGCATAGACCCCTTTATTGAAGTTTCATGGGAAGAAGCTGAACAGCTGGTCGCTGCTGAATATAAACGTGTAGGTGACACATTTGGCAATCAGGCGATTTTTGCTGGTTCCTATGGCTGGGCCAGTGCTGGCCGTTTCCATCATGCCCAAAGCCAGCTCCACCGGTTCTTAAATTGTATTGGCGGCTATACGCGCTCAGTTAACACTTATAGCTTTGCAGCAGCTGAAGTAATCGTCCCGCATGTGCTCGGAGATTTCCGCTTGTTCGTTTATGACATAACGAGCTGGCAGAATATTGCCAAATATACCGAGTTGATGGTGACATTCGGGGGTATTCCGCTCAAAAACGGGCAAATAAATCAGGGCGGGACAGCCTCTCATATCCAAAAAGATAGCCTGATGAACGCAGTGAACGCAGGTGTTGAATTTATCAATATCTCACCCTTGCGCAGTGATTTGGATGACGCCTGCCTCGCTGAATGGATTCCCCTCCGCCCCAATACAGATACAGCCCTAATGCTTGGGCTTTGTCATACGCTGCATTATGAAGGCTTGCATGATACAGATTTTCTGGCGCGTTGCACGGCAGGGTTTGATAGGTTTGAGCGCTATCTTCTTGGTACTGACGATAATGTCCCAAAATCAGCCGACTGGGCTGCACCAGTATGCAATATGGCAGCAGATGACATTCGCGCCCTCGCCCGCCGCATGGCATCAAAGCGCACAATGATATCCATTAGCTGGTCACTCACCCGCCAACATCACGGTGAGATGCCTTATTGGACAGCGATTACATTAGCCTCAATGCTTGGCCAGATTGGTCTGCCAGGCGGCGGTATAGGCTTTGGCTATTCCGCGGTGAATACGATTGGCAATGCAATCCGGCAACTTGATTTTGCTGACCTACCACAAGGCCATAATGCTATTTCTAGCTTTATTCCGGTTGCCCGTATTAGCGACATGCTGCTGAATCCAGGCGCTGCATTTCAGTATAATGGCAAGCAATATCATTACCCCAATATTGAGATGATGGTCTGGGCAGGTGGCAATCCGTTCCACCATCATCAAGATCTCACACGGATGGTGAAAGCATGGCAGAAGCCAGCAACCATTCTGGTGCATGACTGGTGCTGGAATGCCAATGCGCGGCATGCTGATATTATCCTGCCTTGCACGCATCCTGTTGAACGTGAGGATATAGCGCTGACACCGCGTGACCCTTATGTTCTGAGTATGGACAAACTAATAGAGCCCTATTGTGATGCGCGGGATGACTATACAATTCTGTCGGGAATTGCCCGTCAGCTTGGCGCCGAAGATAGCTTTACCGAAGGGCGCACAGCCGCAGAGTGGCAACGCTGGATTTATGATGTAAGCCGTCAGAAAGTCGCCGAACAGGATGTCACGTTCCCTGATTATGATAGTTTCCGAACAGAAGGTTGGTTTAAAATTCCACCACCGGAAAAAGACCCTATTTTTTTAGAAGCTTTCCGCATGAACCCTACTGCTAACCGGCTTAAAACACCCAGCGGTAAAATTGAAATAGGGTCGGATGTTATCGCTCACTTCGAACATTCGACATTTCCGCCACACCCAGCATGGTTAGAACCTATCGAATGGCTCGGTAGTGCAGACCGTGGCACCCGCTTACATATGATTTCCAACCAACCAGTCTCAAAACTGCACTCCCAGCTTGACCATGGCAGTATTAGCCGCGCAGCCAAAATAAATGATCGCGAGACAATGACCATCCATCCGGAAGATGCTGCCCGCTTGCAGATTACCCAGCATGATATTGTAAAGGTCATGAATGGACGCGGTGCTTGCCTGGTTGCGGCCCTTATCAGTGAGAGTGTAATGCCGGGAGTTATTGTGATTAGCACTGGCGCATGGTTTGACCCTGATTATGCGGCAGGTGATATGGAAGCGAATGCGGCAGATAGACCCCTACTCTGCAAACATGGCAATCCGAATATGCTGACCCCTGATATTGGCCCCTCCTCCCTCGCCCAGGGCCCAGGGGCCCATTCCTGTTTGGTAGACATTGTCCAGCTTGCTGACTCACCGCCGACTGTAACGGCTTTTGATGCACCTGATTTCTGTTCTCGCGCAGATTAGCTCCGCAGCTCAATTACCATTTTTATGAGAGATAGAGCCATATAGATTATGCTCGGTAGGGAAGATTCCGTCACTGACCGCCTGCCGGTAGGCAGCCGCAGCCGCCGTTATGATGAATGATAGATTGCTGAACTGATGCACGAATTTCGGCTTAAAATCATCGAAGAGGCCTAGCATATCTTCGCTTACTAAAATCTGTCTATCGCAGGCACAAGACGCGCCAATACCGTTAGTGGTCACTGGGCAGGATAAGGCAAGCGACCGGGCAACCGGCTCAACCATCCCTTCACAGACAATAGCGAAGGCGCCTGAATCTACAAGTGCCTCCTTATCCAGATGAAGCTGAGCAATAGATTCTTCTGTACGTCCCACAACCGCGAACAATTTGGGCGATGCGACCTGTTGTGGCAATAACCCGATATGTACCATCTCAGGAATGCCAGCAGCAGTGATTGATGCTACCTGTTTGCGCATCGACTGCCCACCATCTAGTTTGACACCATCA
>CATISA010000086.1 GCA_949529445.1 Alphaproteobacteria bacterium UBA4588
ACTTCATCTGCCCGGTCATCTGTTTCACCAAAGCGTTTGAGGGTTGCAGGGCGGGTTCCTTCATAGACCTTATGAAGATTTTCGGCAATTTTGGCATTTTCACGCTCAAATAAAGAATTACCTTTGCTATCGCTCTCGACAATAAACGGACCCATTTTCTCGCACTCAAGCACCCACATTGCCTGGGCGACACCAAGCTCTTCATGCCAGTGAACGTCTTTGACCGACTTCACCCCGCGTCCCAAAAGCGCGCCCGTCCCATATCCTACTGTACTAAGATAAATAGCCCCATTAGGCACAAAATAATTCTTATAATCCTGACTGCTCATACCGCCTTTTCCTATCACAAGCTTAGCGCCTGATTTAGCGAGCCATTCCGGCAACCATTTAGCAAACCGAAAAGAGGCGGTTGCGGTCACAGCACCAAGGGTAAAACTGCCATCTGGATTAATTGTTGCAGCAGGTGAGCAATGAAAATTCGCTGCAGATTGCTGTGGCAGTTCCATTGGAATATTAGCTTTATCTTCGAGAGCACGCATATAAACGCCCTCTCTTGCTGTATAGATAAGTCCGTCTAGATAAACGATATCGCCAAGACGTAAATCAGCTAGTGCTTCAGGTGACGGCGTTGTACTTAAGCGGACTTCGCGGAGCTTTCCTGCGTTTCCCATGTGACACTCTCCCGTCTCTGATAGGGTGTAAACCAGTCTGGATCAGTTCTATAGTCAACCTGACCATCTGCATAAATTCGCGCAACCGCCCGTCGCGATGACAGGCAGAAGGCATGAACCGACATCTGCATACCGCCCGTATGGCAATAGCCTACCTCGATATTACAGTCGATCACCATGGATTTTCCAACAAACCCCATCGCCCCCATACCAATCGAATTTCCAAGCTCTTTAAATTCATCTTCAAGGGCGGCAATCTTTGGGTCAGGGTTTCTATCGCCAACAACACGCAAGCAGGCAGCCCGTTTTCCGAGCACCATGCAGCTATCTTTTGTCCCCCCAAGACCAATGCCAATAATGGCCGGCTGGCAGGCAAGACCACGCTTGCCAAACGCAACAAGGGAGTCCAGATAAAACCGCTTTATCCCTTCAATACCGTCAGAGGGAAACAACATCCGGTAATCCGTCCCAAACAAACCACCCTTATGAACAGTTGTTAGATCAAGCCATTCACCGCCTGGCTCAAACCCATATTCGATTTCTGGGGCAGCAATACCAACATTATTATTATGGTCCGTTCGCCAGAGAGGGTGAACCCGGTTTGGGCGCAGAGGCACATTCACCGTTGCATTCGCTGTGGCAAGACGTAATGCATTTTCAAGCGCAACAGGCCCCCCTTCAATCTGAGTTTCATTGCCCATCTTAACATACCAGCGCGGGGTTCCTGTATCACCGCACATTGCCCGCCTATCTTCTTTGGCAACAGCATAATTCTCAAGCATCGCCTTCAAGACAAATGATGATAGGTCACCTTCCTCAGCATCAGCCGCTTGTGTAAGACCGTCCAAATAATCCTGCGGAATTTCAATCGCAGCCTTATCCATTAATATTTCAGCAGTAGACTGAATCAGCGCTGTACTAATCATTTATCCCCTCCAGTCTGTTATTCTCTCCGGTCATTTTTTATCTCCGGTTATTATGCTCATGACTATATCTGTGATGCGCTAGCCTCAGTCATTTGCGGCGGCGGTGATGCAACAAGTGTTGTTGGCGCGTCCTCTGGCAAAATTGTTTCACCCGGAGACACAATCGTAAAGGCAACATCGCGGCGACTTAGCTCAAGCGAACCCCCTTCTGTTTTCTTGGCAACTGTGAAATAAGAGTTCTGCAAATCACCAACGTCAGGGAAATCCTCCCGGAAATGCGCACCACGGGAATTCTCGCGGGCTATTCCTGCTTTGGCAATAACATGAGAAACATCACATAATGACCGCAAATTCAACCAGTCATGCCACGTCAGATTAAAGGCGCGGCTATCCTGGGACACGCCAGATGCCATGACCTCTACAGACAGATCATCCAGCTTCTCAAGTCCGGCTTCCATGCCAGCTTGTGTACGCAAGACGCCGACATGATCCCACATAATATTTTGTAATGTTTGCCGAATAGGTTGCAACGGAACAGATGGAAACGAAAATGGCAGAAGGGCTGCTGCTATCTCTTGCTCCAACACCTCATTATCCGGATCTCTTAACTGGCTGAATTTCTGAATATCTCGGCCCATTACATCACCAGCAATCCCACCATAGACAGTAGAATTGGCAACACCATTCCCGCCAAGCCTGTTGGAGCCATGCGCTCCACCAGCATCTTCACCTGCAACATAAAGCCCTTCAATACCCGCACGTGTATCCGTATCAACAATTACACCGCCCATGAAATAATGAGCTGTGGGCACAACCTCAACCTTCCCTGCCGCCAGATCAAATCCGCTATCAGCACAGCGTTTCACCATACCTTTGAATTGGGTACGCACATGCTCTGGCCCCAGATGGGCCATAGAAATAAACACACCGCCATTTGGAGAGGCATTACTTTTGCGCATTTCAGCATAGATCGCCCGACTTACCACATCACGCGTCGCGCGCTCACCACTGCTGTCATAATCATACATGAAACGCCTATCACCACCATTCAGCAGATGACCACCAGCGCCGCGCAACCCTTCTTCCAGAACGGTGCCTGTCATGCGTGTATGCTCGCCCGCCAAAAGTCCTGTCGGGTGAAATTGAACCATTTCCATATCTCGGACTTCAAGGCCAAGACGCAGTGCCATAGAGAGGCCATCCATCGTCTTATCACCTGACGGGGTATGGTATTTATACATTGTCGGGCCACCGCCTGTTGCCATCAATACGGTTTTGGCACGAACAAACCGGAACCCGCCACTGCGCATATCAATAAACAAAACACCGGCAAGAGCTGATTTATCCTTGGTGGGGACAAAAGCAATCGCACGATGTTCCTGCAGTTTTTCAATCGGCTGAGACAAAACCTGTTCCATCAGACGGCTGATAATTTCAATCCCTGTCAAATCGCCCTTGTGAACCGTTCGGTCAGCGGTCTGACCGGCAAAAGCTTTCTGGTGCAAACTGCCATCAGCATTCCGATCAAAAAAACATCCAACTTCGTTTTCAAGTTCCCGAATACGCACAACCGCCTGTTCACATAACCGCCACGCCATATCCTGATCTGGCAGCCATTTGCCACCAATAACAGTATCCATAAAATGACGTTCAACCGTATCCCCGCCGCCAAGTGCAACATTATAACCACCCTGAACCATGCGCGTGCAGCCTGACTTGCCAATAAGCCCTTTGACAGCAAGGCTGATTTTTGTTCCTGCTGGTGCTGTCTGCTGGGCATGAAGTGCAGCAAACAAGCCTGCACCCCCAGACCCTAAAATCAGAATATCTGTATCGTGCCGCTCACAACTTTCAAGAAGCGTTGTCATCTAAATCACCTGTAGAAGAAAAGTTATGGACACAAAACATGATAAGGCTATGGCGCCAGCAGCAAGCTGTTTCTGCATCGCTGTCCATGGCAACCATTCAAGAGCCATAAGCCGCAATCCACCAAAGATATGCACGGCTAGCAGAAAGACAAGCATGCCCTCAGCAAGCTTTACTACCGCTAAATCAGTAAAACGAATAAACTCATCAAAGGCCGCAGCATCTGTCAGGGCCAAAGACAGCACCCAAAAATGAACGGGCAAAAATAATGCGAGCAAAATACCAGATGTTCGGTGGAGCAAAAATGCCAGAAAGAGCGGATGGCGGCGATGTGGACGGATCATGATACACCCCTCACAAGGAATGTGACAGCGAGAATTGCACGCATCCCCAGAACACATAAAGAAAGCGCAGTACCCCAGGTAAAAAACATCAACAGCCGACCCGATAAACCGGTGACTTCATGAAGGATCGTGCGCAGACCAATTGCAGCATGAACCGAAACAGCTAGAACAAATAGCCCATAAAAGGAAAACCAGAAGACGCTACCTTGGGTGCGGCCAAGAATTTCAGCTGCACTCAGCCCGCCCTGAACGGCATAAATCATCACACCAATATGACCCACAACGAGGGGCGCCATAAGAAGGGCTGTTACCCGCTGAAGCATGTAAAGTCGTACCGTCAACATCACAGCTTCCCCTTGAGCAAAGCGCGGGTTGCAGCCTGTTTAAGACCTGCAATTGCCTGCATGGGGTTAAGCTCGCTAGGACAATAATGAGAACAGCCGCCTTGTGCGTGGCAATTATGACAACCGCCCACCCCGGAAACAGCTTCTAAAATGGTCTGTTTGCCTGCATCACGCGCATCATTATAAAGCGTCCACGCGCGTTGTAGAGCCGCAGGCCCAAGATAATCCGCATTGCCAGCTACCGTATCACATGCCGCATAACAGACTGCGCAATTGATACATTCAATACCCGCATCTGCTTTCTTGCGTTCCGCATCATTAGGCAAAACTGCTGTCATATCGTCATCACGGCTAGAACTTGAATGATGAACAGCTTCAGCCTTGACCCACTTTTCAAAAAACGGGTCCATATTGGTCGCAAGATCCTTGATCACAGGCAGATTTCTCAACGGTGCTATTTCAAGAACATCTTGCCCCACAACCTTATTAACATGCGTCCGGCACGTCCATCGTGGTTCGCCATTCACCATCATGGCACAGGAACCACACATCCCAACCCGACAGGCAAACCGGTAAGACAGACTAGGGTCGATATAATGCTGTATGTGCGAGACGACATCTAGAACGGTCTGATTGTCATAAGCTGGAACATCATAGGTCTCAAAGTGACCTATTTCACCCTCCCCACGCCACACGGCAACGTGTCTTGTCTTTATTGGACTATTCACCTGAATTTCATCCCACGATTAGAGTTACGATCTTTAGCGAGACAGTATGTTAAGAACGCCATTTGGCATCCACTTTTTTGAGTTAGCATTATTATTTTCTTTAATGCAATCGTCTGAAGCGCCTCTTTCATGATATAATAATCTAATTGGCCGCCCATATTAAATAACACCCATTTGTTAATTTTTGACAGGTACGAAGTGGGTGAGATGCCTCATCGTCAAAGCTAAAAAATTGTAGCTTTTCGAAAAAACGCCCTTAAATCATTTATAATTTATTTACGTAAAATTTTATCACCAACATTCAGCGAAACCTGGTAGAGTTTCAATTATTTTTTCATTCGCGTTATAATCAACGGCATAGTCAAGAAAACCATCATAATGCGAACTGTATGATGAAAGGCAACAAAGGCGATATCAAACCCAAATATCAGAGCTAGCAGGGTGACCTCATATAATCCACCAGGGACAAAAGCGAGCCACATTTCTAGAAATGAAACGTCCATAACTGAACTCATTAAAAATGTTGCTGTAAGATAAAAAGCCAGAATAAGTAAAGTGTTAACAAGACCGTCGCTTAAATATTGCAGCACTTCACTAAAGCTGACTTGTGCTAACCTTGCCCCAACCGCTCCTCCTATCACTAGCTGCGCGATAATTACAAATTCATTAATTCTTGGAATAGCTACAATCCCAACGATGTGTAAGCCTGCACTAAGAAAGATAGGGCCTGTCAAATGAGGCATTGGAATGC
>CATISA010000087.1 GCA_949529445.1 Alphaproteobacteria bacterium UBA4588
GTTATGATAGCGAAACCATGCTGACTGGGTGAAGGTTGGTGAGATTGAAAATCCTGCACCATGCATTGAGCGGTAATCTTTTTTGAAATCTTCAGGCGTCATATAAAAATCATCTGTGATCGCATCACTCAACCCGGGCATCATAGTTTTTTCAAGTGCTTCAACAATATTATGCTGTAATTTAGGGCCCTCTTTATTCCAGTCTATATCGCCTTGCAGGTTAGGTACTGGGCAGAGCACGTAAAAACTATCACAGCCGTCAGGTGCAAAACTTTTATCTGTTGCTGTCGGGCGATGCAGATATAACGAAAAATCGTCAGCTAGTATTTTTTTGTTGAATATATCATCCAGTAATTCACGATAGCGCTCACCCATCCAGATTGTGTGATGGGCTACATCCTCATATGTGCGGGTCGTACCAAAAAACAGGACAAATAAACCCATCGAATATTTCGTGACGGTATCAGGGAGCACCTTTTTCCGGCGGCCTTTATGAGACGGCATCATATGTTTGTAAAAAGTCGGTGGGTCACCATTAAAGACAATTCTATCAGCTTCAATTACATGGCCATCGCCGGTGATGGCGGCTGTTACACGGCGCCCTGCTGTCTTTATTTCAGTAATGTCTGTATTAAGCTTCACGGTAACGCCGCTTCGCTCAAGAAGCTTATGCAACTCGGCAACTAGCTTACCTGTGCCGCCCATGCAGAAAAACACGCCCCATTTCCGCTCAAGATAATGGATGAGGGCATAGATAGATGTTGTATCAAACGGATTGCCGCCCACAAGGAGGGGATGAATAGACAGGGCTTGCCGCAGAAGAGGGTGTTTTATATGGCGGTTCACTAGCTGAGCTACAGTAAGGTAGCTGCGCAAGCGCAATAGGTGCGGTATCTGCTTTAACATTGCACCAAACCGTGTGAATGGCTTATCAGCAAGCTGGGTAAACCCTATATCAAAAATCTGACGCGATGTTTCGACGAGTGCATCATAGTTTTTCGCATCATCAGGGTTAAAGCGGGCTATCTCTTTATGTGTATCTTCCAGCGATGGTCGATAATTAAACTGCTCGCCATTATGAAAGTGAAACCGGTACCATGGGTCAAGTGGGACAAAATCAAGATGTTCGTCACGCCGCTCATCAAAGAGCTCAAATAACTCGTCAAACAGAAATGGCGCTGTAATAACCGTCGGGCCTGCATCATGGCGGAACCCACCTTTCTCAAACACCTGAGCACGGCCTCCAAGTGCGCCAAGACGGTCTATGAGCGTGACGTTATGACCACGCGCGCGCATTCGCAAGGCAGATGCAATGCCGCCAAAACCACCGCCAATAACAAGCGTATGAGAAACAGATGCGTCACTATCGTCTGATTCTGTTGCCACAGATGAGAGGTCATCCATTCGGCCATATCCTTTGCTGGCAACCTGCGCGAAAAAGAGGTGTTATCATAACACGGTGCAGGATTAGACTACATGTAGTCTGAAACAAGTTTATGGCAAACTGAATGAAGCTGTGACTGTATTGGTGCTATAACAGGATGACAATCAACAGGGAATTGTGCCGATGACGCTTCGGCCTCTTCCATCATATTCAGCAATGAAGACGCTGTCATTTGCATCGCCAGGGACCGGCGTAATTTGGCCTGCCATCCTGGTGCGCGCGTTGTATCAGATGAAGCGAGCCATTTATCAAATTCAGCCGCGCTGTTGCGATCAAGCGTCGTACGAAACATCACAATGACGGCATTGGGTGCACGCCGCATTAAATCAGAAGCAGGGCTATTTGCGCCATCGGTTCCTGCGACATTCAACATATCATTAGCGATCTGATAGCAAGCGCCGGCAGCGGTAAAAAAGCTAACAAGCGGTTGCAGCACATCGCGGCGTCCTGCAAGATGGGCAATCCCCTCTGCAGGCGCGATCAGCAATGGTGCTGTTTTGCCTGTTGAGATATTCATATAGTCAGACCATTCAGGATATAAATCAGTCCCAAATTCGAGTGCTTGACCAGATGTCGTTGCTGACATATGACGCGCTAATAGTGAAACCAGCAGGGGGGTACGCCCCTTATGAGCGGCTTCTGCCGCGAGCTCAAAAGAAAGCGCAATGAGCCAGTCACCAAGCGCGAGCGCCATATCACGACCATAACGTGACCAGACAGATGCATGACCACGTCGTACTTTATCACCATCACAGATATCATCATGAACAAGAGATGCGTTATGGAGAACCTCAACAGCGGCAGCCCAGGGCAAGGCAGCGATTCCTGGCACGCCAAAGCTATCGGCGGCTGCTAACGCCATGCGGGCACGAATTTGTTTTCCGGGCGCTGCGAAATGATGTCTCGCTGCTGCTGCGAGAGGGTGGCTAGCAGGAGGAAGCCTGCGGGCAATAAAATCAGAGATGGCCTCAGATAAGTCAGGCAACGGGCGCGCCATAACGGCGTCAGAAAATGGCTGTTGTAAAAGTCCAGTGGCTCTTTCAGTCATTTCGAGGGCCTCACTTGCATCAAAGCGTTCGAAGATAAGAGAACGAGGTAAGAAAAAAAGGGCAGACAGAGATGTCTGTCTGCCCTTTCAATGAAGCAATTATGCTTTTGCTTCTGATTCTGTCACAGCTACGTTCCAGATGATAACACCGAACGCAACTTTGTTCAGCACATCAGCTAGGTTATAGATGATGTTCAACATTTCCACGTTGGCACCGCCAGCCAAGTAGCCGAAGAAGTAACCGAGTGGGTAAATTGCCCAACCGATTGTTACAATCCAACGCATTGTTGAAAAGGCAGACTTAACTGAGTCAGACGCTTGCTCCGATGCAACCCGGCCAGCTTCACCAGCAAAGATTTCATACAGAATGTATGCCCAACCAGCCATACCGATGATAAAA
>CATISA010000088.1 GCA_949529445.1 Alphaproteobacteria bacterium UBA4588
ATGAATATTAGAGATATGAATTTCAATTTTCGGGCCGGAAAATAGACCTAGCGCGTCCCGTAGTGCAATCGATGTATGGGTATAAGCTGCGGCATTAATTACGATGGCCCGGTTACGCGCTACAGCAGATTGTATTCGTGCCACAAGTTCGCCCTCATGATTTGACTGCATCCAGTCAAGACTAACACCAAGAGCGTCAGCTTCCGTGCGGGCGGCTTTTTCAATATCGGCAAAGGTAGTATGTCCGTATATTTCGGGCTCACGCGTGCCAATCATATTGAGATTGGGCCCATTTATAACAAGAATATCAGCAAGAGATGAGGACATATCTGACCCTGACTTAACTATAAAATGAGGGCATCACACGACGCCACTAGACTGTTTTATGAATTTTTGCGCGCTTCTGCAATAGCTTGACGTATCTGTTCTTTGGGAACTGCGCCCGGAATAACCTGTGTTCCGATAATAAGCGCAGGTGTTCCGCGCAATTCCAATGCCATTGCAGCTTGTTCCGTGCGTCGTAGAATTGCCATTGTTTGAGGCGCATTCATGTCTGAGCGCCATTGTTCAATGTCAAGTCTGGCCTGTTTTGCTGCGGCAAGCAGGGCATTATCATCTGTCTTGCCACGCCATTGCATTAGGGCTGCATGAAATGCAGGAAATTTCTGTTGTCGTTGTGCCGCAATACCAGCTTGCGCTGCGGCAAGCGAGCTTTCTGTGATAATCGGCAGTTCTTTGACAACAAGTTTTACATCCTTGTCGTCTGCTAAGATCTCCATCATCGTTGGGAAAAGCCGTTTGCAATAACCGCAATTATAATCAGAAAATTCATAAATTGTGATGCGTGCATCATGTGGTCCAATAGTTGGATCGCCGCTATCATCAGCGAGTAGCTGATATGCCGCCTGCTTCATGGCAAGCGCTTCATCTGATGCAAGCTTGGCAAGGACATCGCGAATAACAGATGGATTTTCCCGGATATAGTTTTCAATAAGGGTGGTGACATCACGCTGCTGGTTTGCACTCAACTCTGCCTTCGCAGCTGTGATGATGCTGCTCCCACAAAATGCTATGCCAGCGCTAAGGAGAAGACCGCCTAGCCCAGATTTAATGATAGATATGGTGGTCGTCATATGTATGAACCCTTTAACGCGTCCTGAAGTGAATACAGCTATTAATGTTGCGCGAGCATGGCAGGATTATGAAACAGAGGATAGGCCTTATCGCTTAGCGAACCCTATTTTCCACCTGAAAGATAATATCTTGTGCCCGCGCTCGTACATTTTGTGGCAGGTTTAGCTGGGTAAGGGCGCGCCGTGCAAGCTTGAGCCCCTGTTCTGTCTTGCCAAGAAGAATGGCCTCTTCTGCGAGGAGCATATCGGCAATGCCGATGATACCGCTCCGGCCATATGCAATGGCAAGCTGCCGTTTTGCAAAGGCCCAGTCGGGCTCTCCGACACTTGCCTGTTCTAAGACGCTAATGGCGCGTGACAGCTGCTCTTCGGTGCCACCAGCAATCAGCGCTCGCCCAAGGCTGACGCTAATCTGTGGGCTGTCTGGCGCAATATCTAACGCATTTTGGTAGGCGATGACGCTTGTTTCTATATTGCCTGCCGAAAGCGCAATATCACCGGCAAATTCATGAAAATAACTGTCATCTGGAGAGGCCTTTATCATGATGTTTATTTCGTCTTGCGCACGACCCAGATCGCCCCTGCGATAATAGGCGATAGCGCGTGCATACCCCGCAAGTTTTTCACTCTCCTGTGCATCCGCCCAATTCTGTTTCACAGGCTTTTGAAGAATAATCATAGGGTCAATTGCAAAGGCGCGTGTTTTCGTAACAAGACGTAACATTTTCATCTCCACCTCACGTGGTAATCGTGCCTCACGTGCAGGAGATGTTGACAGATGATCTTCAAATAAAGCAACCCGCTCATTTGCACCCGGATGGCTCCGATAGTAGCTGGCTTGTCTGTTTTCTGGTAGGGCGCGCTGACTTGCCATTCGGCGCATCAGATTGGCCAGCCCAGAGCTGGAAACACCTGCATGGTCAAGAAGCTTCACAGCCCAGCCATCGGCAACAGCTTCATCATTTCGTGATGCAGATAGATATTGCCGTTTTACCTGGTCAGTGCCGCCCATCAAAACGCCCAAAGCCGCATCAGACGACCCGCTTGCTGCAACAGCGGCCGCTGCAAGAGCTGTGAGGGCATTTGCAACGCCGGCATTTTTGATATCTTCGGAACGGAGTGGCACATGGCCAGCGGCAAGATGGCCAATTTCATGCGCAATAACCCCAAGAATTTCCTCAGCAGACCGTGCCTCTAAAAGAAGACCTGAATGGATATAAACAGTCCGTCCACCGGCAACAAACGCATTATAGCGATTATCCATAACAAGCCTGATATCAATTCCTCCAGGAAAGCCAGCTTTAGTTGCCATTGCCTGAACCAGGTCAGAAAAGCCTCGCTCTAATTCTGTGTCTCGGATGAGGCCTGCTGATGCTTGTTTCGCCGAAACTGTAAGAGATACGCTCAAACTAATTGTAAAAAGAGCAAAAAAACAAAGAAAATGTAGGTGTTGCAACAGTTTTGCTATCATTTCACGTAAAAACTCGTCAATTTAGAATAAAATTCTAAAAAAATAGAATATATAGAATTAAG
>CATISA010000089.1 GCA_949529445.1 Alphaproteobacteria bacterium UBA4588
CGGCTTTGTCGTGCCAGTTATCTGGAGTGTGACGGCTGTTGCTGGTATTTTGTCGCTTCAAGGCTGGCGTGATTACAAACAAAATAGACGTGCTGTTCTTTCTAACTACCCGATTATTGGGCATCTTAGGTTTTTCTTTGAGAGCATACGGCCAGAATTACGGCAGTATTTCTGGGAAGATGATGGCGATGAGCTGCCATTTTCACGTAATCAGCGGGCAATGGTTTATCAGCGGTCCAAAAATATTCTGGCAGCCCGTCCGATGGGGACTGTTCTGAATGTTTATCAAGAGGACCATAACTGGCTTAATCACTCGATGATACCTACCGAAATTGATAATAAGGATTTCCGTTGCCGTGTTGGAGAAGGAGCCAAGGCGTATGATGTTGCATTGGTCAACATCTCGGGCACGTCTTTTGGTGCAATGTCTCCTCCTGCTATTCAGGCGATGAGCGCTGGGGCGCATCTTGGTGGATTTGCCCATAATACCGGTGAAGGGTCTTTTTCCTCCTACCATAAGGCAGGTGGCGGCGATATTATCTGGCAAATCTCAACAGGTTATTTTGGCTGCCGCACCAAAGACGGAACATTCTGTCCGAAGACATTTTCCAAGACGGCACGTGAAAAACAGATCAAGATGATAGAGATTAAACTGTCACAGGGCGCCAAGCCAGGTCATGGCGGGATGTTATTAGCGCCGAAAGTCACCGAAGAGATTGCAGAGACGCGTGGTATCGAACCTTTTAAAGATTGTATATCGCCATCGCGCCATTCTGAATTTTCAACGCCAACTGAACTTATCGAGTTTGCCGGCCGGCTTCGGGAGTTATCGGGTGGTAAGCCGGTTGGTATAAAATTATGTATTGGTCACCCATGGGAATTTATTGCGATCGTAAAAGCTATGGTTGAGCTGGGACATGCAGTTGATTTTATCACGGTTGATGGTGCTGAAGGCGGAACAGGTGCAGCCCCTGCAGAATTTACAGATAATCTTGGCTGCCCATTGCGTGATGCGTTGGTGTTTGTTGAAAATACTCTGAAAGGTGCTGGCTTGCGCGAGCGGGTTAAAATTGCAGCCTCTGGCAAGATTGTAAGCGCGTATGATGTTGTGCGTATGTGCGCCATTGGAGCGGACTGGTGTAATATGGCCCGCCCCTTCATGTTTGCACTGGGATGTATTCAGGCACGTGACTGTGCCTCTGGTGATTGTCCGACGGGCCTTGCAACAATGGATTCTGGTCGCTACCGGGCTGTAAATGTTGATGACAAAGCGAACCGGATTAAGAACTTTCAAGCCAACACCGTGTTTGCTGTTGCTGAAATGTTGGAGGCTGCAGGCCTAGAACACCCAAGCCAGCTGACCCGGCGCCATATTGTGCGCAGGCTATCAGCAAGTAAAATTCTCCTAGCAGACCAGATTTATCCAAAAGTTGAAAATCGCGCTCTTCTGGATGGGTTGCAGGTAGATGATGCTCGTCTGTCATCATATTGGAATAGGGTAACAGGGGCCAGTTTTGCGCCTCACGATTAAAGTGCCTATGCTGACTTTTGTGGAAATTTTGCAAAAAATGCTTCGGTAATAACGCTTCAGCTTTCATTTTAAAGGCAGCATAAATTCATGGCGCGTTCAACATTTTCTGTATTGTTTTCGGTATGGCGAATGACAACAGCCCAAGCTTTGTTCATGACGGTGATGAATATCAATATCATCACAACAGGCCTTGCTGGCGCAATTTTGTCACCAGTTGCATGGCTTGCAACCCTTGCGCTATCGCTTCAATTTGTTGCAACGATGTTGGCAACATTGCCAGCATCCTTATTAATGTCCCGGTTTGGTCGGCGGCCTATTTTTCTCGCCGGCGCATTACTATCAATGTGTGCAGCTTTAATTCAGGCTTATGCCGTTTATTCAGGTCATTTTATTCTGTTTTGTTTTGGATCCGGCTTGTTAGGGGTGGGGCATGCAATCGCGCAATTCTACCGATATGCAGCAGCAGATATCGTTGTGCTCGAGGATAAGCCAAAAGCCATATCCTTGGCGCTGGTTGGCGGGCTTGTCGCGGCTATTTTAGGGCCTGAGATTTCATATCGTTTAATTGGCGTTGTAGATGGTGCGCTCTATACAGGATGCTTTATCGGTGCAGCTCTGGTGCAATGTCTAGCGCTTCCCATTTTACTTGGGATGCCAAAATTAGCTGTTGCGGCAGGCATAAATCGTGGACGTTCAATGAGTGCTTTTCTTCGGTTGCCTGCGTTTCGGCTGGCACTGTGTTCGGCGGCTCTCGGCTATGCTGTGATGAGCTTTTTGATGACAGCGGCGCCCCTGCAGATTGTGAATGTAAGTCTGCTGGGAGAGGCATTGAACGCACGGGTCATTCAATGGCACGTTATTGCGATGTTCGCCCCATCATTTTTTACTGGTAGCCTCATCAGCAGATTTGGCATTCGGTCCATTATGTCAGCTGGTTTGGTTCTCTATCTCGCAAGTATCATAATGGCGCTATCGGGCCTGCAATTCTGGTATTACTTTGCCACATTGTTTTTCGTCGGACTTGGCTGGAATTTTCTTTATATCGCGGGCACTTCCCTCATTACGCTTGTCGCCGAGCCTGAAGAACGGGGGCGTCTTCAGGGGATAACGGATATGACAGTGTTCACTGCCGTTGCCTGTGCGTCGCTTTCAGCTGGCATAATTCATACAATTGGCGGATGGCAGGTTATGATCTTCGTCGCTCTGCTTCCCATTAGTATTATTGGGCTAGGAATTGTGATGACTAGGGCAAATTCTTTGCCGTAAAAAGCAAAATATTGTGCACTGCACAATAAAAAAATAATGACTTATTGTTTCCATAAACGAAATAAAGATTTTCTATTGTGGAATTTTTGATGGGTACGCGTCAAAAAAAAAGGCCGTGAGCGAACTCACGACCAAGTTTAGGGAGGAAACGCACAACATAATTGTGCACTGCGATGTACAAACATTTCGCTTAGGAAGTCAACAGTGTCAATTTCAAAAAGGTGAATAAAGCGCCAAAATAGGGGTGGTATTGATGCTAATTTAGGCAAAATAGTGAAAAATTAGCTAAAATTGGCCCGCTATTATGGCGTGATGCGGGGTAGCAGGCTTTTTAGATCATCAATAGTTAGTCCATTTTCACGATATGTTGAAAGACTTCGGGCGTTGTCGCGTTTTGCCAGCCTCTGTCCGGTTTCATCGCAGATCAGCTCATGATGATAATATAATGGCGATGGTAAACTAAGCAGCGTTTGAATGAGACAGTGTAAATCTGTTGAGGCGCGGAGGTCATCTCCTCTAACCACAAGGTCAATCTGGCTATCAGCATCGTCGAGGACAACACTCAGATGATAAGAGGCTGGGCTATTGCGTCTGCCAAGAACCACATTTCCTAGAGGGCGGGGGTCAGCTGTTATAAGCTCACCAGTGTGTGTTTGCCAGATTAAGGACTGATATTTTTGTTTTATCTGTGCCAATGCTTTATCCATATCAAGACGCAATGCTGGCACAGTTGTCTGACGCGATGCTGTGCTTAACGCCGGTAGGCTGTTCGGGCTATTCTGCGGCGCGGCAAGGCTTGCTTCATATTCTTTTCGTGAGAGGTAACAGGGATAAACTAATTTTTCTGATTCCAGCCATTCCAATGCCGCATTATATCGCTGGCTGCGGGCAGATTGATATAAGGGTGGTTGGTTCCAGGATATACCAAGCCACTGTAAGTCATCCATTATTTGATCGGTAAATTCAGCCTTACAGCGTGAGCTATCGATATCATCAATCCGGAGTAAAAACCGGTCAGCATCACAGCCCGCTGCCTGCCATGCAAGAAGCGCCGAATAAGCATGTCCAAGATGCATCCTGCCTGTGGGGCTTGGCGCAAAACGCGTGCGGGGATTGCGAAATGTCTCAGGCATATGATGTCACTGCTCTATAGCGGCGGTATGGCAGGAAAGAGAAGTGGTTTCTTATCCTTGTCATTATGGTAGAACAGAGGGGGCAAAAAGCAAAGCTGGAGGATGATTCCATGACAATGATTGACCATTCTGTACCCATTGGTTCTGGGGTTTCTCTGTCGGGAAGCTTGCGTCTTCCTGATGGTATTGCTGAGCTTTCAAAAGGAGATATAGATTCAATTGTGATTTTTCTCCATGGATGGGGTGCAGACGGAACAGACCTTGCCCCGTTATCAGATGTGCTGGCGCAAGCGCTGCCAGATAAGGCCAAGAAGACTGCTTTTTTCACCCCTGATGCGCCTGATATCTGCGTAGCAAACCCCGCTGGCAGGCAATGGTTTACGCTAAGTTTTGATGAAGCAGGCCGCCAGAAACATCCTGATTTATGCTGGCAGGCTGCCACAATTATCCATCAGCTACTAGATTCAATATGTGATGATATGGGCGTTCAAGCGGACCGCGTCATATTGGGCGGCTTCTCGCAAGGAGGTATGATATCTCTTGCAGCGGGACCATCTCATCATCAACGGATAGCTGGTATTTTTAGCCTATCAGGTGCCTATCTTACGATGTCTCAGCAGCAAGCATTACAGGCGGCCGGCAACGGCCATCTTGATTCTGATTTTCCAATATTACTGGTCCACGGTGATAATGATGTTGTTGTGCCGCCGCATGCGCTTGGCTATGCCAAAGAAGCACTTGAAGAGTTGGGAGCTGCACCTGATATGCATATGGTAAAACAGTTAGGCCACGGCATTGATGCGGCAGTGATAAGCCATCTTGGCGCATTCTTATCCAACATTTTAAATACGCCATAACACCCGTTTTTGCCAAAGCGTTGGGCTGCCCTAAACATGGTAACAGCCTTGTCATATCTACTCGCTAGCATACTGTCAGTGAATCAATATTTAGATGTGCGCGATGGTGTCAGAATACTAAATATTGATAATTATACACATAAGGCGGCTTGTATTACAGCTGGCTTCGTGTTTGACTGCAGGAATGAAAGGTAGGGTTATATTTCTATGAATGCTGGCATGCATCCTCCTGCACTCGTTTTGAATGCAGATTTTCGTCCCCTAAGCTATTTTCCGCTGTCCTTGTGGTCATGGCAGGACAGCATTAAGGCTGTTTTTCTCGACCGCGTCAGTATCATTTCTGAATATGAAAATGTGGTACGATCGCCGTCTCTGACGATGCCGCTCCCCTCTGTCATTGCGCTAAAAGAATACATACCGCAGAGTCGTAATCCGGCCTTTACGCGTTTTAATGTTTTTCTGCGTGATAAATTTACCTGCCAATATTGCAACCAAAAGCTTCCTGCGTCCGATTTGACATTTGACCATGTTATACCGCGGTCACGTGGTGGTCGGTCGCGCTGGGACAATGTTGTTGCAGCCTGTAGTCCGTGTAATCTGAAAAAAGCAAATAAGATGCCGCGTCAATGTGGTATGCATCCTTTGGTGGTGCCGGCAGCGCCGAATGTCTGGCAATTGCAGGAAAATGGCCGAGCCTTCCCGCCAAACTTCCTTCACCATTCCTGGCGTGATTATCTCTATTGGGATAGTGAGTTATTGGAAGAGGCGGCTAGCAACATACCCCTATTTACTTGATACATCCCAAGGTCCTGTCTTTAAGGTTGGCGTGACGCTACCATCTCAGCGTTACTCAGAAATGCTATGTTCAGGCCTAGAGTTTTTCGGCGATTTTGATTGCAGCTCTGCAGCCAGTCTGGATAATACTCCGCAAAAGAGGGTAGCCGGTTGCCTCTTGTCCATCATGCTCAATTGCGATATCACGATGCTCTAGCTCTTCATCGCGAAACCGTTCGAGCGTTTTTGTTAATTCAGGCTCGCGATTCTGTGCCTTCAAATGGTCAACTTGGGCGGCATAATGCTCGCCAATAACTTCCTCAACAGCGATTGTGCAGGCCATCGCCGCCTTTGGTCCCATGGCCGCCGTTGTCGCACCAAGAATAAATCCAGCAACACCCCAGACAGGGTCAAACAAAGAAGGACGCACTTTATAATCATTTAGTAGCGCATCAAACGTATCAAGATGTTCTTGTTCCTGCTCCATCATATGCTGAATTTCAGCAGCCTGTTCATGGTTCTTTAATATAGCGAGCTGGCCTTTGTAAATTGTCTGTGCGGCGCGTTCACCGGCGTGATTAACCCGCAAGAAACGGTCGAGGTCAGCAGGTGTTCTGGCGGTAGGTGGCGTAGCAGCTGATGGGGTGGCATGTTTATGGCTCTGTGTCATCGGGTGCTCTTTTTCGCTATCAAAGGGGCGGGGAACAAATGCCCCTAGAGACGGTTAGATAGACCTCAACCCTGCTAGTTTCAATGTCCAAACAGGAAAGATATTTGTTTGGACTGAAAAAGAAACGGTCTCCCTATTTAAATTTCCGAAACCCAAACAAGGCAATCAAGGCCATCATAGCACTGATAAGGGCGTTCCAATTCGCCATCGACAGCGATAAAAATTGCCAAGAGATCTCATCACAGCGCACCACATCAGTTTCAAGCAAGCTATCAAGTAAAGCGCTTGTGCTTTCTGTGCCGGAAAGGTCAGCTGTACAGCCGCCTGGCCCAGCCCATAATTGTAATTCAATGCCGGAGTGATAAATCCCCAGACCGGACGAGATAACAGCAACAAACAGAATGACTAAAAGGGTTAACCGACCCCAAACCGCTGTCAGCGACAATAAGCCTAAAATGATGATAATACCGTGTGGCCAGCGTTGCCATATACAGAGTTTACAAGGGGCCAAACCTTCAGCAAATTGGAAATAAATCGCCGCAATCAAAAGGCACAGGCTTGCCAACGCAAGGCATATGCTCAGTTGTTTTGCTTTCTTTTGCGCGCGTTTAAACCGTGCCTGTGCCATATAACAGCTCGCCAATTTGAGGATTTCACCTTACTCAACTCTAAGAAAACTTCAAGAAATATCCATTGATTTTTCATTTCACTAGAGTTGGTGAGGGTGCCGGGGCTCCCATACTTAGCGCAGCAGATAAAAGCCAGCGCCAAATGCTACCAGCAGAAGTGACAATAAGAGTATCAGCCTACGCGGGTTCCGGTGCCAGCGGGCCATGCCGGCGACAATCATAAAGCGCGCCGTCCGTCCGATAACTGATAGTAGTAAAAAGGGAGCCAACCCATAGCCAAACAGGCCAGCGCTCACCGCAATCACCTTATATGGCAGCGGTGTGAACGCTCCCACCAAAACCAGCAGTAAGCCAAGCTGTTGATAAGCATCTGACACCTGCTGAAATTTTTCAGGACCTGCAATGGAGGCTGGAAGCGCCGCAAAGAGCGCTTCAAGACTGCTCGATAAACCAGCCCCAATTGCCCAGCCAATCCCGCCGCCAATAACCGAAGCCAAAGCGGTTAGTCCTGCAATCTTTATCCAGCTTTTCGGTCGCGCCAGAACGCAGACTGCAAGCAATGGGTCTGTTGGTATCGGAATAATAATGCTTTCAAGGGCGGAAAATAAATATAAGCCAAGGCGGGCTTTGCTGCTATCAGCATGGTGGATAATAAAGATATAAAACCGGTTATACCGGTCCATCCATGAAGCGATAAATCCCTGTGCCATATGGCATGCTCCTTGAAGAAGTCGGGGCAGTTGGTCCGTAAGACGAATGCCGTGATGATGGTGGGGGTACTCGGACTTGAACCGAGAAGCCTTTCGGCACTGGATTTTGAATCCAGCGTGTTTACCAATTTCACCATACCCCCCGCTTTTATCGCGCTCTTCTGATATCAAGCTGAATCAGACCATGGCGAAGCGACTCCCGCTTTCTACACTACCTTTTATGTAAAGTGCAATTTCTGATTTCATGAATTATCAGCCAAACATAACCCGTCTCAGGGCTGCCACGAACTCAGAGCTGATTTTTTAGTGACAAATGGGCAAAAAGATGGTCACACTCTCCATTATGGATATCGCTCATCATACCGATACAGTTCTTGAGTTTATTCATAAAACCCGTCTTTCTGATATCCCGCCAGAGGTAAAAACCCGGGCGCGCTATCTGTTGATGGATATTATTGGGGTGGCGGTCGTTGGTTCTGAAACACCCACCGCCCGAATTATCACTGATTATGTTGTTTCCCAGATGTCAGCGGGTGAGGGTTGTCCGTCGGCGCCCCTTTTATTTGATGGTCGGCGCGTCAGTGCAGCTGGCGCGGCACTTGCTGGCGGCATGATGATTGATTCCCTTGATGCCCATGATGGTCAAAAACTGACCAAAGGGCATGTGGGATGTGGTATCGTACCTGCAATCTTTGCGAGCCTTGCAGAAACGGGCCGGATGGATGATGAGGATGAGCTTTTGACCTGCCTTGTTATCGGCTATGAAATTGGAACAAGGCTTGGCATTGCATTACATAGTTCCGCATGTGATTTTCATACATCTGGAGCATGGATTGCGGTTGCTTGCGCAGGGCTTGCGGCGCGTATTCACAGGCTAGATAAGGACAGGATGTTTCATGCAATGGGCATTGCAGAATATCATGGCCCGCGGAGCCAGATGATGCGTGTCATCGACCATACAACAATGCTGAAGGATGGGTCTGGCTGGGGATCGATGGCAGGTGTCAGTGCTGCTGCGCTGGCAAAAACAGGATTTACAGGTGCACCGGCTGTTACTATTAGTGCCAGTGAACATGCTGAGCTCTATGCCGATCTTGGGAGCCGGTGGTATACATGCGAACAATATATTAAATTATGGCCTATCTGCCGTTGGGCGCAACCTGCTGTGCAAGGAATATTTGAATTACAGGCAGAAGCACCCCTCTACCCAGATGATATCGCAGCGATACAGATTAGCACCTTTCATGAAGCAAAGCGTTTGGCAAGTCCACACCCTACGAGTTCGGATGAAGCTCAATATTCTATCTGTTGGCCTGTCGCAGCAGCGATTTATGCCTGCGCAGAGGGGCGGCGGTTCGGGCCTTATGATGTATCAGATAATGCCTTGGCACGTTCTGATATCCATCAGCTTGCTGATAGGATTACAATAGACGAAGAGGAGCAGATGAATTCTGTTTTCCCTGCACAGCGTCTGGCGCGGCTTACAATAATTGATAAAAAGGGGAATCAGCGTATATCAGCAGTCGTTTCTGCCCGTGGAGATCCTGAAACGCCTTTATCAGATAGTGACATAGTTGATAAATTCTATTTTTTAATTTCACTGTCTCAAAAAGCATCATCTGCAGACAGTATCGCAAAAGCCTGTCAGAATTTAGCGGGACAAAAAGAGGGGCTGCAAAAGTGTCTAGGCGACTTACTGATTTAGAAAAAATTTTAAAAAAAATTCAAAAAAACAGTTATTTAATAGGGAAACCTTTAAGACCTCAATAGGAGTTTCTTTGTGATAATTTTTTTAAAAGGGATTGAGTTTTATATCCCTATATCTGTGATGTAAGCAGGCACCACTCAAAAAATCAGGCATCAGAAAAAAGAAAAAATTGAGGCAGTAGGCATAATTTGTTGGCTATTTGCTATTTAATCCTGAAAAATTATTTTTCGGAGCCTTGCGACATAGTTCTTATGTGTTAGGCTCTTTTAAACGACGGTCGAATGAGGTGTCTGCAACAAGACACTCATATCGAGAAATGATTTATTGTTAAGCGTTAACCGTCTCGAGGGAGAGAAAAATGTCTAAAGATACAATTAACGGTAAGCCATTGCACTCAGCAATTGCGACTTATGCCGATGAATTCAAAGCGGGTGAATTGTCACGCCGCGAATTTCTAGCAAGGGCTTCCGCACTTGGCGCTACTGCAGCGGCTGCATACGCCATGATTGGCCTTAACCCAGCCGAAGCTGTTAACTGGCAAAATCCAGCAAAAAAAGGTGGAACACTTCGAATTCAGCAAGAAGTTCGCGCTTTGAAAGACCCACGTACTTATGATTGGTCACAAATTGCCAATTTTTCAAGCGGTTGGCTGGAATATCTCGTTTCATATGAAAATGATGGGACACTTCGTGGTCAACTTATAGAAAGTTGGGAAGTTAATGAGGATGCAACAGTCTACACATTAAATGTCCGTAAAGGCGTTAAGTGGAACAACGGTGATGATTTTACCGCGGCTGACGTTGCTAACAATTTTGAGCGCTGGGCTGATAAAGGAGTTGAGGGTAACTCAATGGCAGGTCGTATGGCTTCGCTTATCGATCCGGCAACTGAAAAGGCAGGCTCTGGTGTTATCGAGGTCGTAGATAGTCATACCGTCCGTTTAAACCTTCCAACACCTGATATTACAATCATCGTCGGGGCAGCAGATTATCCGGCTGCCGTGGTGCACTCGTCATATGACAATACTGCTGAGGGTATGATGGCTAACCCCGTTGGAACTGGCCCTTATTTGCCAGAATCAATGGAAGTTGGCGTTAAAGGTGTACTTGTCCGAAATGAAAACCATGATTGGTGGAATGCCGGAAATGGCGCTTGGTTAGACCGCGTTGAGTTTATCGATTATGGAACAGACCCGTCAGCGTTTGTAGCGGCGGCTGAAGCAGACGAAATCGATATGCTTTATGAAACTACAGGTGATTTTGTAGAAGTTTTCGATAGTCTTGGCCAGTGGGCAAAGTCCTCTGCAGTTACTGCCTCAACAATCGTTATTCGTCCCAATCAGCAAGCAGAAGTGAATGGTAAGAAGCCATATGCTGACGTTCGTGTCCGCCGGGCACTTGCGATGGCTGTCGACAATTCGGTATGTTTGGAACTTGGTTATGCAAACCTTGGTACACCCGCTGAAAATCACCATGTATGTCCAATCCACCCAGAGTATGCAGAGCTGCCAAAGCAGAAAGTTGACCCTGCTGGTGCAAAGGCGCTGATGGCTGAAGCTGGCATGGCCGATTTTGAGCATGAACTTATTTCGATTGACGATAATTGGCGTAAAGACACAACTGACTCAGTAGCTGCTCAGTTGCGTGATGCTGGCATCAAGGTTAAACGGACCATTCTTCCGGGCTCAACATTCTGGAATGACTGGGCTAAATATCCATTTTCATCAACAAACTGGAATATGCGCCCTCTTGGAGTTCAGGTTCTAGGCCTTGCCTATCGTTCTGGTGAAGCATGGAATGAAGCTGGCTTCGCTAATGAAGAGTTTGATGGGTTGCTTGCCCAAGCGAACGGTATAGCAAACGCAGATGAGCGTCGTAAATTGATGTATCGTATCGAAGAAATTATGCAGGAAGAGGGTGTTACAATTCAGCCTTACTGGCGTTCTCTTTATCGTCATGCGAAGAAAAATTTGGTCAATGCTGAAATGCACCCAACTTTTGAAATCCGTCCTCAGTATTTAGGTTTCAATTCATAAACTGATGGTCTAACTATAGAGGCTGGCGCTCGATATGTGCCAGCCTCCTCCAAATTCTGAATACAGTATTATTTAGTAGCTAGTGCTCAGATAACCTATAAATATTGCCTTTTGTTAAACAATTGCTAACAGCACGTTCTTTATGATTAGTGCAATAATTTCCTCGTTGGTTAAATTTACAAAGAAGGAAGATGCATGCTTATCTTTTTTGCAAAACGTCTGAGTATTATGCTTTTGACAGCCATTTGCCTAACCTTTGTTGTATTTTTTCTAACTAATTTACATCCAAATTTAGAGAAACTTGCCAAGCAGCAGGCAAGTATGCGTATGACTGATGTTCAGGTCACTTCTTGGCTTGAAAAAAATGGCTATGCGAGGCCTGTTCTAATTCGTTACGGGGAGTGGCTTGGCATTGCTCCAGGATGGGTGCTAGAAGGCAAAGACGGCACAGTCACTGGACGCTGTATTAATACTAGAAATAAGGATACAGAACCGCCTCGCTTTTGTGGAATTCTTCAGGGTAATTTTGGTTTTTCCACAGTCTTTAAAGAGCCAGTTGAGGTAATTGTGGATAGGCGCCTGTCCTTAACGGGTAAGCTGATGTTTTGGGTAATGGTCGTTATGGTGCCAATGGCACTTGTTATAGGTGTCATGGCTGGCATGCGCGAAGGTTCCCGCACTGACCGTTCGCTCTCTACTTTTTCAATCATTACAACTGCAACACCCGAATACGTTTCCGGCGTTATATTCATCGTAGTTTTTGCTAGTTCTGCAACAGGGCTCAGATGGTTCAAAGGAACTGCTACTTCGGCAATGGACGATATTACTTTTGCAAACTTTACATTGCCTGTAATGACGATGGCACTTTATGGTATGGGCTATATTGCGCGGATGACACGTGCCTCTATGGCAGAAGTTATGACAACCCAATATATCCGCACCGCAAGGCTTAAAGGCGTAAAATTTCACAATATTGTCTTGAAACACGCATTACGGAACGCCCTTATAGCACCCTTTACTGTCATTATGCTTCAGTTCCCGTGGCTTTTGACAGGTGTTGTGATTGTTGAAACATTATTCAATTACAAAGGGCTTGGATGGACTTTAGTCCAAGCTGCGGGAAACAATGATGTTGAACTTTTGCTGTCATGTTCAATTGTTGCCGTTCTGGTCGTGCTGATCACGCAACTTATTTCAGATATCGGGTATGTGTATCTTAATCCCCGTATCCGGATGAGCTAGGCGAGAGCGAGGAATTAGAATAATGGAAAAGCTAAGCTGGCTGGAAATTTTCATGTCTATTATCGGACAATTCACACCTGTCTGGATTGTAATGGCGATTATTTTTACGCTATCCGTTATGTATAAGCGTAGACTGGGTCTATATGGTAGATTATTTGACAGTCCGGTTGGTATGGCAGGATTTGGTATTGTCCTATTCTGGGTGTTAACAGCTTTGCTGGCTGATTTTGTAGTGACCCACGACCCTCTTTCACAAGTATCTGGCATGAAAAATAAGGTTCCTGGAACACCTGTGCGCGGCGTTGACGGTACATGGTATCTTTTGGGGGGTGATAATCTTGCCCGTGATGTGTTTAGCCGGATGGTAATGGGGGCACGTCATGTGCTGTCCATTGCACCTGTTGCGACAGCCTTTGCATTCATGGTTGGGATCACTCTTGGTTTGCCAGCAGGATATTTTGGCAAACGTCTTGATACCTTTTTGAGTTTCTTATCCAACCTTGTTTTGGCATTTCCGGTTATTCTTTTATTCTATCTGCTTGTTACGCCTGAAATCAGAATTACGGGCATTCCGATTATCATGGCAGCTGTGCTATTTCTATTCCCTATTGTGTTTGTCGTTTTGCTTTGGCAGTCGCGTTACTATACCCAGCCATCCAAGCGAAACTTATTTGTTTCCATTACGCTTATTATTGGGCTGTGGGCATATTCAGGCCTTGCGTTCAATGCTGACCCGTTGAATGTGTTTTATATGGATCCAAACCTGTTGAATGTATTTGTTTCTGTAGTTTTTGTTAATTCTCCCACCGTGTTCAGAATTGTGCGCGGCATTACCCTTGATATTCAGACCCGTGATTATGTTGCTGCCGCCCAAACCAGGGGTGAGGGTGCTTGGTATATTATGCTTTGGGAAATTTTGCCAAATGCGCGTGGTCCTTTGATTGTCGATTTCTGCCTGCGGATTGGTTATACAACGATTTTGCTCGGCACGCTTGGGTTCTTTGGTCTTGGGGTTAGCCCTGAAAGTCCTGATTGGGGTTCAACCATTAATGATGGGCGTAAATTACTGGGCATTTATCCGCATCCTGCTCTGCCGCCAACATTAGCGCTTATGTCGCTTGTTTTGGGCCTAAATATGCTGGCGGATGGTCTGCGTGAAGAATCGCTAAAAGATTAGGAGTAGGGAGAAAATACGATGACAAACTCTAAACAGAATTCATCAAGCCTCTCCCACGAGGCAGACTATGATGGTCCTATTCTGGAGATAAGCGATCTATCGATTTCCTTTTTCACCCGATTAACCGAAATTCCTGCTGTTATGGATTTTTCCTGTGAAGTTTGGCCGGGTGAGGCGATGGGTCTTGTTGGCGAATCTGGTTGTGGTAAGTCAACAGTTGCGCTCGGGGTCATGCAGGATTTAGGTGTGAATGGCCAGGTTGTTGGCGGCAGTATAAAATTCAAAGGCCGTGATCTTGCTGATTATTCACCGGAAGAATTGCGTCAGCTGCGCGGCTCAGAAATTGCAATGATTTATCAAGAACCGATGGCCTCCCTTAACCCAGCAATGCGGATTGGGCGGCAACTCATTGAAGTGCCAATGATCCATCAAGATATCTCTGAGCAGGATGCATATGTCCTTGCGCGGCAGGTTGTAGAAGATGTTCGCCTACCCGACGCTGACCGGATCTTAAGCGCTTATCCTCACCAGCTCTCTGGTGGCCAGCAGCAGCGAATTGTGATTGCCATGGCGCTTATGTCAAAGCCTGCACTCCTTATTCTTGACGAGCCAACAACAGCACTTGATGTAACGGTTGAAGCTGGAATTGTCGATTTAGTGAAGGAACTTGGCCATAAATACGGCACATCCATACTATTTATCAGCCATAACCTTGGTCTGGTTATGGATGTATGTGACCGCATCTGTGTTATGTATTCAGGCGAAGCCGTTGAGACTGGTAGGGTAAATGACGTTTTTGATGAAATGCGCCATCCTTATACCCAAGCTTTGTTCCGCTCTATTCCTCTGCCAGGAGCAGATAAAAATACCCACCCTCTTGTTGCTATCCCCGGAAACTTTCCGCTGCCCCATGAGCGTCCGCAAGGATGTAATTTTGGCCCTCGATGTGACTATTTTATTGATGGGGTATGTAACGATGAAGCCATTCCAATGGCTGATGTTGATGTACAAAAAAGACATGATACACGGTGTTTGCGATTTTCTGATATTGACTGGGAGGCCCCTCTTGCTGCTGTAGAAGATAAAACACAGACAAAAATTGGCGCGCCTATCCTCTCAATTGATAATTTACGCAAATATTATGAGGTGAGTGCGAACGCGCTTTTTTCTTCGGCGGAAAAGCGTGTTGTGAAAGCCAATGAAAGTATTAGTTTTCAAGCACACGAGGCTGAAACTCTTGCAATTGTAGGCGAGTCAGGTTGCGGTAAATCTACTCTCGCTAAGGTTCTGCTCGGCCTCGAAACAGCAAGTGATGGCAGTGTTCTGATGAATGGGCAGTCTATCGAAAATACGCCCATTAGTGAACGCGGTACAAAAACAGTGTCTTCCATCCAGATGGTATTTCAAAATCCCTTCGATACATTGAATCCTTCGATGGCAGTGGGTCGTCAAATCATTAGAGCGCTAGAAGTATTTGAAATAGGCGAAACCGAAAAACAACGCCATGAGCGCATGCTTGAACTACTTGATCTTGTAAAGTTGCCGCGTGAGTTTGCAGACCGCATGCCACGTCAACTCTCTGGTGGACAAAAACAGCGTGTCGGGATTGCGCGCGCTTTTGCAGGCGATGCTAATATCGTTGTTGCCGATGAGCCTGTATCAGCCCTTGATGTGTCAGTACAGGCTGCTGTGACAGACTTGTTGATGGAAATTCAGAGCAAGTCGCGGACAACCCTTCTTTTTATCAGTCATGATTTATCGATTGTCCGCTATCTCTCAGACCGAGTTATTGTGATGTACCTTGGCCATATTGTAGAAACTGGAACAACCGACCAGGTCTTTTCACCGCCTTATCACCCCTATACCGAGGCATTGCTTTCTGCAGTTCCAATTGCAGATACACGTATAAAGCGGAAACGGATTGTGCTAGATGGTGATATTCCCTCAGCGATGAACCCTCCATCAGGGTGTCCGTTCCAGACGCGGTGCAGCTATAAGTCGCAGGTGCCGGACGGGTTATGTGATACGGAAGTGCCGCCTGTTCGTAATCTTGAAAAGAACCATCAGATAAAATGTCATCTTGCTGATGATATTCTTAACCGCATGGAGCCGGTGATTGCACTTTCTCAGGAAGGCGCGGCTTAATCCGAAATAAAGCCATCAGGTAGTGCTGCCAAAAGGTGAACACGCTGGTGTTCGCCACCATTTAACCCTGTATGGTAGCCCCTTGTATCTGTGAAATAAATAGATCTATCTGCTGGCAGGTGTGTGACGTGATGGTTCACAACAAAGAGTGATCCAGGGTTTGCTATGATGGGTATGTGCAGGCGGGGTTCTGGGTCATGGTGCCATGAATTACAGTTTTAAAGACCTTTGGAGAGGATGCGTACACGACCAATAGTAAAGCGTGCTGTTAACTCATCATAGACATGTTCAAAGTATGTCCCTGAAAATGCTGGTGATAGCTCACTAAAGGCCGCCTCATCTACAAAATCTTCACGGGGAACTTCTGCATAACTATCGTCAGGTCTTAGCCAGTGCCGTCCTGATAAGTGATTTGCACTGATCTCATCATTCCCTGGGCGTTTTGTCATCGGAAGAGCGACGAAACCTTTATCTTGCATCCCACCCATGAAGCCCTGTTGTGAGAGGACATGATGGAGAGCCTCTTTAAGAGCATCGTTATCAAAGGTTGGGTGAGTTTATGGATGCCAGGACCAGGGGTGAAATGTGCAACCGTACTTGTGTCAGGTCGGTTTGCAAGTCAATTCGCTATTAAGGCTCTATCTTGTCTTATTCCATTTTCAGTCATGTCTGCTTCGGTTCTTATATCCCTCCTAAACGCCCTTTTGGGCCTGTCTCGGTTCGGTAAACTCTGTCAATCACATAAGCTCAGCGGTAAAAAAAAGTAAAAGGCACTCTGCGGCTTTTTGCCCCAATTCTGTGAAAAAAGTTATATATTACAGTTGTCAAATATAGATGTTTTCAGATTTAAAAGAGGTCTTTTTATCTTGCACCTTGCTTAATGAGAGCTGTGAGCCCATAATGATAACGGGATCGGTATTTCATACAAGGTTATGATTATGCCGGACGATTTATTAGAAAAACGCAGTGGCCATACTCAATCGGTATCGCGTGCGTTGAGTTTGTTATCTAAATTGGCTGAGGAACCGGACGGATTTAATCTGTCCGAACTGGCGCGTCGTGTGAAACTTGCACCATCGACAGCACACCGTCTTTTAACAACATTGCAACTTGACCAATTTGTACGCTTTGAAGATGGTCGTTGGTTGATTGGCGTTCAGGCTTTTAATGTTGGCTCTGCCTATCTGCGCGCCAGAGACGTAAGGTATATGTCCCGGTCTTACTTGCGCATGATGATGCAAGAGACTGGAGAGACAGCTAATCTTGCACTGCTGGAAAATAGTGAACTTGTCTATCTTGCACAGAATGAATGTCCTGAACTTATGCGTGCAATCGCGCGCCCGGGTGCGCGTGCACCTTTGACCTGTTCAGCTGTTGGTAAAGCCTGCCTTGCCTTTATGCCACGCCGTGATGCGGATGGTTTGATTGAATCATCAGGTATTTCCCAGCTCACGCGCAAAAGCCATGTGACAGCTGATAGTTTGTGGCGTGATCTCGCTATTATTCGCAAGCGTCAGGTTGCTTATGATGATGAAGAGCATTCAGATGGCCTGCGTTGTGTTGCAGCCCCACTTTTTGATAAGTCGGGAATGGTAATTGGTGCTTTATCAGCAAGTGGCCCACTGGTTCGCATTCCTGATCAGAAAATGCAGTCACATGCAAAAATAGTGCTAAGGATCGCTCGCGATATGACACGCGCGCTCGGGGGAGCCTGGCCGCAAAACTAGACCTGATACTACTGAGTTATAAAATGGCGGATCTGGGTAAGTAAGTTAATCACTAGCCTCAGCCGCCATTTTCTTTTTGACCATAGAGGCAAGCTTAGACATATGCTTGTCAGCTATGCCGACATCACATAATGCTTTTTCTGTCTCCAGAAGATATTGGGCACATGGTCCAACAAAACCTGAAGCGCGCGCAATAATGTCACTGGTA
>CATISA010000090.1 GCA_949529445.1 Alphaproteobacteria bacterium UBA4588
ACAAATCGTTCATCCTGAACTTGTGTCTGGGTAAGGTCAGCTACGGCAGAATGGGCATTATGATTAAAATCAATTGAAACAAGTGGCAAAGTATTCACATCTAGAACCCCTGCCAACGCACCTTGCGCTGCGTCTTTTAATGCTGTGTTGATGCTCTCAACAGAGCAGGGTTTCTTAGCATAAAAATGTAAATCGACCACTGATACGTTGTCTGTTGGCACACGCACAGCGCTACCATCTAGCCGGCCATCTAGTTCTGGTAATACTAGCCCTACAGCTCTGGCCGCACCTGTTGTTGTTGGCACAATTGAGCGTGCCCCAGAGCGCGCACGCCGCAGGTCTTTATGTGAATTATCTAAGATATTCTGGTCGCCCGTATAAGCATGAATGGTTGTCATGCTGCCAGAAATAAGGCCAACAGCCTGATGCATCACAAGCGCCATAGGCGCTAGGCAATTGGTTGTGCAGGACGCATTTGACACAATTAAATGTTCAGCTGCGAGCGTTTCATGATTAACGCCATAGACAACCGTCGCATCAGAGCCAGAGGCTGGCGCTGAGACAAGAACCTTTTTAGCTCCGGCTGTTAAATGGCCAGCGGCTTTATCATAGCTGTTAAATTTACCAGAACATTCAAGTACAACATCTATGTCGTGAGCGGCATGGGGTAAAGCAGGCGGGTCACGTTCATGGGTGATTGCCATTTTGCCAAACCCCACATCCATCCAGTCATCACCATATCTAGGTGCCTGCTTTAAATTGCCATGAGTGCTGTCAAATTGAAGCAAATGGGCCATCACATCAGTTGCGCCCGGTGAGTTGATTGAGACAATCTCGACATTGGGAAAATCGCCTTCAATAAGCGCCCGTAGGACAAGTCTGCCGATCCGGCCAAAGCCGTTAATTGCGAGTTTTACGGTCATTTTTTGTCCTTTATCTGGCTAGGTTGTTGAGGGCTCAAGGCAGAGGAATGCCTCTGCCACAAGAACGAATAAAGCTTAGTTTTTGGCTGTAGCAGCTGCAATAATAGCCTCTGCTGTAATGCCAAAATGCGTATAAAGGTCATTAATAGGTGCAGAAGCGCCGAAACTATTCATCCCAATGAAATGAGCATCAGGCCCAGCAACAGCAGACCAGCCCATTTCGATGCCAGCTTCAATCACAATAACTTTGTCAGCTCCGCCGATAAGCTCAGCGCGATAAGCAGGGGGTTGCTGGGCAAGGATATCTAGGCAAGGAACTGAGACAAGACGGGTTGGGTGCCCCATCTCTTCGAGCTTTGCACGCGCTAGCTCAGCAATCTGAACTTCAGACCCGCTGGCCATAAGCACAATTTGAGCATCCTGACTTGCATCGGTAAGCACATACCCGCCCTTGTCAGATTTCAGCGGCATAACATCATCGCCAAGACGAAGCTGGTCAAGACCCTGACGGCTAAGAGCAAGGATAGATGGAGTTTGTTTTTGCGTTAGCGCAATCTGCCAGCATTCTGCTGTTTCCACCATATCAGCAGGACGGAACACATTCAGGTTTGGTATTGCCCGCAACGCTGCCAAATGTTCAACAGGCTGATGAGTTGGGCCATCTTCGCCAAGACCGATTGAGTCATGTGTCATGACATAAATAACCTGCTGCTGCATCAAAGCAGAGAGCCGAATAGAGGGGCGGCAATAATCCGTAAATACAAGAAAGGTGCCGCCAAAGGGTATAAGACCGCCATGTAAGGCAATGCCGTTCATTGCTGCTGCCATACCATGTTCGCGAACGCCATAGTGAATATAAGAGCCAGCGTAATGGTCGGCAGAAAAAATAGAATGGTCACCTACCTTGGTATTATTTGAGCCACTCAGGTCAGCCGAGCCACCAAACATGCCAGTACAGGCAGGTAGAAGAACTTCAATCGTTTTTTGGCTGGCAATGCGCGAGGCAACTTTGACTGGCGCTGTTGCAAGTTCGGTCTTAAGCCGCGTAATACTGGCAGCTGCTTCTGCTGCGACATCTGTTTTCATCTGCGCTGTAAAGGCTGCTGCTTTATCGGAGCTAGCCAGCCGGTCTGCCCATGCTGCATGGGTTACAGCACCACGAGCCCCTGCTTTGCGCCATGGATCAAGTACCTCAGCGGGGATGTCAAACGGTGCATGGTGCCAGCCAAGTGCGGCCCGCGTGCCGGCTATTTCATCACTGCCAAGAGCCGCGCCATGAACTTTTGATGTTCCAGAGAGCGTTGGTGCGCCTTGCCCGATAACTGTTTTACAACAGATAAGTGTGGGCGTACTTTCGTCTATCTTAGCAGCGGTAAGCGCAGCATCAATTGCTGCCATATCATGGCCATCACATGATAATACTTGCCAGCCATAGGCTTCAAACCGCGCGACTGTATTTTCGGAGACGGTGATGGATGTTGGACCGTCAATTGAGATGCCATTATCATCAAACAGCACGATAAGTTTGCCTAGGCCAAGATGGCCGGCAAGCGACGCAGCCTCGTGGCTAATCCCTTCCATAAGACAGCCATCGCCAGCAATCACGTAAGTGTGATGGTTAACCAATGCATCGCCGTAATGGGCGGCAAGATGGCGTTCTGCCATTGCCATGCCGACTGCATTGGCAATGCCTTGCCCAAGCGGACCGGTCGTTGTCTCGATCCCGTCTGCATGACCATATTCAGGGTGGCCAGCAGTAATGGCGCCGAGCTGACGGAAGTTTTTGATTTGCTCGATAGTCATGTCCTTATAGCCCGATAGATGCAATAGCGCATACATTAACATTGAGCCATGTCCAGCTGAGAGAACAAATCTGTCGCGGTCAGCCCATTCAGGCGCACTCGCATCGAATTTCAGATGATTACAGAATAGGACAGTCGCAACATCGGCCATTCCCATTGGCATACCGGGATGCCCTGATTTTGCCGCTTCAACAGCATCCATTGAGAGGGCGCGAATAGCATTCGCCATAGCCTGCGTTGGAAAGTCAGCCATAGTGTCAACTCCTGACGGGAAGGGATATAGGTGCAACTGTTTTTAAATAGCGACCTGCCGATAGAAAATCTTATTAAAATAAACAGGCACAAACCATCGCGCGCAATGTGCCAATCCTTTTCTGATTCGTCAATCTGTTCTTACTAAAACAGCGCTTTTTAGCCTGTTTAGAGATCTATGTGCTCTTGGATATGAAGGATTTTTTTTGAACCAGAAGCAGGGCTATCTGTTGGCAATGATGGAATTTTTTCGCAATCAGCAAGTAGGATGATGCTCGAACAACGCATAACAACTTGTTGTGGAACTTGTTTTTTCTGCGATTTGGTTGCACTGTCATTTAAATAATCTGTGTCTCGGGAGTCTTCATTTGCGATGGCGAAAATCAGTCCGACGTCAGCGCAATTGATCGCTCACATAGGCACATCAGAAAGAAGAGATAACTTATGTCCGCATCCTCAGATGAGGCAGGAATCCCGAAGCATACATCACTAGATGATGCTCTTGCCAAGCTGACACAGTCGCTTTCTACGCTTCGTCATGCTGTCGAGACATGCAAGAGTGCAGACGACAATCATACGGTCGTAACCACCTTATCGGCAGAAACAGCAGAAGAGTTAAGGGCAATCAAAACCCTGATTTCTGAAGCGCGTCAGCTTGTTGCGTCTAAAAATACGGCATCATCATAACACTCATCCAGACATAAAACAGCCTTGCTAACAGCAGCAGACTAAGGAGTAGAACCAAAAAATGACACAGTCAGTTGTAACCGTTAGGATAAATGATCAACCTTATCAGATGGGGTGTGATGCGGGTGCCGAAAATCATGTAAAAACCATGGCCGAAGAAGTGAATGCTATTTTGCTGGACCTTAAACAGGCTGTTGGTGCTGTTGGTGATGCAAGGCTTCTGGCTATGACATCGATTATTCTGGCTGATCGTGCCTTTCAGGCAGAGCAGGCTGCAGGTGGGCCTGCGGCAATGGCTACAGCTTCGGCTGATACTGCTAGGCAAAAAGACGAGCAAGCTCGGGTTGCGCAGGCTATCAGTGCAGCTGCTGAAGAAATCAATCACCTTGCCAGTCGTCTGGCAAAGGCTTAATCTAGGATCGGACGATAGCTCGATGGTGCGTCAGGCCTTTCAATCCCTGGGACCATAATCTTCTGTCGGGAACTGCCTCTGTGCAGGCTGCGGTCTGTGTATTGCGGTGCCCACCTGTATCACAGGTCACAGAGGATGAAACATGTCAACGGCTTGTCTGGCTATCGTTCCCAGATTTTAACCTCCAGATTCTATGCCTCGGGATTTAATCGTTCATAAACATTACAGGTATTTCTTGATAAGAAGGGCTCCTGATGCGGGAGCAAGGTTTGTTGTTGATGGTAGCTGAAGATATAAGCGCAACAGAAAAGGCAGCCTGCCGGATAGCTGCACAGCAGACGCGACGTATCGTAGCACAAACATATCACGACATAGATAAACAGATAGCGCGGTTTGCTGATGATCTTGTGACGCAGTTTGCGCCAGCAACTGTTGCAGGATACTGGCCTATCCGTGATGAGGTGTCGCCGCTTCGCTTGATGATGGCGCTAAAACATGCAGGCTGTCATCTCTGCCTTCCTGAAACTGGCGCCCCGCATACGCCCCTGACATTTCGCGCTTTCGGCAGTGAAGCAGAGCTTGTTGACGGTCCGTATAAAACAAGACAACCGCCTCCTACAGCGGATATTCTGCTACCACATCTCATCCTGACGCCCTTGCTGGCTTTTGATAAGCAAGGCTATCGTCTTGGATATGGCGGCGGGTTTTATGATCGCACCCTAGCGGCTTTGGACGCAGAAGGACACAGCTGCATTGCAGTTGGCATTGCTTATGATGAGCAGGAAGTCCCACAGGTTCCTATTGGGCCGTATGATCGTCGATTAACTGGGATTCTCACAAATAGCGGTCTGTACCTTGCATGACACACCGCCTCAACTTACGACAAAGAGCCATTACCCCGAAATATTATCGTCTCGAAATAAATCTCAAATATCGGCATGATTATTTTTGGTCACAGATCTGACAAAGCAGAGTAAGGATATGAAAGTATGAAACGTCTGATGTTTTTAGGGGATATTGTTGGCCGAAATGCGCGTCAGACGGTCATTGCCAAAGCAGCGGATCTAAAACTATCTCATAAATGCGATTTTCTGGTGGTAAATTGTGAAAATGCGGCCGGTGGATATGGTGTTACCCCGTCAATTTGCGATGAGCTTTTTGGCGCAGGCATTGATGCTTTGACAACCGGCAATCATGTCTGGGATAAATCTGAAATTTCACCCTATATCGAAACAGAGTCACGTCTGCTGCGTCCGGTAAATATGGCACCTGAATTTCCAGGTGTTGGTGTTACGATTATTGCTGGTGAAGATGGCACCCGCTATGGGGTTGTGAATGTCATGGCCAATCTATTCATGGCGCAGAATGATAATGCTTTTGCAGCGATGGATAAGGTTCTTGCGACTCTAAAACTTGGCCGTGATGCAGATGCCATTATTGTTGATTTCCATGGTGAAGCAACATCTGAAAAGGTCGCTATGGGGCATTATCTTGATGGTCGTGTCAGTCTTGTGGTTGGCACCCATACTCATATTCCAACAGCTGATTTGCGCATCCTAACTGGCGGCACTGCCTATCAAACAGATGCTGGTATGTGCGGAGATTACGAGTCGGTAATCGGCATGGATAAGGATGTTGCTATTTCACGGTTTACCAAACGTGGCTCCGGGCGCTTGTCGGTGGCACAGGGTGAGCCAAGCCTATGCGGCGTGATTGTTGATGTTGCTCCAAACGGCCTTGCAACAGCTGTGTTCCCATTTAGGAGCGGGGGTACCCTGCCAGAAACACCCTAAATCGCGGTGAAATAGGCCTGAGAACTGGAAACAATGTACTGTATCTGATATATGCTTTGGTAAGCGATGAAGCGGTACAGGTGCGTTTATAGCGCACGGTTAGAATAGGACGAACGAGACCCATGGCAGGCCATTCCAAATTTAAAAATATTCAACACCGTAAAGGCGCCCAAGATAAAAAGCGCGCTAAGGTATTTACCCGTCTGATAAAAGAGCTGGCAGTTGCCGCGCGCTCCGGGACTGACCCTGCCGCTAATCCGCGTTTGCGTACAGCTCTTGCTGGATGCCGTGCTGCTAATATGCCCAAAGACAATGTTGAGCGTGTGCTCAAACGCGCTGAAGGCGGGGAGGGTGAAATTTACGAAGAAATTCGCTATGAGGGCTATGGTACAGGCGGCACAGCATTTATTGTTGAAGCGCTTACCGATAACCGGAATCGAACAGCATCAGAGGTGCGGGCAGCATTCAATAAATTCGGCGGCAGCCTTGGTGAGACAGGATCTGTTTCGTTCATGTTCGATAAGGTAGGTCAGATAATTTTTGACGCTTCTGTTGGAGATGCAGATACCGTCTTTGGGGCGGCATTGGAAGCAGGGGCTGACAATGTTGAATCAGACGAAGAGCTGCATATCATCACCACAAAT
>CATISA010000091.1 GCA_949529445.1 Alphaproteobacteria bacterium UBA4588
CCGTCTGCAGTATTTTTTGCCGGTGCTGCTATGGCAGCTCTCTCTCTCATTCTGTCTTTGAATGTGCCGCGTAATCCTGAAGAAGGCCATGAAGTTGTCTTTGGGCACCGTGGTGAACGATTTACTGCATAAGTCTTGCAAACAGCCTTTAAACGCTCATTTCACAAGGCAGGTTATTATCGAAATTGGCAGGTTGCTGACTCGCGTCCGTTTGGTTGGGAATCAACATAAGCCTGACCAAGCTTTGCAAATCTATAACGCATCCCCCAAGAGGGTTTGTCAAAGTTTACGATGGTATCGCCCCAGATAAGTTTCCCACGGTGACGATGTTTTGCAACCTGACAGAACGCTTCATTATCGCCCATCCTGAAAGTTTGCTTCTCATTGGTTATGCACCATTCTTTCCACTCTTGATTGCTTTTTCTAACGAGAACCTTCTTGGTGAAAAAGCCTTCAAGTTTGAAATAACGAATTCCAACACCTTTTACTTTACACTCAATCGTAGTGGCAGCAAGAGCTGGCGTTGAGACGATAGACGAAAGACAGAAGCATAGTAGTAGAGTACGAAACATTTTGCTAAACCTTAAATAATTATTTTTAAAAAACCCTACCCTTAATAAATAAAACCTTGTTAACATTAGTCAATGTTTTAGGTGTCACATCAGACATTTTCTGGTTCAGTTAGGCTATAAATAAGTTACTCAATTTCGTGAAATTTTAAAATAGAAACGCGTCGCTGGCGCGCGCATGGGAAAAGAAAATGAATTATACGCATTGGCAGTTTGACAAGGATGACGATGGCATTGGCTGGATGGTGATGAATGTCGAGGGTAGTTCGGTCAATATCCTCAAGCGTTCTGTCATCGAAGAAATGTCTGCCCTTGTCTCAGACATTGAAGCAGATGATAGCCTGACAGGTCTATGTTTTATATCTGGCAAGCCGGGCGGATATGTCTATGGCGCGGATATAAATGAATTTTCTATTCTGCAAACTGAAGCTGAAGTTGCCGAATTGATGGATCTGGCACATGGCGTTTTTGCCCGTCTTGAAATGTTATCTCTTCCCACTGCAACGGGCATTAATGGTATTGCTGTCGGCGGTGGCCTCGAAATAGCGTTGCCGTTTGGACGGATTGTGGCTGTCGATAGTCCGCGCACACAGCTTGGATTTCCTGAAATTAGTCTTGGTATCATGCCGGGCTATGGCGGCACAGGCCGCGCTGTTCGCCGGATTGGTGTTGCCCATACGCTAGAGATGGTGCTAACAGGCCGAATGGTGCGCGCTACAGAAGCATTGGAATGGGGACTTGTTGATGCATTAGTTGGTGGTGAGGATATGTTACGTGGTGCGCTAAAAGATATGCTAACGCTCGCGGCGCCAGAGCCCGTACAGGAAACAGCTGATGATATTACGGCAGCGCTATCAGCGGCCGAAGATAAATATCTTAGCCGTGCGCGACGCTATCAAGATCCCACACCATTTAGAATTTTGGAGCATTACAAAGCTGTTAGATGTGATGCACAAAAGCTAACGGCGACTGAACGCGACAGCTTCCCAAACATGTTGCTCTCAGAAACCAGTATTCATCTAAGGCGGGTCTTTCAGATGACAGATGCTGTCAGAAAATCAGCGCGCGGTGATAGTAAAATTCAAACAGTCCATGTTATTGGCGCTGGCACTATGGGCGGCGATATCGCGGCTATTGCCGCAATGCAGGGGTTTGACGTGACGCTCACAGACCGTGATGGTGCGGCTATTGACTCTGCTCTTGTTCGCGCCACCGCTTTGTATGATCGTCGTATCAAGGATGATAAAAAACGCATAGCAGCCCAAGCCCGCCTGACAGGGGATAAGGCAGGAAGCGGTGTAAAGATAGCTGATATTATCATTGAAGCTGTCGCTGAAAATCTGGATATCAAAAAAAATGTATTTGCTGCAGTAGAAGCAGATGCCAAGCCAGATGCTATTCTTGCAACAAACACATCCTCTATCCAGATTGAAGATATTGCTCAAGGACTCACATCGCCGAAACGTCTTATTGGACTGCATTTTTTCAACCCTGTTCCGGTTCTGCCGTTGGTTGAGGTTATTGCCGGTGCCCAATCTGATGAGACGTATCTCGAGCGTGCGATGTATTTTTCAGGTCAATTAAAAAAGATGCCTGTGCGGTGCAAGTCAACCAAAGGCTTTTTAGTCAACCGAGCGCTATTACCCTATCTCTTTAAAGGCATCGCAGAGATGGTTGCAGGCACATCTGCCGATAAGATTGATGAGGCATTAGTCAGGTTTGGTATGCCGATGGGACCGATTGAGCTTGCTGATCAGGTTGGTCTTGATGTCTGCCGCGATGTTGGGCTGGTTCTGGGAATGCCAGAAGCGGCAGCGACGGCACTTGAAGAGAAGTTAGCCGCTGGCGCATTAGGTCGTAAGACAGGATCAGGATTTTATGATTGGGATGGCAAGAAAGCAGTGCGTCCGCGTGCCTCATATGATGCACAGGAACTTGAAGCCCTTGCAGAAACATTACTGGCTCCGATGGTCGAAAAGTGCCGGACAGCTGTATCAGAGGGCATTGTTGCCAATCGTGACGATGCTGATTTTGGCTGTATTATGGGTATTGGTTTTCCGCGATTCCGCGGTGGCCCGCTTGGGTGGGCAGACTTTCCACGGCGTTAACCGATACGCAATGCCGTAATGATAAAAGGGCAGCATGAGCTGCCCTTTTGACGGTTGTAACTCCTATGTGAAGAAACAAACTCGTTGGCGTAATCATAGTGTTGTATCAATAATCACAGCAATACCCTGACCGCCGCCAATACACATTGTTGCAAGGCCATAGCGTCCTCCTGTACGATGTAGCTCATATGCCAGCTTTGTCATGATGATAGCTCCTGTCGCACCAACTGGGTGCCCGAGCGCAATCGCGCCTCCATTTGGATTTACCATATCTGATGAAAAGCCTAATTCTTGTGAGACAGCGCAGGCCTGCGCTGCAAACGCTTCATTGCTTTCGACAATATCAATATCGTCTGCTGTGAGGCCGGCACGTTCGAGTGCCATTTTGGAAGCTGGGACAGGACCCATACCCATAATACGGGCAGGAACACCGCCAAAACCATAACTAACAATTTTTGCCAACGGCGCTTTACCGGATTTTTCGGCCATAGCGGCTGTGCCGAGTGTTACTGCAGCGGCGCCGTCATTAATACCAGATGAATTGCCAGCTGTAACCATGCCTTCCTTATCAAAGGCTGGCCGTATCCCTTGGAGCGTTTCTAATGTTGTACCGCTGCGGACATGCTCATCAACATCAAAGCTTGTTGTTTGTTTCCGGCTTACGACTTCAATAGGTGTAATCTGCTCGGCAAAATAGCCTGCTTCGATGGCAGCAGCAGCGCGTTGCTGACTGGCAAGCGCAAACGCATCCATAGCCTCGCGGTTAATATTATAATCTTTTGCGACATTTTCAGCCGTAATGCCCATATGACCAATGCCAAACGGGTCATGTAAAGCGCCAAGCATCATATCAGTCATTTCTCCATGACCGAGACGTGCACCCCAGCGCATGGCTGGCACAAGATAACCACCGCGGCTCATTACTTCTGAGCCGCCCGCAAGAACAGCATCTGCATCGCCTAGCATGATAAGTTGTGCAGCGCTCACAATCGCCTGAAGGCCGGAACCGCAGAGCCGGTTTACCGTCAGGGCAGGGGCAGTATCAGCCATGCCTGCACCAATGGAAATACACCGAGAAATATACATATCGCGTGGCTCAGTATGGATAACATTGCCAAATACAGCATGACCGAAATCATCGGCTGTCAGGCCTGAACGTTCAATCGCTGATTTAGCTACTTCGATTCCTAAATCGATAGGTGTTTTGTCTTTTAACGTACCACCAAAAGTGCCAACAGCTGTGCGCGTTGCCGAAAGAAGAAAGACATCTTGCATTTAATTATTCCTTATTTGGTCTATTGATTTTATCTCAATATGCGGCTGAAATGAACGTAGTTAGGTGATTTATGATCACCCCTCAACAGAGACTGTTTCAACAAGTGATAAAAGAGCGCCTGTCATTTCTGTTAACCCCATGTCACCACCAAATTCCATTGGACGCAACTGTCTATCATGAAATCCTCTAGAAACAGCGTGTTCTATAATCTGGGCGGCATCTGCCATGTTTGAATTACCGGATAATTCAGCGAGCCAGTCCAGCATTAATGAGCCGCTGAGAACAGCAGCAAGCGGGTTTGCTTTATCCTGACCCATAATATCTGGAGCAGAGCCGTGCGCAGGTTGAAAAAGACAATGATCATCTCCGATTTCAGCAGAGGCTGCCATACCCATACCGCCAACAAGTCCACCGGCTAAGTCAGAGAGAATATCACCAAAGATATTTTCCATTACTAACACATCAAAATCCCATGGTTGGCGAACAAGGTCCAGTGCCATCGCATCTACATAAGCATATCGGGTTGCGATATCAGGGAATTGTGCAGCGCGCTCATCAAAGATATCGCGGAAAAAAGCAAAGGCCTGAAAGACGTTTGCTTTATCAACACATGTTACCTCACCTTTACCGCCACGTGCTTTACGTCGCTGTGCGAGTTTAAAGGCAAAATCAGTCAGTCTTTCGGTAACAGAACGCGTAATCCGTAATGTCTCACGGGCTTCGGTATTGTCTGTTTTTGGGCTTCGATTATGAACTGCAGCCGTATAGAAAAGCCCTTCGGTACATTCTCTGATAATGACCATATCAAGTCCTGCTGCTTCTGGAGCAGCTAGCCTTTGTGGGGCATTTGGGTATGCTTTTACGGGGCGGACACCGGCATAGAGTCCAAATTTTTCACGAAGTCTGAGATGCGGGGAAATCTCTGTCCCATCTGCTGAGCGAATAGAGGGTAGGCCAATAGCGCCAAGGAAAATAGCATCAGCCCGTCCAGCACGGGTTTCGCCATCCGGTTCAATATCCAGGCCGGTTTCGCTATAATAGGAAGCTCCAGCAGACATAGTGTCATAGGCCACCGAAAATCCGCCCGCGCGCTTCTGGGCAGCATCAATGATTGCTAGCGTTGCAGCCGTAACTTCTGTTCCGATACCATCACCGGGAATAACAGCTATACTAAACGAATTGCGCATCATTTCTCTTTCTTGATTTGCTCATTTTGCAAAGGCTTATGAAAAGGGCAACGGCGATGTCTGGGCGCTCCGCCATTCATCGCCAACAAGAATATCTATCAGATCGCCAGATGCTGAGATGCTGGAACTCATCATAGCGATGCCAAGATTAGTATCAAAATCAGCAGAATAACAAGCAGATGTTACAATGCCTGCCTCGCGTCCGTCAGACCGGCATGAAAATATGTTTGCTGGCGGAGCGATAGGTGGACCTGAAATTTTAACACCCATAATATGTTTTGTCAGACCCTGTTCCGCTTGTATTTTTAGCGCTTTTTTCCCAATGAAATCATGTGCTGAATCAAGGCTCACATATTTGCCAAGTCCACATTCAAGAGGGGTGTCGTTACGGGTCATATCATTGCCATATGATAGCAGTCCGCCCTCAATACGCTCAATAAGGTTAGGGCATCCTGCCCGCATTTCATACGCACGCCCAATCTCCCACAAATCATCCCACAGAATCGTCCCAAGAGCGCTATCATGAAGGTAAATTTCAAAGCCGCCTTGCTTTGACCAGCCCGAGCGTGCAATCAACAGCTCATGGCCCCGCCAGTCATAATAAGCGTAGTTAAAAAATTTCAGAGTCCGAATTTCTTCGCCAAATAACGCTGCCATAACATCATCTGATTTTGGTCCCTGAATTGCCAAAGGTGAGACATCTGGCTCATGGATAGTAGCATTCATCCCGAGCCCTTCTGCAATGCCGGCAGCCCATAATGCAACATCTGAATCAGCGATAGATAACCAGTATCTATTTTTATCAAGACATAGAATGATCGGGTCATTCAGCATCCCGCCCTGTCCATCTGTAATAGGCGCATAATAGCATTTACCCTGTCGTGCCTGAGACATATCCCGAGCACTTAACTTCATAACGAGGTCATGGGCATCTGGCCCTGAGATCTCAACCTGACGCTCAACAGACACATCCCAGATCTGAACATGTTCTTTCAGATGTGCGCAATCTTCTGTCAATGAGGCAAAAGATACTGGAATCAGCATGTGATTATAAACACTATAGCTCGACAGGCCAGCTGCCTCTACGCGCTCTGTAAAAGGTGTTGAGCGGAGACGCCGCGATGCAACAATAGGAAAACCAGCCATAAACGATACCCCCAAGATCATCTATTTTTATTTCAGAATGACTATGCTGAAATACACACAATCAATAACCCGTCACTCAACCATGGAAAACCCCCAAAGCGCAAGCAGATAAACGTGCCAATAGACAGCGGAAATTAGACGAAAGGATAAAGCATCGAGAGCGCCAGAATACTGAGGAGACCTGCAAATAGCAGATTGCGGCTCCGTGCATATCTGGTCAGGAATTCTGTGACCACGGGAAGGCTCGCCAGCATCACAATGGTGACATAGGCAAAGGTATCAATGCCGCCAGCAAGTAACCCCATCAAAATATGGGTTGTGACAGTTTGCTCTGGGCCGAGAAACTGGCTGAAAAGTGAGAGAAAAAAGACAGCTATTTTGGGATTGAAAATTGCAATTAGAAAGCCGTCACGGAAACTTGTCAGCAGAATAGTGGCTGAAGCATTTTCGGGGCTATCTGCAGGAGTGTGCGCAGGACGCATCGCTGCGCGAAACAGTCCGAACGCGATATAGAGCAACAATCCAGATCCAGCTATCTGAGCGTAAGCAAAAAGCCGCTCATGGGTAAGCATCAAAACACTCAGGCCAGTAGCTGACGCAAAAGCATATAGCAGAACGCCAAACCCATGTCCGATAGCTGCCCGCATACCGGCGGCTTTCCCATGATGCGCCACGCATGACAATATCATTGCCTGACTAGGGCCAGGAGAGTATGCGCCCATAAGACAAATGCTAAAAAGAGTTAGCCAGTCTGAGCTGCTCATAAAAAATCACTCTGATGCTGACGGAATCAGTTGGGTAAAGGTACGGTCTGGCGGAGAATGACACCATAGTGCGCCGCCATCCATATCAAACCACCAGCCATGTAAGGATAAACTTCCCTGCTTTTCGCGCTCTGCTAGCCATGGAAAGGTGCGCAGATTATCCAGCGAATTCATAATGGAATGCTGTTCAACAACTTTGACATTTTCAAATGTTGGGTCAGAGTCACGGAGTTCATCAAGAGCAGGAAGCGCAATTTTTATCCATGGTGTAATAAATTCTCTATCATCAGCTACTTCACCGCGTGCATGTGCGCATAACGCATTCACACCACCACAATAGGCATGGCCAAGAATAATAATATCCTCAACACCAAGGTCCCGCACCCCAAATTCAATCGCCGCACTAATCCCGTGATACTGGTCATCAGGCTGGTAAGGTGGTACCAGATTGGCAACATTGCGAATGACAAACAGTTCCCCGGGGCGCGTGCCAAACAAAATAGCCGGGTCAACGCGGGAATCAGAGCATGAAATGATCATAATTTTTGGATGCTGCCCACGCCGAATGAGGCGTTTGAAGAATGCTTTATCTTCCCCAAAAAAATCATTCCGAAAGTCTGAAAAACCATCAATCAGTGAGGTAACCATGAAAGCTATTGCTCCTTAATTTTGCGAAAACAATAAAAACACATCATATTCAAGGCAGGTCATAAATGCCGAAGACAATAAGAAAGCCAGACGACAGGCCGGCAAAGTTTAAGTAAAACTAATATAAGGCGCATTGTCATCGTAACAGATACGTTGTACCGTCTCACTTCTGAAAAATCTAGTTTTGAGCAGTCATAAATGAAAAACAAATATTCAGTAGCGGTGATTGCGGGTGACGGCATTGGCAAAGAAGTGATGCCTGAAGGGCTTCGTGTTCTTGAAGCAGTAAGTGCAAAGCATGGTATCAATTTGGACTTTACTGAATATCCATTCTCGTCTGTTGATTATTACGAGTCTCATGGTCAGATGCTTCCCGATGATTGGAAAGAAACGCTGATAGGTCACGATGCTCTGTTCTTTGGCGCGGTTGGCATGCCAGACCGTCTACCAGATCATGTTTCATTATGGGGCTCGCTTCTGCAATTTCGCCGTGTTTTTGATCAGTATGTTAATCTGCGGCCCGTCAAGCTTATGCCCGGTGTTCCGTCGCCCCTTGCCGGACGCGAACCGGGTGATATTGATTTCATGATTGTGCGGGAAAATACTGAAGGGGAATATAGCTCTGTTGGTGGCCGTATGTTTGAGGGTACAGACCGTGAATTTGTTGTTCAGGAAACAGTGATGACGCGTACAGGTGTTGACCGTATTCTGCGCTATGCGTTTGAGCTCGCACAATCACGTGAGGCAAAACACCTTACCTCAGCGACTAAATCGAATGGCATTTCTATCTCTATGCCCTATTGGGATGAGCGGGTGGAAAATATGGCAACTCACTATCCTGATATTAATGTTGATAAATATCACATTGATATTCTGACAGCATTTTTTGTTCTGAAGCCAGATATGTTTGACGTTGTTGTTGGCTCAAATCTATTTGGGGATATTTTGTCTGATCTTGGTCCTGCTTGCACAGGAACTATCGGAATTGCTCCCTCCGGTAATATTAATCCAGAAGGTGATTTTCCCTCACTATTTGAGCCTGTTCATGGCTCAGCCCCTGATATTGCCGGTATGGGCATTGCTAATCCGATTGGTCAGATATGGGCAGGTGCTATGATGCTGGAACATCTGGGGCATAAGCAGGCTGCAGATGAAATTGTTGCTGCTATAGAAGATGTATTGCCTGATGAGCGACTCCGGACAGGTGATCTGGGCGGCAAAGCCAATACAATTGAATGCGGCAAGGCCATAGCAGAACGCCTCTCCTAGGTAATTCAATAATTTGCAAGGCCAGTCTTTCTTTTTTTCCTCTGGATAGCGGAGCATTTTTTCATGGCATCACCTGCTGAAGACGCAAACCCTCTTATCATAAGTTTGAACCAGATTATGACTGATTATGATGGACAGCTTTCGCTGGCACGCAAAGCATATCATACAGATGATGTGCTTATCCATTGGTCGGTTGAAATGGACGTTGCTGATAAGGGGCAGCAGACATTTTTTGTTATGATGGCCGTTTGCTGGTCAGATATAGATTCTGAAGACGCCTATGATTTATTAGTGCAACAGGCACCTGAAACACTGCCAGAAATTTTCTGTTTTATTCCGGCCCGTGATTATGGCACGGACGCGTTTGGTGTCTTTATTGCTGATAATAAGCATGGTGAAATCCTCACCAATGGCATCATTAATGAGATGGTAACACAAGCCAATGTAGAGAAGGCTGTTATTGAAGCAGGTAGCCGCGCTTAAATACGCACCGAAATCTTATCGAGCATGCGCGATGGTAATAATCGCTTGAGCACATACATGATTTTAGTGCCTGTGGTAACACGATAGCGAATGCGCGGCTCAGCGGCTTCGCAGGCATGAATTACACATTGCGTGACAGCAGATGGTTCTAGCTCAAATCTATCCTTTTTCGTCTTCGGAGATGTCAGTCGGGGGATAAGCGTGTTTTTGTAGGTGTCAGCCAGCATGCTATTTTGCCAGTCAATCCATCGTTTGAAATGCGGCACACTATTTTCCCGGATACGCGTCGAAATTGGGCCAGGTTCAATCAGCACAATTGAAATGCCGCTACCATGGCATTCAAGCCGAAGCGTATCACTCAGACCCTCAAGAGCAAATTTTGTGGCATTATAGGCGCCGCGAAACCGCAAAGCAGCAAACCCCAGAACAGACGAATTCTGCAGGATACGTCCCTGACCTTGGGTGCGCATCACTGAAAGTGCTTTGCGTGATAAATGATGCCATCCAAAAAAGTTTGCTTCGAAAATCTGTCGCAAGGCATTGGTTGGTAAATCTTCTACTGCACCCGGAATAGCATAGGCACCGTTATTGAAAAGTACATCAAGCTTGCCGCCATTTAGCGTCATGACCTGATCAAAACCAGCATCAATTGATGTTTCATTTTCGTAATCCAGAACAAAGCTAGTAAGGCCCTCGGCAGTAAGTCTATCGCAATCAACTTGTTTCCGGCAGGTTGCGAAAACCTGCCAGCCACGTCGATGTAAGGCATGGGCGGCATCATAGCCAATACCACTGGAACAACCTGTTATCAGTATTGATTTCAGCTCACTCATGGTCAGTATCTACCAGTGGCAGCGCGTCTGGTTGAAACAAAGGGAGCACCTCTTTATCCCTGCGGCCAAGCTTTGGCCAGCTTCTCTCAAAGCGGGCTTGATCAGCTCTTGACAGCTTAACTGTTATCTGATGATTGCCATCTTTATCATGTTCACTCTGCAATACATGAGCATGCTGATATAGCCAGGCTGATGCGTCTGCGTGTTGCGGCGGGATAGAAAAGGACTGTAGGCGATCATGCTTGCCGAGCTTGTCATCAATAACCTGTTTCAGGATATCAAGACCAAACCCCGAGAGCGCAGAAATTACTGTTCCATCAGAGGGTAACATGTCTGATGTAATCATCTGAGGCTGGGTTTCGCTGCCAAACATATCAGCAGCCGGCGTTACAGCTGCAATATCTGCTTTGTTATAGACGTTTATAATACGCTCTTTCTGGATATCTAGAGACAGGCCAATATCCTCGAGGACGCCACACACGTCTGCTGCTTCTTCTTCGAGGAGTGGTGATGAGATGTCATGCACATGCAGAATAATATCTGCCTGAATGACTTCTTCGAGTGTGCTTTTGAATGCTTCAATAAGTTCGGTTGGAAGGTCAGAGATAAACCCAACCGTATCGGCAAGGACAATATTTCTGCCCGAGGGGAGTGTCATTCCCCGCATCGTTGGATCAAGAGTGGCAAATAACATATCTTTGGACAGTACATTTGCCCCTGTCAGGATATTAAAGAGGGTCGATTTTCCGGCGTTAGTGTAGCCAACAAGTGCAACGGTTGAGGTGTTTGAGCGCACTCTGTTACGACGCTGAAGATGGCGGGTGCGTTTTACATCATTCAGTTCAGCCTTGATTTGCTTTACCTGATCTAACAACATTCGCCTATCAAGTTCGATTTGTCGTTCGCCAGGACCGCCTAGAAAGCCGCCACCGCCGCGCTGTCGCTCAAGGTGGGTCCAGCTCCGCACAAGACGGCTTCGCTGAAAGGAAAGGGCGGCAAGCTCAACCTGTAATCGGCCTGCATGGGTTTGTGCACGGTCACCAAAAATTTCTAGAATAAGCGCTGTCCTATCAATTACCTTGCATCCCAGCCCTTCTTCAAGATTGCGATGCTGAACCGGTGATAGGGTGGTATTAATAATTATAAGAGGTTGCTCGAATTCTCGGGCAAGCTCTGCAATGCGCGCAATAGTGCCCGTTCCAATCAAAGTTGCAGCGCGGACTGTATTAATCGTTAGAATTTCGTGGTGAATAATATCCAGTGAAATAGCTTCAGCAAGGCCGATAGCTTCTGCTAGCTTTATTTCAGCCGAACGCGTCAGGCGCGTGACTTTTTCGTTACGAATAAGCGGTTGAAGGATAAGAGCAGTGTCTAATTGCACAACATCATTTTCTGCTGCGTCATGTAATCAAAATCCTTATTAAGAGCCTTTGCTGATAACAGATATAGGCTGTGTTTGCGTGCTTGACCAGCTTTTGCGTAAGTTCTCATCTTGACAGGTAGAAACAGTCTCCCCACA
>CATISA010000092.1 GCA_949529445.1 Alphaproteobacteria bacterium UBA4588
GAACAAGACACGCCAATGCCGATAGGGCAGCTTGCGCCATGCCGTGGTAGCCGAATAACACGGACATCGTGACAATAATATTTGCCACCAAACTGAGCCCCGATGCCAAGTTCGCGTGTCATCTGGAGGATTTCTTTTTCCCACTCAAGATCGCGCCAGCCATGACCTGATTCAGATCCTTGTGTTGGGAGGTGATCAAGGTCGCGAACAGAGGCTTTTTTTACAGTCTTTAGATTGAATTCAGCAGAGGTGCCGCCAATTACAATAGCAAGATGGTAGGGTGGGCAGGCAGCTGTTCCCAAAGATATAATCGCTTCTTTTAAAAATGCCCGCAGACCATCTGGGTTAAGAACCGCCTTAGTTTTCTGATGCAAGAAGGTCTTATTTGCAGACCCGCCGCCTTTTTGAATGAAGGTAAAGTGATATTCTGAGCCGCTAGATGCTGCGATATCAATTTGGGCAGGCAAGTTATTTGCAGTATTTTTTTCTTCGAACATGCTCAAAGGTGCAAGCTGAGAGAACCGCAGATTGTGAGATTGATAGGTATTATAGATGCCACGTGAAAGAGCTTCGGAATCTGTGCCCCCTGTTAAGACCTGCTCGCCGCGGCTTGCCGTAATAAGCGCTGTACCTGTATCCTGACACATTGGCAATACACGCTCCGATGAAATGACAGCATTTTTGAGCATTTCTAGCGCAACAAATTTGTCGTTCCGTGTTGCGTCATCGTCATCCATGATAGCGCGAAGCTGAGCAAGGTGGCCCGGACGCAAAAGGTGGGATACATCTGCCATCGCTTGTTCAGCAAGTAAGGTGAGGCCTTCGGGCTCGACATGAACAAACTCCCGGCCTTGGTGCGTACTAGTGGTGACATGCTTGTCTGTAAGCAGGCGATAAGGTGTATCATCACCGGATATTGGAAGTAGGGATGTGTAAGTAAAATCTGACATCATAAAGCCCTTTGGCTGGAGCACAAAAAATATCTAAGGAGAGACAGAAGGCCTTAGTCGGTTTGTTAGCCTAGGGCTCTTTTCTGAAGGTATCAAGAGAGACGATTTCAGCTGTGTCTTTCGCAACTGTTGCTGCATCATCGTGGTCAGCCTGACTGCGTTTCTGGCCGTTCTTGGAAAGTGATGGTTTAATCTCTGAAAGCGATGTTGATGTGCTGATTTTCGGCGGTGTTACAGCGCTATCTTCAGCCTGTATCGTTTCATTATCTATCTCAGGCTCACTAAATTGCAAACCGAAGCCAACAGACGGATCAGTGAAATGTGTTATAGCAGAAAACGGAATAATGAGCTGCTCATGGGTTCCTGAGAAGGATAAGGTGATATGAAATCTATCGTCAAAAACATCAAGATCCCAGAACTGATGTTGCAGAACGATTGTCATTTCTTTTGGATTGCCTGCTTTGAGCGTATCGCTGATGGAAACACCAGGCGCATCAGTCAAGAATGTCACATAAAAATGCGACTCTCCAGGAAGACCAGCATGTTGAGCAATGGAAAGAGCTCCCCGAACAACACTTCTGAGTGCATCTTCAACAAGCAATTCATAATTGATGCTCTGTAAGTCTGTTGTGTCGTCCATCTGGGTTTTTATATCTCATACCTAAATTATATTAATGACTAGCCTAATAAGAACCAGTGGTAAGCAGGAACGCTTCTGTTGCCAGGTGCGCTCCCAAACCCCGCCTAACCGAGCTCAAGCGGCTAGGACTTTAAATCGGCTACGCCTGCTGCATTAAGCAGCGATAGCAACCGGAGCAGTGTTGTCATTTGCAACTACTACAATGGCCCGATAACGGCGGGTACCATACCGAACGAAAATAGAGCCTTTACCACATGCGTCGATCCTATTTCGCCCCCGCATATTTCTGCTATCACCGGCCAGCGCTGACGGTGCAAGTCCGTCTGGCTAGCCTGTCTAGAAAAATGGTGGAGGCGCCGGGTACCGCCCCCGGGTCCGCCCTGCTTATTCCACGCTACGTTTATCGCCATAGTCAGCCGGAGCTGACAAGAACTAATATAGAGGCAAATCAGCGAAGTTGGAAGATTTTTTGCACATCAAGGTTCGACAAGGTGTTTTTTTTACGGCAGACCTGCCATATACACTATAACAAGTGTTATATGACCTGCTGAACGCTCATCCATGTTCTTCTGAAAGATTCCACAATGCAGCAATATCTTCATCTCCTCTCAGAAGCACTTGAACAAGGTGTTGTTCGTGACGATAGGACCGGCACGGGTACCCGCTCTGTCTTTGGTTGGCAGATGCGGTTTAATCTCCAAGAAGGGTTTCCCGTCCTGACCACGAAAAAATTGCATCTACGTTCTATTATTCACGAACTTTTATGGTTCATTCAGGGTGATACAAATATAGCTTATCTGCGTGAAAACGGTGTCAGTATCTGGGATGAATGGGCTGATGAAGCGGGCGATTTAGGACCAGTATATGGAAAGCAGTGGCGTCGCTGGGAAACACCTGATGGCAGGGTCATTGACCAGCTTATGGATGTTATTGAGATGATTAAAACTGCGCCATCGTCGCGCCGGCTTATTGTTTCGGCCTGGAATCCGTCTGATGTGCCGCATATGGCGCTACCACCTTGTCACTGCCTGTTCCAATTTTATGTGGCAAATGGTAAATTATCCTGCCAGCTTTATCAGCGTTCTGCTGACATCTTTCTTGGTGTTCCCTTTAATGTGGCATCCTACGCGCTTTTGACTCATATGATTGCGCATGTTTGCGGCTTAGACGTTGGGGATTTTGTGCATACGCTCGGTGATGCGCATCTCTATTTGAATCACGAAGAGCAGGCGAAAGAACAATTATCCCGTACTCCGGGACCCCTTCCCAAGCTGCGCCTTATTTCACCGCCAGATGATTTGCTATCCTTTCGGTTCGACCATATCACCCTTGATGATTATGTTGCTGCGCCATCAATTTCGGCGCCGATTGCTGTATAAATTTTTTCTTATTAATGAAAGTACACCAAGTAAAATGACCTCATATGAACTTGTCTGTGTAGTTGCGATGGCCCAAAACCGCGTTATTGGCGATGGAAGCGGCCTTGTCTGGCATTTGCCTGATGATTTGAAGCGAGTGAAAGCGCTCACAATGGGCTGTCCACTTATCATGGGGCGTAAAACATGGGAGTCTATCGGTCGGCCCCTTCCTGGACGGGCAAGCATTGTAATGACGCGCGATAAAGCCTGGCAGGCTGACGGCGCAATTACTGTTACGAGCCTTGATCGCGCTATAAAAGCGGGTAAAGCCTGGCTTGATGAGCAGGATGGTAACGAGAATAGGCTGATTCTGTTTGGGGGTGGTCAGATTTATGCTGAAGGTCTGTCGCGCTGTAACAGGATCGAGATGACGCTTATCGAGGCCACGCCTGATCAAGGTGTTGAGTTTCCCGAAACATCATCACAAGATTGGGATGAACGCTGTCTTGAAACACATGTTGAAACCGGAGATGTGCCGTCATTTCGCTATCAAAGATTGACACGCACGGTGCCTATTTTTGTATAGGGCCTATTTTTCAACATGATAGCTGGCCGTCATTAATCCATCACAATAGAAGGAGCTTTCCTTTCTTGTCCAGAAATCTGGGCGAGTACTTGTTCAGCTATGGTGTGATAGACAGCACTATAGGGGCTGTCTGGCTGACTGGTCACAATTGGGGTCCCATCATCAGATGTTTGCCTGATTGCGATATCGAGCGGAATTTCTCCTAGAAAGGGGAGACCCAGTCGTGCGGCTTCAGCTGCGGCCCCACCATGACCAAAAATGTCTGACCGGTGGCCGCAAGAGGGGCAGATGAAATGGCTCATATTTTCAACAATGCCGAGAACAGGTACATTCACCCGCTGGAACATATTTAACCCTTTTCGGGCATCAATCAGCGCCAAGTCCTGCGGTGTTGAGACAATCACAGCACCCGCTAGTTCAGCGCGTTGTGAAAGGGTGAGTTGGGCATCACCAGTGCCCGGTGGCATATCGATCACAAGAATATCAAGATTATCCCATGCAACATCCCTCAGCATTTGCTGGATGGCGCTCATCACCATGGGGCCTCGCCAGATTGTTGGCGAATCCTCTTCGAGGAGAAACCCAATCGACATAGCCTGCAGACCCCAGGCCATCAAAGGTACAAGTTTATTATTTTCAGTAACTGGTTTTTTCGTGAGTCCCAAAAGTCGAGGCAAGGAGGGACCGTAGATATCAGCATCCAGAATGCCAACCCGCTGTCCTTGGGCAGCAAGAGCAAGGGCCAGGTTAATAGCGGTTGTGGATTTGCCCACACCTCCTTTGCCAGAGGCAACGGCGACAATATGGCGCGCTGGCTTCAAAAGAGCTTCTCGTTGTGGCGCATCGTGAACATGCGAGGCAGGGGCTTGTGGGCTTTGCTGTTTATGGGCTGTGAGAATCGCAGTTACCGACAGCACGCCATCAAGCTTATCAACAGCTTGCTCTGCTGCCCGTTTAAGATCATCTGCATGAGGCGCAAGAGATGAATCAATCTCAAGGGTAAAGCCTATATTACCATCTTTGACGACAAGACCCGATACAGCGTTGCTTTCAATTTTTCCCTGCCCATTGGGCAGAAGTGGTGCAGATGTAAGAGCAGAGAGAATCGCTTCTGCGTTCGGGTGAGCCGTCATTCGCTAAATCCTAGCTGTGAATTTCAAAGTTGGTCTTGAATTATGCGCGCAGAAGAATGATATATGTACCACACCGTGGTGACCACAGATTTAGTCTGTTCCTGCCAGCTTGGCAAGTTGGCACATCATCAAATGGGGTTGCACGGCCCAAGCAAGCATAAAGAAGGTAACTTCATCTATGCTGTTTGTTGTAAAATATGGGGTTTTACGATCCCAAACGAATTTTAGCTTGCGATGGCGACGAGGGAGCACAGAGCACATGCCTTGGAATGATAACGGCAACAATCAAGGAAATAACGGCGGCCCATGGGGCGGCGGTCCTTCAGGAGGTAATAATGGTGGCCCGTGGGGCGGCGGTTCGAATAATAACCCTAGCCGGCAAACACCGCCAGAATTTGATAAAATTTTCCGTGATATGAAGAATAGCTTTGGCGGAAAAATGGGGGGTGGTAGCTCTGGAAAGTTAATCATCCTTGGTTTGATTGTTATTATCGGCTTTTGGGCGGTTTCTGGCTTTTACCGCGTTAACCCGCAGCAGCAGGGTGTTGTTCTGCGGTTTGGTGAATGGGTGCGTACAACCCCGCCTGGCCTGCATTACCATTTGCCATTTCCAATTGAACAGGTGATGACACCAGATGTAACACGCGATAACAGACTGGAAATCGGCTTTCGGGATATTGGGGGCCGCAGCGCATCACGCCGTGATGTTGCCGATGAGAGCCAAATGATCACGGGTGACGAGAATATTGTCGATATCGACTTTGTTGTTTTCTGGCGGATTGCTGATGCTGGGGCATATCTGTTTAATCTTGCAGACCCAGACGAGACAATTAAGGTGGCGGCCGAAGCAGTCATGAGAGAAACGATTGGACAGACTGATATTCAGACTGTTTTGACCGAAGGGCGTCAAAATGTGCAGGTTGCCGTTCGGCAAAAATTGCAAGATTTGCTTGATGAATATCGGGCAGGTGTGCGGGTTCGTGAAATTCAGCTTCTTGCTGTTGATCCCCCAGCAGATGTTATTGATTCCTTCAACGATGTTCAGCGTGCACGCCAAGACCGTGACAGGCTAAAGAACGAAGCCGAAGCCTTCCGGAACGATATTGTTCCGCGTGCTAGAGGTGAGGCTGCTCGACTGGTTGCCGAAGCTGAAGCGTATCGTGAGGAAGTTGTAAACCGGGCAGAGGGTGACGCGTCTCGCTTTGACCAGGTTTATAAGGCTTACGAAGTAAATCAAGACGTGACCCGTGAGCGGATTTATATCGAAACAATTGAAGAAGTATTTGGTAATATCGAAAAAATTATCATTGATGAAGACGGTAAATCTGTTGTCCCATATCTGCCGCTAAAAGAGCTTGGCGGTCGAAGCAGTTCTGGAACGGGAGGAAATTAAGATGAGCATGACACGTAATATTTTAATCGGCGTTGGTGGCTTGATCCTGTTTGGTATCTTCTCATCATTCTTCACGGTAAATCAAACTCAGCAAGCCCTTGTGCTTCAGTTTGGTGAGCCAAAGCGGATCATTCAGGAACCGGGGTTGGCCTTTAAATTGCCCTTTATCCAGGATGCTATTTTCTATGAAAGCCGGGTGTTGTCTCTTATCCCACAGGATGCCGAGGAAGTTATTCTGGCTGACCAGAAACGTATCCAGATAGATGCCTATGCACGCTACCGGATTGAAGATCCATTACTGTTCTTCCAAACAGTCCGTAATGAGCTGGGGGCACGTGCGCGTCTTGAATCAATCATTGATTCATCTGTTCGCCGGGTTCTGGGTAGTGAAACGCTTGCGTCTATCTTGACGGGTGAGCGTGAGAATATTAACGGCTCTATCCGTGACGAGGTGAATGCGTCTGTTGAAAGCCTTGGCATTGAAATTATCGATGTCCGGTTGCGGCGTGCTGATTACCCTGAATCAACCAGCCAGAACATCTTTAATCGGATGAAATCAGAGCGCGAACGCGAAGCAAAAGAGTTTCGTGCAACAGGTGATGAAGAGGCGCAAAAAATTCGGGCAGATGCTGAGAAGACACGGACTGTGATTGTTGCTGAAGCAAAGCGGGAAGCTCAGGAAGTTCGTGGTCAGGGTGACTCAAATGCTATCCGTATTTACGCCGAAAGTTTTGGCCAAGATCCGGAATTCTTCTCGTTTTATCGCTCGATGGAAGCATACCGCAAATCAATTGGCGAATCTGGCACATCCATGGTGCTCTCGCCTAATTCCAGTTTCTTCCGCTACTTTAAAGATAAAGACGGAAAAACTAACTAGGGCAAAATAATCTGGCAAGAAACAGGCCTAAAATTAGCCGCATTCTCGCCAGATTGCCGACATTGACTATCTCTATAATGATATCATATCTGAGGGGAATCGTATTAAGGCGTTACGTCCCCGCTTTACGAATCCGCAATAGAATAGTGAACGAGTTACAGGACACAATCATGATTTATACTCTGGCTAATTCCAACCCAAAAAGAGATCATCATCACATATGGCGAAATAGGTTTATCTGTTTTGTCCTCCCCTTCGTGGCAATGTTTGCTATTGTCTTGCAACAGCCCGCCCTTGCGAGCGAGCGTCCAGTTAGTTTTGCTGAACTGGCAAAGATGAAGACACCTGCCGTTGTGAATATTTCAACCACTACGATTGTTCGCGATAAACGTGGTATGGACCTTCCGCAATTTCCTGAAGGCTCACCTTTTGAAGATTTCTTCAAAGAATTTGAAGAACGTGGAAAATCACGCAAAGCGCAGTCACTAGGGTCAGGTTTTATCATTGATAAAAGTGGTATTGTTGTAACCAATAACCATGTGATCGAGAATGCTGAACAGATCACAGTGTTTTTATCAAACGATGAAAGTTTTGATGCCACGCTGGTTGGTCGTGATGAAAAGACAGATATTGCTGTCCTAAAATTTGATCCCGGCTCAACAAAACTAACAGCTGTTAATTTTGGTAATTCGGATGCGTTGAGGGTCGGTGATTGGGTTATGGCTATCGGCAATCCGTTTGGGCTTGGTGGGACTGTTACAGCCGGTATTGTATCTGCCCGCGGCCGTGACATTGGGTCTGGGCCTTATGATGATTTCATTCAAACGGATGCCTCGATCAACCGCGGCAATTCCGGTGGCCCTCTTTTTAATTTGGCGGGTGAGGTTATTGGTATTAATACAGCAATTTTCTCTCAGTCAGGTGGATCGGTTGGCATTGGGTTTGCGATTTCTGCCAATCTAGCGACAAAGGTTGTTGACCAGCTGCAAGAATATGGCAGAACCCGTCGTGGCTGGTTGGGTGTATTCATTCAGGAAGTAACCGAAGATATTGCAGAATCTCTCGGTCTTGATGATGCCGCTGGCGCACTTGTTTCGTCTGTTACAGAAGATGGGCCGGCTGAAAAGGGCGGTGTTGAAGCTGGTGATGTGATTACAAAGTTCAATGGTAAAGTCGTCACACGTAGTCGTGATTTGCCGCGTATTGTCGCTGAAACACCAGTTGATCAGACAGTGCCTGTGGACATTATTCGCAATGGTGACAAGGTGACGCTCGATATCACACTTGGTGAATTGGAAAAGGCTGAAAAGAGCGGTATTCTTGCGTCCGCGCCAACAAAAGATGAGGCCCAATCATTTGATGATATTGGCTTGAGTGTGGCGCCATTATCCAATTCTTTGGCCGAACAGTTCGGGCTTGAGGCAGATGATCAGGTCGTTGTTGTGACTGCGGCTACTGAAGAGGGGCCATCAGCGGTGAAGGGAATTGCGCCTGGTGATATCATTAGACGCTTAAACCAGACCCGCATTACATCAGTCGCTGATTTTGCAAAGGTGCTGGAAACAGCCCAGGCAGATGAGCGTAAAGGTGTGTTGATGCTTATTGAAAGTGACGGGCAGACACGCTTTGTCCAGGTCAGCTTCAAGTAAGCGCAACATAATAGAGACAGAAATTAGATATAACAGCCAGCTTTTATGCTGGCTGTTATATTATGGGCCTGACATTAAGGCGTAATGAAATCTGCGCGGTCATAAGATTGAAGATATAGTAGTGCTGAAAGGTCGCTAAAGGAGAGCTGGTCTGAAATTTGTGCCCTCAACGCGGGTTTTCCTTCAAAGGCAATGCCCAGCCCAGCGGCCGTAAGCATTTCCAAATCATTAGCCCCATCTCCGACAGCAATCACATCATAAGCTGTGATGTCATGCTGAAGGCATAGCTCGGCAAGAATGCGTGCTTTGGCTGACTTATCCAGCAAGGGTGGAAGAAACCCCCCTGAAAGTACGCCGTTTTTGATTTCAATTTCATTCGCATGATGTCCTGAAAATCCAAGCTCTGCTGCCACATGACGCGTTAGAAATGTAAAGCCACCCGAAACAAGATAAGCATGGTGTCCTTGGCTACGCATTGTTGCCACTAGGGTAGCAGCGCCGCATGTTATGACAGTATTTTCGATCACCTTATCCAGCAGGCTTGCATCTTCGCCTTCAAGCAGGGATAAGCGGGCCGTCAGGGCTGCCTCAAAATCAAGCTCCCCTGCCATTGCACGCGCTGTGATTTGGGCAATTTCTGGTCCAATTCCTGCTAATGTTGCAAGCTCATCAAGAGATTCGCCAAGGATCATGGTGGCATCCATATCAGCCATCAGTAACGCCTTGGGCGTATTTGTGATGGTTAATTTATTTACATCCAAAGACATCTCTGCTGCTGCCTGCCGAAGAAGTCCTAGATCAAGATCTATTTCTGAGAGTGAGCGTGCCGCTTGACAGCTATCACCCTCTTGGCTCTGGAAATGAGGTGCTGCCAGCTGAAACCTATCTGACAAACTGTTCATCGCAATCATCATCTCTGCGTGGCTTATAATGCTTGTTGTGAAAAGGTATGGTGTAGATGCCATCTGTAAACTCTCATGCTTTGCTTATATGAATTCTTCACTATGCCTAATCGTCTAACCCTGTATCTCTTGCTCATATCATAAGGGAGGCTGGTGAACTAGACATCATCACGCCAAAAATGATAGGCCTTATCCTGCCAATATTCACCGCTTTTATGCGCGAAGGACGTGACATTATGACAGCCGACCAGCTTTCCATCGATAGATCTGACGGCTTTCTTGTTGTTGCAGGCCCAACAGCTAGCGGAAAATCATCCTTATGCCTTGATATAGCGCGGCAGGTTGATGGTGTCATTATCAATGCAGATGCCTTGCAGCTCTATCGTGATCTTAACCTGTTGAGTGCCCGTCCTGATGAAGCGGCATTGGCTACTGCCCCGCATGCACTTTATGGTGTTCTAGATGGTGCAACCAGATGTTCAGTTGGTCTATGGTTGTCCTATGCGCAGGTTGCAGTGCGTGACGCGCGAGCTACTGGCAAGATTCCCATTCTTGTTGGTGGTACGGGCATGTATTTAAATGCCAGCTTAAACGGGATATCCTCAATTCCAGATGTACCAGAGCCGGTCCGCCGCGAAGCAATTGAAATGCATAGCAAGCTAGGAGGGCAGCAATTTCATACTGACCTCGCCACGATAGACCCGCGGTTGGCAGAGCGGCTGGCACCGGGCGATACACAGCGACTTATTCGCGGCATGGAAGTCTATCTCCATACCAAGACACCGCTCAGCTGGTGGCAACAGCAACCGCTTGAAGGCTATATTGAGGGGACAGGCTATACTATTGCCCTTATGCCGCCTCGCGAGGCTGTTTATGCTAATATTGATCGTCGGTTTGAGGAGATGTTTGAGAATGGTGCCGTTCGGGAAGTTGAGCATTTAATAGCACAAGGCCTCGATCCGGGTCTGCCCGTCATGAAAGCCCTTGGTGTATCACAAATCACAAGCTTTCTGTCTGGGGCGTTGAGTCAAGATGACGCTATCATGCAGGCGAAGCGTGATTCTCGCCATTATGCAAAACGCCAAATGACTTGGATAAGAAATAATTTTATTTCAAAAATTACTTTAAATGAATTATATTCAAAAAGTTTAGTTGAAAAAATCTTTCCAAAAATTTTTCTTTGATCTTGACACTCTGTCGTTTCGCATGCTATACCGACCTTTTTTGTCAGGTTTTGTGAGGTGTGGTGCTAACGTTTTTTCACGCAGATCCTGCTGTTATATGGCTATTACAAAACCCACTTAAGTCATCGCATAACTCCAAAATTGAAGGCTAGATTGATATGAGCAAGACACAAACAGTAGCGATGATGCCCGGCGCCGAAGTAATCCTGAAAGTCATGGAAGCTGAGGGCGTTGACGTTATTTTTGGCTACCCTGGTGGTGCGGTCCTGCCGATTTATGATGCCTTATTCAAGAATAACAGCATCCGCCATATTTTGGTTCGTCATGAACAGGCAGCTGTTCACGCCGCTGAGGGCTATGCGCGCTCAACTGGTAAGGTTGGTGTTGTTTTGGTTACCTCTGGTCCAGGGGCAACAAATGCTGTTACGGGGCTAACTGATGCGCTGATGGATTCCGTGCCAATCGTCTGCCTCACAGGTCAGGTGCCAAGTCATTTGATTGGAACAGACGCGTTTCAAGAAGCCGATACCTCTGGTATCACGCGTCCTTGTACAAAATATAATTATTTGGTCAAAAAGAGCGACCGGCTTCAGGCAAATATCGAGGAAGCTTTTCATGTGGCACGTTCTGGCCGTCCTGGTCCAGTTGTCCTCGACTTACCTAAAGATGTTCAGATGCTGGATGCGCCTTTTATCGAACATAAGAGCGCTGAACCGTTGGCTCAGCGATATAAGCCTGTAACATCGCCGCAAAAAGCGGTGATTAAGGAAGCTGTCAAAATGATGAAGCAGGCGAAAAAACCTGTGATTTATGGCGGTGGTGGGCTGATTAATTCAGGACCGCGCGCCTCTGACGCCTTACATAAACTCGTTAATCAAACAGGTTGGCCAACGACCCTTACACTTATGGGGCTTGGTGCGCTTCCTGCTGATGATAGCCATTTTCTAGGTATGCTTGGGATGCACGGCACATATCAAGCTAATCTTGCTATGCATAATTGTGACTTTATGTTGAATCTTGGTGCCCGGTTTGATGACCGTGTTACCGGTAGGTTATCCGAATTTGCACCCTTTTCGAAGAAAATCCATGCTGATATTGACCCCTCATCCATCAATAAAGTTGTGAATGTCGATTTGGGTGTTATTGGTGATGTCGGGGAAACCATTGATGCGTTGCTAGCTGAGATGGAAGTACAGTCTTTTAGTCCTAATGCCAAGGCAATGACGCGTTGGTGGGAACAAATCGAAGGCTGGCGTTCACGCGACTGCCTTGCATTTGAACAAGCAGGTCCCATTATCAAGCCGCAGAAATCTATTCAGCGCCTCTATGAGATGACCAAGGACAGAGACGTCTATGTCACAACCGAAGTAGGCCAGCATCAGATGTGGGCAGCTCAGTATTTTGGCTTTCACAAACCAAACCGCTGGATGACATCAGGCGGGCTGGGAACAATGGGTTATGGTCTGCCCGCCGCTGTTGGTGTTCAAATTGCCCATCCAGAGGCTACCGTTATCGATATTTCTGGCGAGGCATCCTTCTTGATGAATATGCAAGAGCTATCAACAATTGCGCAATATAACCTGCCGGTGAAGATATTTATCCTTAATAATGAATGGATGGGGATGGTGCGCCAGTGGCAAGAATTGGTTCATGGTAAGCGCTATTCAGAGAGCTATTCATCATCACTGCCTGATTTTGTGAAGCTTGCCGATACGTTTGGTATGAAAGGGTTGCGGGCCTCTGCAGCTGATGATCTGGATGATGTGATTGCAGAAATGCTGGCAACTGATGGTCCGGTGATTGCAGATATCAGAGTGGAAAAAGAAGAAAACTGTTTCCCGATGATCCCATCAGGTGCCGCGCACCATGAAATGATATTAGGTCCCGAAGATGAGACGAATAAGTCCATCTCCGAAGAAGGAAAAGTGCTAGTCTAAGAACTGGTTATTTAATCGTCCTTTGGATATGAGGAGACGTCAATGCTTGATACTACCCAGATAGAACGCCATACTTTATCGGTGCTTGTTGACAATGAACCGGGCGTTTTGGCACGCGTTGTTGGGCTATTTTCGGGTCGTGGTTATAATATTGAAAGCCTAACAGTATCCGAGGTTGATGCAACCCGTCAGCTATCGCGGATTTCGGTCGTAACCAGCGGAACGCCAATGGTGATAGAGCAGATAAAGCAATTGCTTGATAAGCTTGTGCCAACCCATTCTGTTCAGGATCTTACTGTCGGGCCTGCGCATGTTGAACGCGAACTTGCATTGATTAAAATTGTCTGCATTGGTGATAAGCGTGTTGAATCGCTCCGGGTTGCGGATAGTTTTCGCGCTCGTACCCTTGATAGTAGTCTGAATAGCTTTGTTTTTGAGGTAACGGGCAATTCATCCAAAATAACCGCTTTTATCGAGTTGATGAACTCACTTGGGGATATAGAGGTAGCGCGAACAGGTGTGTGCGGGATGACGCGCGGCAATAATATTGACCTCGTAGGCTAGATTTTTTTCAGGTTGGTGGCGCTGGTTAGATTTTTTTCTTCCCCTTCCTTACGTCATTGGCTATTACCGAATGCAGTGAATTTTAACTGGGAGCACGCTATCTCCATACCTTTTGGAGTGATGATGGCGGCCCTGAAATGCCTCCAAGAGAGGGGCATGAATCTGAAGGAGAATAAATAATGCGCGTTTATTATGATCAGGATGCTGATGTTGGGCTGATTAAGTCGAAGAAAGTTGTCATTGTAGGCTATGGCTCACAAGGACATGCTCATGCAGCAAACCTGAAAGATAGCGGTGTGTCGGATGTTGTTGTTGCATTGCGTGAAGATTCATCATCACGCGCTAAAGCAGCTACAGCCGGTTTTACAGTTATGAATGTTGCTGAAGCATCTGAGTATGGCGATGTTATCATGATGTTGACACCCGATGAGCTTCAGGCAGATATCTATGCAGATGAAATTGCGTCAAATATCCGTCCTGGCGCTGCTATTGCATTTGCGCATGGTCTGAACGTTCATTTTAATCTTATTGAACCACGCGGTGATATTGACGTTATGATGATAGCGCCAAAGGGTCCTGGCCATACAGTGCGCGGCGAATATCTGAAAGGTGGCGGTGTGCCATGTCTTCTGGCTGTTGACCAGGATGCATCTGGCAACGCCCATGATATTGGCCTGTCTTATGCAAGTGCTGTTGGTGGTGGCCGTTCAGGTGTCATCGAAACGACATTCCAAGAAGAATGTGAAACTGACTTGTTTGGTGAGCAGGCGGTATTGTGTGGTGGTATCGTAGAGCTTATTAAGGCTGGCTATGAAACGCTGACTGAGGCTGGCTATGCTCCAGAAATGGCTTATTTCGAGTGTTTGCATGAAGTGAAGTTAATTGTTGACCTGATCTATGAAGGCGGCATTGCAAATATGAATTATTCAATTTCAAATACAGCTGAGTATGGTGAGTATGTAACCGGACCACGGATCATTACTGATGAGACAAAGGCAGAAATGAAGCGCGTGCTCGAAGATATTCAGTCTGGTCGCTTTACCCGTGATTGGATGCTTGAAAACAAGGTTCGTCAGGCAAGCTTTAAGGCAACACGCCGTCGTAATGCAGCTCACCCAATCGAAAAGGTCGGTGAAGAGCTACGTGGCATGATGCCGTGGATTGGTGCAAATCGCCTCGTTGATAAAGACAAGAACTAGGCAACTTTCTTTCAAAGCTTTTTTCCTGTCAGAAGGGCCTGTGTTTTGCAGGCCCTTCTTTACTTTATGGCATAATTCGTGCAAATCTACTGACAGACTTATTATGATATTCTCGAGAAGTGGAAACGCTCTATGTTCGGTTCAATTTTTGGCTTTATGTCTGCTGACATCGGTATCGATTTAGGCACCGCAAATACGTTAGTTTATGTCAAAGGTCGTGGTATTGTTCTGAACGAACCGTCTGTTGTTGCCATGGCGCAGGTACGCGGCAAAACACAAGTGCTTGCCGTTGGTGAAGAAGCCAAAGTTATGTTGGGAAAGACACCGGGAAACATCCAAGCAATCCGGCCCATGGCAGATGGTGTCATCGCTGATTTTGAAGTTGCCGAAGAAATGATTAAGCACTTTATCCGTAAAGTGAATGGCCGGTTTTCTCTTGCAAGCCCGCAGATGATTATCTGTGTGCCCTCTGGTTCAACAGCGGTGGAACGTCGTGCCATTCAGGAATCAGCCGAAGCTGCCGGTGCGCGCAGAGTTTTTCTTATTGAAGAGCCTATGGCAGCAGCAATTGGTGCTGACTTACCAGTGACTGAGCCATCTGGCTCAATGGTTGTGGATGTTGGCGGTGGGACAACTGAAGTTGCCATTCTATCTTTGGGTAATATTGTATTCGCCCATTCTGTTCGCGTAGGTGGTGATAAAATTGATGATGCGATCATTGGTTATATGCGTCGTACCCATAACCTGCTGATTGGTGAGGCAACGGCTGAGCGGATTAAAAAAACAATTGGTATTGCGCGCCGTCCTGAAAAATCAACGGGCGTTAAAATTGAGGTGCGCGGGCGTGACCTGGTTAATGGTGTTCCAAAGGAAATTACGATTTCTGAAGCGCAGGTCGCAGATGCTATCTCTGACCCGTTAAAGCAAATTGTTGAAGGCGTTAAAATGGCGCTAGAACAGGCGCCACCAGAATTAGCAGCTGATATTGTTGAAAAAGGTATCGTTCTAACCGGCGGCGGTGCGATGTTACGCGAAATGGATGCTGTGTTGCGCGAAGCAACAGGACTTCCAATTTCAATTGCTGAAGACCCGCTCTTCTGTGTGGTAATGGGCACTGGGCGCTGCCTAGAAGAGCTCAAGACATTGCGGCACGTTCTTATTGGAGCTTGATAAATGAAAGATGGTCGCGCCTCATCGATGCGCAAAGGCCAATCAAAACATATCTCTCAGGTGCTTATTATCCTGTTTGGCTTTGTTCTCATTTTTGTTGCCAAAATAGATATTTTTGCAATACGTTCTGCGCAGTCAGGCCTTTCAAGTATCGTTTCACCACTTTATGATGTTATGTCAAAACCGGTTCAGGCAATTGAAACTATGTTTGAGGGTGTGCGGACTGTTGCCTCTTTGCGTGAAGAAGCTATCAGATTGCGGGCTGAAAATAATCGACTCAAAAGATGGCAGCGCCGGGCAGAAATCCTCGAAAGTGAAAATCGACAGCTCCGGTCTGTTCTAGGTGCGGTTATCCCGCCTGATAGAGAAGCTGTAACGGCGCGCTCTATTACTGCTCCCGGCAGTAGTTTTTCTCATGCCATGCTTGTGTTGCATGGCTCTAACAAGCTAGTTCAAGTTGGTGACCCCGTGGTGACTGCAGATGGTTTGGTGGGATATATTATTGATGCGGGCACAGAACAGTCATGGGTTCTTCTTATCAGTGATGTTAATTCGCGCATACCGGTTCTGCTCAGCTCCTCAAGCTGGCCGGGGCTTGCAATTGGTCAGAATAGAGGTAAGCTTAATCTTAGCTTTCTGCCTTTGGAAGCAGAACCAAAAGAAAATGAATTGGCGCTGACATCAGGGCACGGGGAAATTCTCCCTGCAGGTTTGCCAGTTGGCCGGGTTGTACGCAGCAAAGGTCGACAGTTTTTCTTAGAACCTGTCGTTGACCTGCGGACTGTCTCATTTGTGTCTATCTTAGTGCGCCCTGATGGACAGGAGGCACCGACATTATCAGCCTTTGACAAATACTTCACGCCATTGCCTGAACAAGGTGATGGCAGGTTGCTAAAAGGCTTCAGCTCAAAGGATGTCTTGAAATGATGAGTAAGGGACCGTTGGAAAGGCCAGCTGACCTGCAGTCTCCTCTGCCCGTTCAATTTTTGATTGCTGTTGCTGGTATGTTGCTCGTGCTTTTTGAGGCATCGCTCTCGCAATGGGCTGTCTTTTATACTTCTGTCCCATTTATCAGCCTTGCGTTCATTTTCTACCTTCGGATGGTCTTTCCAAGAATGCTTCCCCTTGCTGTTGTGTTTCTGATGGGCATCCTTTCGGAAGTTATATCTTTTGACCCGTTAGGCGTGAAAACTACGGTCATGCTTCTGGTCGCTGTGATAACATCATCACGTTCGCAACTGCTTACACATTCTGACTTTTTAGAAATCTGGGCGAGTTTTTCTACAATGTGCCTGCTCGTTTCTGCCTTCCGCTTCGTTCTATATCTAGGGTTCTTTTTTAATGTTCCCAACTTAGCAGCCCTTGCTAATCAAACAGGGATGACAATCCTCTTATTTCCTATCGTTTATGTCATTCTGGTCTCGTTCAGTAATTCTGCTCAACGCTTATTTGGCTTCCAACGATAGGGCGTCTGGGAATGAAAAAAAAACGTAAAGAGCAACGAGAGTTATCAGGCATTATGTCACGCCGGACGCTGATGCTTGGGGTGGGGCAAGCTATGCTTGGCGGCGTTCTTGTTGCGCGGCTTTATGACTTACAGATTTCGCAGAATGCATCATATAAGCGCCTGTCTGATAGAAACCAGTTTGACCAGCGTTTGGTGCAGGCGCCACGTGGTAGGTTATTTGATGTGCAGGGCCGTTTGCTTGCTGGAAATTCTGAGATATTTGAACTTCTGGTGGTGCCATCTCGGGTGGATAATCTAGACCATCTATTAAGTTATATTGGCCAGATTGTAACGCTTAGGCCTATTGATATTAAGCAGGCTAAGAAGACGATTTCACGCCAGCCAGATTTTCTCGAAGTGAGGATAACGTCTAATCTTTCGCAGCGGGAGCTTGCACGACTTGCCATTCTATCTCCTGTACTTGAAGGTGTGTCATTTCAGAAATCTTTCAGACGGATTTATCCGCAAGGCTGGCTCACATCCCACCTAACAGGCTATGTATCGCCGGCAAATGAACGTGATATTGAAAGCAATGCAGAACTGCGTTTTCTGCCTAGCTCTCGGATTGGACGGTCAGGAATTGAACGGACGTTAGAAACAGAATTGCGGGGCTTCTCGGGGATTGAACGGGTTGAGGTGAATGCCCGTGGTAAGCCTGTAAGAGTATTAAGAGACAAGCAAGAACAAGCTGGTAAAGATGTCACATTATCGGTTGATGTTAGTGCGCAATTTTTTGCGGCTGAGCGGCTAAGGCGGGGTATTTCTGAGACAATGCCACTTGGACATAACTCAGTTCAGGCGGCATTAATGCAGAATGATGAATTGCGGGCGCATATTTCAACCGGTGATAATCTTGTACTAAAAGATGGTAATGGCCGCCTTGTTCCGCCAGAATCAGGCGCTATTGTTGTTATGGATATTCATACGGGCGATGTGCGCGTGATGGTATCAAACCCTGGTTTTGACCCAAATCTTTTTTCTAATCCGTTAAGCGTTCGTGACTGGAAACGGTTAAACGATCATCCACGAACGCCACTTCTGAACAGGGTGATATCTGGTCTTTATGCGCCTGGCTCTACCTTTAAAATGGTTGTTATTGCAGCTGCTTTGGAAGCGGGCGTGATCTCTACGAAGACACGGTATGAATGCACTGGTGGCTTTGATTTTGGTGATACGACATTCCATTGCTGGAACAAACGTGGCCATGGTACAATTGATGGCGTGCAGGCACTTGAACAATCATGTGATATCTATTTTTATCAAATTGCGCTCAAGACAGGCATTGACCGTATTCATAATATGGCCCGCAGGCTGGGGCTTGGTGATGTAACAGGCATTGGTCTTCCAGGAGAGAAGCCCGGTATTATTCCCCAGCGTAGCTGGAAAATGCAAAGTAGAAGTACGGCATGGACGCCGGGGGAAACAGTGATTGCTGGAATCGGTCAAGGATTTGTACTGACAACACCGTTACAATTAGCGGTTATGACAGCGCGTATTGCGAATGGAAAATATGCCGTAACACCGCGGCTCCAAGCCGATGACAAACCAGTTGAATTTGCCCCACTAGAGATAAGCCCAGCAATTATTCGTGTCTTGCGCAAGGGAATGCGGGCTGTCATGAATGGCCCTCGTGGGACAGCACGCAAACATGATGTTAACGGTGCAGGTATGGCGGGTAAAACTGGCACTGTTCAGGTAAAACGCATTACCAAAGAACAGCGTGAAAAAGGGATAGTTGATAATATTGACCGTCCTTGGAAGGAAAGGGACCATGCGCTTTTTGTTGCTTATGCCCCATTTGACGAACCACGCTATGCGATGTCAGTTATTGTTGAACATGGGGGAAGTGGCTCATCTATGGCGGCACCGATTGCCAAGGATATTATGAACTATTTGTTGAAACAGGATACCGCATGATAGGAGTTTTACAGTTTATCTTTCGCCTTCCTTGGATGCTTTTGCTTGCCACATTAGCCCTTGTTTTTGTGGGTGCTTCAGCGCTTTATTCTGCGTCACAAGGCTCATGGGCGCCATGGGCAGAACAGCATCTGGTCCGCGCGGCAATGGGCGGAATTATCGTCTCTATGATGACAGTTCTTCCGGCTAGGTGGATTTTTAAATGGTCTTATCTTGGGCTGTTGGGTGCCCTCTGTTTTCTGCTTATTCTTCAGTTTATTGGTGTTGGAACAGGCGCAACGCGCTGGATTGCTATTGCAGGCTTTAATTTTCAGCCATCCGAGCCAGCAAAGCTTGCTGTCATTCTAGCTCTTGCTCGGTATTTGTCTGAACAGACGCCAGAACAGCTACAGGAATTTGTGACGTATATTCCAGCTATGGCTCTGGCAGGGGTGCCGTTTGCGCTTGTTCTTATTCAGCCCGATCTTGGGACATCTTTGATGCTTCTTGCTGGGGGGCTTACGGTGATTTTCGCTGCAGGTGTTCCCCGTCGTTTTATCTTTGGCGCTATAGTTACAGGTCTTGCTAGCCTACCTATTTTATGGGCGCAACTCTATGATTACCAAAAAGCACGGGTGATGACATTTCTTAATCCGGATGCTGACCAGCTTGGTGCAGGATATCAAATTGCTCAATCAAAAATTGCGCTTGGTTCGGGCGGTTTATTTGGGAAAGGGTATCTAATGGGGTCGCAGAGCCAGCTCAATTACCTACCTGAAAAACAAACTGATTTTGTTTTTACGATGATTGGTGAAGAATTTGGCTTTATCGGGAATGTCACCATTCTCATAATCTATTTTATTATTCTAACGTCTATCATTCTTATTGCGCTACGCTGTGAAAATCGTTTTGCGCGTCTTTCTTGTATAGGAGTGTCAATGATGATTTTCTTATATATGTTTGTAAATGTTGCTATGGTAACTGGGTTGATGCCAGTCGTTGGGGCGCCATTGCCGCTCATATCATATGGCGGGACGGCCATGCTAACGGTATTTACGGGCATTGGTATTGTTGTGAATGCTTCGATTAATAGTCACCTTGAAGACAGTGATTACTTGTAATGAAGAGTGCCGAATAGTCGGCTATGCTAGGAGTTTATGGTTAGTTAGATGTTTGAAAGCTTTTTTCCCCGCCCACGCCTGTTTTTCCTTTCCGCCACCCTCTGGGCAATGCTGTCAATAGCGGTATGGTATATTTTGGGTGCTGATATTGGTCGCGCGATTGGATTTGATGTGCCGCTAGAAGATCAGGAACCTATTGTTGGTCTTGGCTATTTCATTACAGCAGAGTTTATCTGGTTTTATATTTATTATATTGTTAGTTGTTCGGGGTTTGCGGCACTTTGGTTTCGTTATTTGCCACATCCGTGGCAGATTTGGTCTATTATTGGCTCACAACTCATTCTATTCTCTACCTATTTTAGTGTTCAGGTCTCTGTTGCTATCAACAATTGGCGCAGGCCATTTTTTGATGCTGTTCAGAATGCATTGTCTGGTGAAAGCACGACGACGGCGGGCGACCTCTATAGTTTGATTTTGATTTTTGCCCAAATTGCTTTCTTGTGGATTATTGTTTATGTCATCACGCGCTTCTTTGTCAGCCATTATGTCTTTCGCTGGCGCACAGCAATGAATGATTTTTATGTCGGCCAGTGGGAGAGGGTGCGCCATATTGAAGGCGCTTCACAGCGTGTTCAAGAAGATACCATGCGGTTTGCCGGTATTGTTGAAGGCCTGGGGGTCGCTATTGTTGATGCGGTAATGACTCTTTTTGCCTTCCTGCCTGTGTTGCTTGCCCTATCAACAAATATTACGTCATTGCCATTAGTTGGTGAAATCCCGCACCCCCTTCTATCGGCTGCGATTTTCTGGGCTGGGTTCGGTACGATATTTCTGGCAACTGTTGGCATTAAGCTGCCTGGCCTTGAATTTAAGAATCAGCGTGTTGAAGCTGCGTATCGTAAAGAGCTTGTCTATGGCGAAGATAATGCTGACCGGGCGCAGCCGCCAACATTATCTGAACTATTCTCGAATGTACGCCGTAACTATTTTCGGCTCTATTTTCACTATATGTATTTCAATGTTGCACGGAGCTTCTACCTTCAGGCGGACAATATTTTTGGCTATTTACTTCTTATTCCAACAATTGCAGTCGGTGCGATTAGCTTTGGATTGATGCAACAGATACTAACAGCCTTTTCACAGGTTACTAATTCATTTCAGTATCTGGTTAATTCATGGCCAACTATTGTAGAACTTCTGTCTATCTATAAGCGTCTGCAGGCCTTTGAAGCTGCTATCACAGACACACCGCTGCCACAGATTGATCAGGAGTTTATTGCACAGCCTACCGAAGATTAAGTGATAATCGCAAAACCCGAAGGGTTGGTTAATCAAGCAGGGCGGTTGTTGAGTGACCCGCTTTAAGGGTAATGATATCAACGGTTCCTCCAGCAGATGTTACGGTTTGGTAGCCGATGACATCTTCAGCAATATAATCGCCGCCCTTGATAAGATTATCAGGCATGAGCGCCTCTATCAGATGGGCAGGTGTCTGCTCATCAAAGATGATGGCGGCGTCCACAAAGGGGAGGCTTTCGAGGATGCCCGCCCGTGATGTCTCATCCATAATGGGGCGTGACTCCCCCTTCAAAAGCTTTACGCTTGCATCCGAATTAACTGCCACAATGAGCTTATCACAACGTTCCTTAGCTGCTGCAAGCAGAGCAAGATGGCCTGGATGAAGAAGATCAAAACAGCCATTGGTAAAGCCAATGCGACATGCCTTGGAGCGCCATTTAGTCACAAGCATGCTCATATTTTCAAGGCTTGTTTCACTGCTTACAGGCACAGCAGCGCGGATAAACTCTCCAGGACATAAAGTGGCCGTCCCCGATTTGCCAACGACAATACTTGCAGCCAGATTTGCGCAGGTCATCGCATCCGTTGCCGTGCGACCAGTAGCAAGAGTTGCTGCTATGACAGCCACAACAGTATCACCGGCACCCGACACATCAAACACATCACATTTATGGGCTGGCATGTGGGTATGATTGGTTTTGTCTACAAGCATCATCCCATCAGCACTTAAGGTGACAAGCAGCTGTTCAATATTATGGTGTGTTATTATATCAGTGGCTGTGTCTGCGATAATGTCATGGTCAGCTGAAATAATACCTGTTGCAGCCTGAAATTCTGCAAGGTTCGGCGTAAGAACAGTGCTGCCGGCATAAACAGAAATATCGCGTGATTTTGGGTCTGTAATAATAGGGATATTTTTTTTCTGTGCAGCCGCAATAAGTGAACTAATAATAAAGGGGCTAAGACACCCTTTTGCATAGTCTGATAAAATCAATGCTTCAGCATCTTCAAGGACTATGTCTGCCTGTATTAACATTTGCGATGCTTGTGCGTCTGTGAGATGGCTGGTCAATTCATCATCGACCCTGAGAATTTGTTTGCCCGATGCCAGAAATCGCGTTTTTTGTGTTGTTGGCCGGTCGGAGGTAATGATAGGGAAAAAGCCAAGCTGGGGAACAAGCGACAGGGCTTTCTTCAATGATTTTCCAGCTGCGTCATCACCAATACAGCCAATAAGGGATATGCGCCCACCAAGCCCTGCTAAATTGCGTGCGACATTTGCAGCGCCACCTGGCATAACATGTTCTTTTGTACGCGATAGAACAGGAATAGGCGCCTCAGGCGACATCCGGTCAACAGAGCCAGACACAAATTTATCCAGCATCACATCGCCAATAACAAGAATATGGCGATTTTGGAAATCAGCAAGAACTGCTGCAACATGTTCTGCCATACTCATTATTACTGTCCTTGACCCATTATATTTTTATTTTCTTCTGTGCCTGACGCTCACGAAACCGTTCTGCTGCGTCCTGCTTATGGGATTGCTCAGTACGGCTAATGGCAAGGGCGTTTTCAGCAACTGACTGGGTTATTGTTGATCCGGCACCGATAATAGCGCCAGCCCCGATTGTTACAGGCGCGACGAGTGCTGTATTCGAACCGATAAAGGCACCTGTGCCAATAATAGTTTTTGCTTTCTTAAAGCCATCATAATTACAGGTAATCGTGCCAGCCCCAATATTAGCATTGCTGCCAATTTCACTATCACCAAGATAGGTTAAATGGTTTGCCTTTGCGCCATCCTTCATGGTGGTCTTTTTCACTTCGACGAAATTCCCAATTTTTACTCCATTCCCTAGTTTGGTGCCGGGGCGCAGACGGGCATAGGGGCCGATGAGACAATCGGTGCCGCATACTGTCTCTTCAATATGGCTAAAAGCTTTGATAGTAGTGCCAGCACCAATATGAACGCCTGGGCCAAACACAACATGTGGTTCAACGACTACATCACGTTCAATTCTAGTGTCAGCACAGAAAAAAACCGATGAGGGATCAGTTAATGTAACACCTGATAACATTGCAGCATGCCGCAATCGCTCCTGAGCGACAGCTTCTGCTGCGGCAAGCTGGGCACGATCATTTATGCCAATGAGTTCGGCAGGGTCGGCAAGAGCATATGTTGCTATCATGCCCGCATCAACACCAAGTCCTACAATATCTGTAAGATATAGCTCGCTTTGTGCATTGGCAGATGTCAGTTTTGGTAGCAAGGAGCAGAGAACAGATGCTTTTGCGCACATGATGCCCGAATTAACCTCGCCGATAGTGCGCTGCTCGTCCGTGGCATCCTTATGTTCAATAATAGCTGTCAGCTTGCCCGTTTTATCACAGACAAGCCGGCCATAGCCATCTGGCTGGTCAGTATGAAAGCCAAGCACGCAGATATCAGCGCCAGCCTCAACCCGTTTAACAAGAGCTGATATTGTATTGGATGTTATGAGCGGCGTATCAGCAAATACAATGATGACAGGCTTATTACCAAGCGCCTCAAGCCTATCAAGGCAACATAGTGCCGCATGGCCAGTGCCGTTCTGTGGGTCTTGAATAACAACAGGACTTCCTGAGAGCCAGTTTTCTATTTGCGGTGAGTCAGGCGATATTACGGTAAAAATATTATCCGCACCTGCAACATTAAGGGCACCTGTTACCCATCCCAGAAGCGGCATACCTGCCACCTTATGAAGAGGCTTTGGCAGATTCGACTTAAGGCGCGTTCCTTTGCCGGCTGCAAGTATGATAGCTGAAAAACTCATAAAGTCATTATAATCGGCGGGACGCTATTTGACAAAGCCATTTCTTGCAACAAAATCATGTCTTGCTTATACCATGTTTATGGATTCGAATTCGCCGTGTGATAGCGGTGGCGACAGATAGCAAAAGGGACGCAATTATGTGTGGTATCATTGGATATGTCGGGGCAGAGCCAGCTGCAGATGTCGTACTAGATTCGCTACGCCGACTTGAATATCGCGGCTATGATTCTTCTGGTATTGCAACGATTGATAATGGCAATTTGCATGTTAGCCGGGCGGTAGGGAAAATAAAGATGCTGTCAGCCCAGCTTGCCGTATCGCCTTTACCCGGCACTGTTGGTATTGGTCATACCAGATGGGCAACTCATGGCGGTGTTACAGAATTGAACGCCCATCCCCATGTAGCAGGTGGTCATGTTGCCATTGTTCATAATGGGATCATTGAAAATTATGCTGATATCAAGGCACGATTGATAGTTGCTGGTGTGGTGTTTCTTTCAGATACTGATAGTGAAGTGCTGGCTCATCTGTTCCATGAAGCTTTTACGGCAGGCAAGACACCTGTTGATGCATTAGATCAGGTGCTATCCGAAATAAAAGGTGCTTTTGCGCTTGCTGCTATTGCTAAACAATATCCCGATTGCCTGATGGTAGCACGCAATGCTTCGCCATTGGCTATTGGTCTTTCAGATGACCTTGTATGCATTGCCTCTGATGCTGTGGCGATGGCACATCTGACGCGCCGTGTGATTTACCTCAAAGATGGTGACCGCGCTGTTATCCGCAAAGGTGAAGCCGAGATTTATGATATAGACCAGCAGCCTGCAAATAGAGAGATTGTGACAGTTTCTGCTGCGCCAATGCTAGTTGATAAAGGTGGATATCGCCACTTTATGGAAAAGGAAATCCACGAGCAGTCAGATGCGATTTCAAATACCATTTCGGCCATGACATCAGAAACTGGCGCTATCACAGCAGGCTTTGAGACAGAACATCTTGCTGCAATAAAGCATATTGTTATTCTTGCCGCCGGCACAAGTTTTTATGCGGGTCAGATAGGGCGCTATTGGATTGAACAGATAGCCGGCATTCCTGTGTCGGTCGAAGTTGCGTCTGAATATCGCTACCGCTCTCCTGTAACAGCGTCCTATACAACTGCTTTGCTTATTTCCCAGTCAGGTGAAAGCCTCGATACGATGAAGGCAATGGAGTTTGCCAAAGCAGCAGGTCTTACAACATTGGGTATTGTGAATGTACCAGATAGTACGATTGCACGCGAATCTGATATTGTTTTACCAACCCGGGCTGGACCTGAAATTGGTGTTGCCTCAACTAAAGCGTTTACAGCACAACTGACAGTCCTCCTTTCACTTGCCATAGCACTTGGTCAGCAGCGAGGGCGCCTCAGCATAGCAGAGGCTGATGCGCTTCATGCGCAAATGATGAGCCTGCCGGGTGCTATTGGTCAGGCTGTATCCCGGTTTGATGAGATACGGCCTATTGCCCATCGACTTTCACGATCTCATTCTGCGTTTTTTTTAGGACGCGGCACGCTCTTTCCCTTGGCATGTGAAGCTGCACTAAAGCTAAAGGAATTATCTTATGTGCACGCTGAAGGCTTTGCAGCCGGAGAGATGAAGCATGGGCCTATTGCACTTATCGAAGAGGGCGTGCCTGTGATTTGTTTTGTTGGACCAAATGAGCTGTCCAAAAAGACAATTAGTAATTTGCGCGAAGCCGAAGCGCGTGGTGCAGATGTGATTGTTGTCTGCACAGATAGTATGAAAGACATTGTTGATTTCGCAGAATTTACTGTCACTGTTCCTGACTGTACAGAGCTTATGGCGCCGCTTGTCATGGCAATCCCCGCCCAGATTATGGCCTATCTTACCGCATCCGAAAAGGGCACAGATGTCGACCAGCCACGCAATCTAGCAAAGTCGGTTACCGTGGAATGAGTTTGAAGTTATACTAGGAAATGTTCCTGAGTTTTTCATTACAAATAAACTCGTCATAACTACTCGTCGGTGCAGCATTAATTGTTTAGAGGGCAACATTGAGGAGCGTCAAAAATTGATTTTTGACCTCCATTCTCAAGGTTTCAGCAATGATGAAATCGTTACCTATTTAGATACAAATGGTTTGGTAAAACCGCTATCTCAGACATTATATAAAAACAAAGATGTTTGGAGTGTACTAAGCAAATTCAAAAAACGTCAGTTAAGAAAATCGGAAAGTACGATGGAATTAGGGGACTGGAGGATTTGCTTTTGATAGATTAGTGTTTTGAGGCGTCACATGAAATCAGCAAGTCATTTGGATAATAAAAAAGAAGAAAATCCATTTGCTGATATGGGTTTCTTCAAATTCTGGATTGTTTCGACCTTATTTTGGTTCACATTTCCAGCGTCTATTGCGGTTGCTTACGTTACGATTGGTTCAGTAAGGACTAAGCAACTTTTTAAAGCATTAGTGCATGATTTTCTTCAAACGCTATTCATAATACTGGTTATTATTTCTATGATTATCTATTTTGGGTATCAGTTTATTATTGGGTTGTTCTGATTTTTACCCGATGCGTCTATGCGTTGTTTGAGTTGATGTATGTCCATACCTCTGTTCCTTTCAGAGGTATTTATATGGACTTGATTGTAAGAAATTGAATTAAGTCCAAATCTATGTTTTGATTTCAACATGATAGATTTGAAGAGAAACAGTAAGAAAGAGTTAGTGCCCGGCACAGGTAAACGAACACGCTCATCATCTATCTACAAACACCACCAAACTGAAGATTTTAAGATTAGTAGAGGGAAGTTTTCAGACTTTCTAACCTGTCCTCACTGTTTCTATATGGACAGGTTAATGGGGTTAGATTCGCCTGGAACGCCAGAGGGGACACTTAACGAAACCACTGACCTTCTTCTCAAAAAGGAATTCGACGCCTGCCGTGAAACTCAGACTCCTCACCGTTTGTTTCTGGCAATTGTATAATCAGTTGATTTTGGATATATTTTTATTATGAGAATATTTTTATTTAGATTAGGTAGATTACTTCCATTTATTTCAGTGGGTTTAATCTGTTTTTTATATTTTCATACTATTGAATATACCCTTACAACCCTATCTGGTTTTTTTAGCAAAAATCCAAATGGAACTATTGTGGATGTTGCTGAAATATTTTCTTATGGTGTTGTCGCGTTAGCATTGATCCCTTTTGTTTTTGTGTTGATTATTGCTTTATTTAATTGGATGAGTTTTGGTAAAAGTACTTTATGGATTAAAGAGGAGTTTATAGACACTAAAGTTAATAAAAATATAA
>CATISA010000093.1 GCA_949529445.1 Alphaproteobacteria bacterium UBA4588
TGTATGCGCGAATTCACTGCCTCTGTCAAGTAGATGCTGTGTAAGACCGCATAACATTAACCAGGTCTGCGCTTACGTGCTCTTTGGCTTGTGCCAAATGGTTTTGGGGCTGGTTTTCTGCCATGAGTGAGGCGTTTGCGATGCCCTTTATGCGGCTTATTATTACCAACAGTCTGCGTGCCACCATTTCTGAAGTTGAGCGTTACATCGCCGCTAGCAGGTGAAATTTCGGTCAGCAGACAAGAAAGTGTATCGCCGACACTAAATTGCCAGCCTGACCGTTTGCCGCTTAGCATCATGCCACCAGAGACAATCTCGTAATAATCATCGGGAAGCGTGCGGCGGGGGACAAAGCCTTCTGTGACTTTGTCATCTAAAAGGACAAATAATCCAGCACGGGTGACGCCCAGTATCGTAACATCAATCAAACTATTCAGACGGTGACTAACAAGGCTTGCGGCAAGGCGTGTTATCGTTCGGCGCTCTGCGCGGGCAGCATTCTGTTCGGTTTGCGAGATAGCCGCACAAGTTTCAGCCAGCACATCTGCACTATCACTATGTGGGCGTTCAGCCCCCAATGCTTCGCCGGTAATGAGCGCTCTATGCACCATCAAATCCGCATAGCGCCGGATAGGTGAGGTAAAATGTCCGTATTTTACGAGGCCAAGCCCGTAATGCCCCAGATTTTCAATGTCATAGACAGCTCGCGATTGACAGCGCAAGACAGCTTCATTTACAGCACTATGGGCTGGTGTATCCTTGACCCTATTCAGTAATTCATTAAACCGTGTAGGGGTAATCACCTGACCAGGGGCAAAGGGCAGTTCTAGCGCATCGGTAAGTTGTCGTAATCCCTCGATTTTTTCTGGGTCAGGCTGGTCATGGACACGGTAGACACAGATGCCGCGCTTGGTTTCGATTTGCTCAGCAGCACAGATATTGGCTGCAATCATAAACTCTTCGATAAGCTGATTTGCTTCTTGCTGACGGCGTAGCACAGCGGCTTCTGCTCTGCCATCTTCTGAAAATACAATGCGGCGCTCGGGCACATCAAGATTAAGAGTGCCGCGTGCATCGCGTGCTGAAGATAAGCACCGGTAAGCAGCAATAAGATGATGCAGAGTACCGGCTGGCACTGCTAAGTCACTTTCATCGGTCTGCCCATCAATGACCTGCTGGACTTGTGTGTAGGTAAGGCGCGCATGAGAGCGCATCAGCCCGCGCATGAATTTATGGCTTTGTTTCTGGCCCTCTGCTGAAATGATCATTTCAACCGCAAGGCAGGCTCGTTCTTCATCTGGACGAAGCGAGCAAACACCATTGGAGAGGGCCTCTGGTAACATTGGAATAACAGTACCGGGCAAATACACTGAATTACCCCTGAGCCGAGCTTCTTTATCTAGCGGCGAGTTTGAAGGTACATAGGCGGCAACATCAGCGATAGCAACTATCAGGCGCCATGTGCCATTTTTATGTGGGGTAGCAAAGACAGCATCGTCAAAATCCTTTGCATCCTCTCCATCAATGGTGATAAGTGGCACCTCTCGTAAGTCAGTGCGATCACCAAGAGCTGGTACTGTGGCTCCATTCGCAAGTGATAATGCGTCTTTATCAAATTCATGCCGCAGCGAAAATTCTGCAATGGCAAGACCTGTAAATGCCTTTGGGCTATCAATGGGCCCCAGATTGCGGATCATGCTAGCAGCCCTCTCGCGGCCACTAGAATTCATCAATTCAGCCTCAATCAGGTCATTTTCACTTACGATGCTGCCGGCAGGAAGGCGCAAAATGACAGCACGCTGCCCACCCTTTTCAGCGGATTCAAGCATCCAGTCTTTCCGGTTTTTAAAAGCACGCCCAAAAAATTTCTTCATACGGGCTGGCAGAATACGGATGGTCTCAGCATGAAGAGTTTCATCAGGCTGGGCTATGAGCCGGACCAGAACCCTGTCACCGGTCTTTGGCGTACGGGCAGTCCTTTTTGCCGGCATTAGTACAGCATCATGATGTATCGCGTGACCATTTTCATCAACGCCGTGAGTAAAAGTTAATGTCCCATAACCATCTGTATCAAATGATTTTACATCTGCGACTGTTACCTCAGGAAAGCATACCCCATTATCAGCATCGGCTCCGCTAGCACCCGTAACAGCCAATTCATAAAGAAGGGCGCGCAAGCGTGAGCGCCCGTGTGGCGGAATACTAAAATGGCGCGCGATTTCACGCGTTTTCACCGGTCCTTCTGCAGCTGCGATAAAGGCGCGCAAGGTGGCTTTATCCGGCAGGGAATAAGGTGGGGTTACCATTGACCAACTTTCTTGTACGTTAGCGTCTCAGCTCAGGCCTCTAGGGCTATTTTTTCTTTGCGGCTGTTTTTTTCTTAGCAGTTATTTTCTTTTTAGCAGCCGCTTTCTTTTTCGAGGCCTTCTTCTTTGCTGCAGGTTTTGCTGCTCGCTCTGCCAGAAGCCGAACGCCATCTTCAAGTGTGATATCGGTCATCTCAGTACCGCGCGGCACGGGTGCCCGCATTTTATTATGCTCGATATAGGGCCCAAATCGACCTTTTTTCAGGTGAACTTCACCACCTTCAGGATGTGTGCCAAGCAGGCGGCCAGCTGTTTTTGCTGCTTCGGCAAGCACATCAACTGCGCGGTTAATGCCAACCTCCAGTACATCATCATCTTTGAGGCTAGCAAATTTACCTTGATATTTAAGGTATGGCCCAAACCGGCCAAGGCCTGCTTGGATTATCTCTCCTGTCTCAGGATGCGCGCCAATGTCACGCGGCAGAGACAGCAGTCCAAGTGCGTAGGGAAGGTCAACAGAGGCAATATCGGTTCCTCTGGCAACAGACGTCCGTTTTGGTTTTTTTACATCAGCATCACCGAGCTGAACATAAAGGCCATACGGCCCGCGTTTTATGAATACTGGCATATCTGTAGCTGTGTCGGTGCCAAGTAATTTGTCTTCTGAGAAATCGCCAGCGCCATCATCCTCTGAATTTACAGCCGCTATTTGACGGATATATTTACATTCAGGGTAGTTTTTACAGCCAAGGAACGGGCCGAATTTTCCAAGTTTAAGCTCAAGTGTGCCGGTTTCGCATTTGCTACAGCTACGATTGATCTTGCCTTTTTCATCCGCTGTAAAAAATAGCGTTTCAAGCTGGCTATCTAGTTTTTCCATAACATCGGGGACAGGCAGCTCTTTTGCTTCGCTTACAGCCAGAGAAAAATCTTTCCAGAAGTCACGCAGCAGGTGACGCCATTCCATCCGACCACCTGATACATCATCAAGCTGTGTTTCAAGGCCAGCTGTAAAATTATATTCAACATAACGAGAGAAGAAATTCTCTAAAAATACAGATACAATCCGGCCACGATGTTCAGGAATGAACCGTTTGCTATCTTTGATGACATAACTTCGCTTCTCGAGGACCTGCAGAATGCTGGCATAGGTCGAGGGCCGGCCAATGCCAAGTTCTTCCAGGCGTTTGATAAGACTTGCATCAGTGAAGCGGGCTGGTGGCTGGGTGAAATGCTGTTCGGGTGAGACTGTATCAGTATCTAGCGAATCGCCTGTTTTGAGGGCCGGAAGTAGCTTTTCCTGATCATCACTCTCGGCCTGACTATCATCTTTATCTTCGCGGTAAACACGGATAAAGCCATCAAAGACAAGAATTGATCCGGTTGTCCGCATCACAAGCGCATCATCAGAAGCGATAAGATTCATAGCGGTCTGATCAAGTTGCGCATCTTCCATCTGGCTGGCAATTGCGCGCTTCCAAATAAGCTCATAAAGGCGGAATTGATCAAAATCTAGGAAACGGCGCATGTCCTGCGGCTGGCGGGAAAACGACGTAGGACGAACGGCTTCGTGTGCTTCTTGAGCGTTTGCTGCCTTTGTTTTATAAAATCGCGGTTTTTCTGGTGTGAATTCAGCACCATACAAATTTGTAATTTCGTCTCGGGCGCCGGCAATAGCTTCGCCACTCATAGAAACACCATCTGTTCGCATATAGGTGATAAGGCCGGTTGTTTCGGCGCCAAGCGATATACCTTCATATAGTTTTTGGGCAATCTGCATGGTACGAGAGGCAGAAAAACCAAGTTTTCGCGAGGCTTCTTGCTGCAAGGTGCTGGTGGTAAAAGGTGGTGCTGGGCGACGCTTTACCCGTTTTGTTTCAACGTCACCGACAGACCATGTTGCCCCATCAATCCGTGAGGCCAACTGCTTTGCTTCCGCTTCTGTCTTGATAGAAAGCTTATCAAGTTTAATACTGTCCGCATGTGTGAGCCTGCCAAGAACAGTTTCGTCTTTTTCATTTTTGAATAGGGTGTCAACACTCCAATATTCATCTGTAATGAACCGTTCAATTTCGCCTTCACGTTCACAGACAAGTCGCAATGCAACAGACTGAACCCTTCCTGCAGACTTTGATCCGGGCAGTTTCCGCCACAATACAGGTGAGATAGAAAAACCGATGAGATGGTCAAGTGCACGCCGCGCTAGATACGCATCAACAAGATCAATATCAAGATCACGCGGATTATCCATCGCAGTAAGAATGGCACTTTTGGTGATTTCATTGAACACAACGCGCTCATACGGGACGTCGCGGGCATCTTTTTTGGCTTTGAGAAGCTCACAGACATGCCAGCTGATAGCTTCTCCTTCGCGGTCAGGGTCAGTGGCAAGAATAAGCCGATCAGCCCCTTTTAGCGCGTCTGTAATCTCTTTGATGCGTTTGCCACCAGAATCTGACAGTTGCCACGACATTTCAAAATCTTGGTCCGGCTGAACAGATCCGTCCTTGGAAGGCAGGTCACGAACATGTCCGTAAGATGCCAGAACAGTATAATCGTCTCCTAAATAACGATTGATGGTCTTTGCTTTAGCAGGTGATTCGACAACAACGACCTTCATACAGGATAGCCCCTATCTCATAACGCCCCAAAAATGACGGGGCACCCAATTTTCATCAATATATTCCGACTGTTACAAGGTTTCAATAGTTCGCGACACCCGATTTCCAGAATGCCTTTAAAGATAACCTGAAAGCTCCAAATCGAATAAAATAAATTGCATAATATTGGCTGAGACATGGCACCAGCGGCACAATTCGTCAACTGCAATCGGATCATGTGCTAGATTCTTACGCACATTATCACGGATTACCTGCCATTCTATTTCTGATATTTCAGGGGTTTTATCAAGAAAAATTTCAGTAGTGGTATAGGCCGTGGTATCGGGCATTTTCACCTCATGCTGGCTGGTCAAAATTACGAGGACATCTTGAGCAGGCTGAACCAGGGCTGCACCATAACACGCCATCAAAAGCTGGCAGGTCATGGGCTCTACATAGGCCGTACGTGCAAGCCTTGGCCGGCTCAAGGCTTCTTTATGTTCCATACTGTCACCTTTAGAGGGAACAGCTTGATTTTTCGCAAAGAAAACCCAAAAAAACTTTGATAAAAGGTTGTCCGATTAGACCAGAAAAGCAGGTTAGGATTGTGAGCGGGACAGTGAAATCTTGCTTTCCGTTCCAGCAAGAAGGCGTCTGATATTTTCATAGTGACGCCCCCAGCTCAAGACGCCAACAAAGATAACAATACTGGCTGTCAACGGTGACAGGGTCATGGCAAATAGGCCGGCGATAAGAAAGCTGAGCAGGGCTGCAAGAGAAGAGTAGCGACTTATCCCCGCAACCAAAAGCCAGCTCAGCGCCATCAAAATACCAGCATGCCAAGAAATAGCAGCAATAACTGCCATGCTTGTTGCTACGCCCTTGCCGCCAGCAAAGCGGAGCCATACAGGAAAACAATGCCCCAGAACAGCGCCAGCGCCCGCAAGCCCGCCAAACTCATGGGAAACAAGTGCCATCATAAGGTAAATCGCAGCAGCCCCTTTGCCGGCATCCAGTAGTAATGTTGCAAAAGCAAGCAGGCGATTGCCAGTTCGTAACACATTTGTCGCGCCGATATTACCTGACCCTATCGTTCGGATGTCAGTACCAGTAAATAATTTTGTAAGGACAAGGCCAAACGGAATACTGCCACACAGATAGCCAAAAGACAGAATAAAAAGGGTCAGAGGTGACGCGATGTCAATCATGATGCTCATCTGATGAAGATATCTGCGCCACCGACAATCGTGCGAACAGCCCGGCCTTCGACTGGTTGACCTTCAAAAGGGGTGATACGGGAGAGTGAGTTAAAGTCTCGACCTGTGATAATCCAGCTTGTTTTCGGGTCAATCAGTACAATATCAGCGTCACTGCCAATAGTAAGGCTTCCACCGGGAATATCAAGAATCGTTGCCGGCGCAAGGCTGAGAAGCTCAAAGGCGCGCTGCCAGCTAATAACCTCATCCAAAACCAGCCGCAATGTCATCACCAGCATAACTTCGAGTCCTGATGCACCGCAGGACGCAAGGCTAAAGGGCAGGTGCTTCATGTCCGGATTAACCGGCACATGGTCTGAGGCAATTACATCTATCGTACCATCTGCTAGCGCTGCCACAATAGCTTGTCTGTCATCTTCAGTACGAAGCGGCGGGTTCAGTTTTGCTGCCGATGAATAAGTAGAAATGGCAAGCTCATTCAGCTGAAAATAGGGTGCTGATGTATCTGCTGTAACCGGTAACCCCTCGTTTTTTGCTCGGCGCACAGCATCAACAGATACAGCTGTCGTAAGATGGGCAGCGTGGTAGCGCGCTCCTGTAAGTCTGACCAGCTGAAGATCGCGTTCCAAAATAATTGTTTCTGCTTCTATCGGACTGCCAATTAAACCAAGGCGCGTTGACGTTGCGCCTTCATTCATATCACTGCCATCAGAAAGAGAAATATCTTCACAATGATGCATAACCGGTTTGTCAAGCATTGCTGCATAGGTAAGAATGCGGCGCATTGTCTGGGTATCCTGAATAGAACAGGACCCATTTGAAAATCCAACAGCCCCTGATGCGGCCATCATGCCGAGTTCAGCCATTTGTGAGCCATCAAGATTACGGCTCATGGCGCCGTGGCAGTATAAATGTGGTCCTTGCCGGCGGCTTGCCCGCAATTGCAGCGAGTCAATCAGAGCTGCATTATCAATGACAGGGTCAGTCTGTGGCTGGATTGCAAGCGATGTAATGCCTCCAGCTGCTGCTGCAGTCAAAAGGCTATTTAGCGTTTCAAGATGTTCAGCGCCAGGGTCGCGAGTCTCAGCACGCATATCAACAAGACCAGGGCCAAGAATAAGGCCGGTACAGTCGATAACCTCATCGGCGCTTGCCAAAAGCGCTTCAGACGGTGTGCCGCTGCCAGTCTCGCCAATAAGTCCATCATCAATGAGCAGCCAGCCTTTGGTGTCCAGCGTCTGAGCAGGGCAAATCAGCTGTGCTTTGTGAAACAGCCGTCTCATGTGCTGGCTCCCACTATCAACGCCTCAAGGCAGGCCATGCGGGCAGCAACACCCATTTCAACCTGAGTTGTAATTAATGACCGGTCAATATCATCTGCAATGACAGAATCAATCTCGACACCCCTATTCATGGGGCCGGGATGCATAATGAGGGCTTGTGGAGCCGCCCGCATCAGTTTTGCATCATCAAGCCCAAACATATTAAAATATTCATGTTGGCTTGGGATTTCGCGCCCTTGCATGCGCTCAGTCTGAAGTCTGAGCATCATAACAACATCACAATCTGCAATGCCGCACTCAAGGTCAGTGAAAACAGGAACCCCAAATTGTTCAATCCCTGTTGGCAGAAGTGTCGCAGGACTTACAAGGCGTAGTTCGGCACCAAGGGTGCCGAGAAGATAGAGATTTGAGCGTGCAACACGGCTATTGGCAATATCACCGCAGATTGCAATTTTTAGTCCGGCAATGCGGCCAAATTTCCACGAGATTGTGAGCGCATCCAACAGTGCCTGGGTTGGATGTTCATGACGCCCATCACCGGCATTGATAACAGCAGCATCAACATGGCGGCTCAGCAGCAGTGGTGCGCCGGCTGCATGATGCCTGATGACCAGAATATCGGGATGCATCGCATTCAATGTTGTGGCTGTGTCGATTAAGGTTTCGCCTTTTTTTACAGACGAACCAGAAACAGCAATATTCAGAACCGATCCGCCCAGTTTTTTCGCAGCAACTTCAAAAGATACGCGCGTGCGGGTCGAGTTTTCGAAAAATAGATTTACCACTGTCTTGCCAGCAAGACTTTTTGGAATGTCGCTATCAGGTATTGAGCCGTCAATCACAGAGGCGAAAAAATGAGAACGGGCTAGCAACGCCTCGATCTCATTCACAGGCATGCCTTCTATCCCCAGAAGATGACGCTGATGAAGCGTCACCGGCGGGTTTGTTTTAGACGTTGTTCCCATTGCGACTGTTCTTAACGCATCTGGCAGCTGTTCGTCTAGTCTGTAATGAGCGGCGCATCTGCTGAAATATCATTGCTCAACAGGTCAAACGCAGATTGTAGAATCCAGCTTGCCGCCAATGCATCCCGTTTTTCAGCGCGTCTGCCCCGGCTTAAATCAGCTTCAAGCATGGTTGCCTCAACAGCTTTTGTGGAAAGCCGCTCATCATGAAAACACACTGGGACGTCATATAATCGGAGAAACGCATACGCAAAATCGCGTACTGAATCGCAGCGAGGTCCAGGTTTGCCGTCCATATTAAGTGGCCAGCCAAGCACGAGCGCCCCAATATTATGTTCTTCGATGTCAGCAATAAGATTATGCGCATCGGGTGTGAATTTCTGTCGCCATAGGATACGATAGGGAGAGGCAATCTGGTGATTGGGGTCTCCGAGGGCAAGTCCGATTGTTTTTTTGCCAATATCAAGCCCCATCATGCGTTTACCGCCAGAAAGTGCAGAAGAAATGTCGTAAAGGTTGCAGACAGTCATGGGCAATGCTAAGTCGCTTTGGTATGAGAAAAATAACAGCTTTGTTAATCGCAAAAGGATGATAACCGATGTCGGTTGATAATAACACTGTGAAAAAGATTGCGCGGCTTGCGCGTATTCATGTCGATGAAGACAGACGTGAAGCGCTAGCGGGTGAGCTAAATGCCATTCTGAGTTGGATTGAACAACTGGAGACGGTCGATACTGATAATGTCGAGCCGCTTGCCAGTGTGACAGGACATAGCTTGCCCATCCGTGATGATATGGTATCAGACGGCAATAGACAAGAACAGGTCATTGCAAATGCACCGGAAACAACCAGTGGCTTTTTTGTTGTACCAAAGGTAGTTGAATAATGAGTGACCTTCTTCAGTTAAGCGCCGTTGAAGCGCGTGCAGCCCTTGCTTCCAAAAAGTGCACGGCAACCGAGCTGACACAATCCTATCTTGATGCTGCGGTGCAAACAGAGGCGCTGAATAACTATGTTCAGCTTACGCACGATAAAGCACTGGAAATGGCGGCTGCCAGTGATGTGCGCCTGCAGGCTGGTACAGCTGGCCCCTTAGAGGGGATTCCGCTAGGCGTAAAAGATTTATTTTGCACTGAAGGTGTTGAGACAACGGCCTGTTCAGCTATCCTGAAAGGGTTCGTGCCACCGTATGAAAGCACTGTGACCAGCAAGCTCTGGGCAGATGGGGCCGTGATGCTTGGCAAGCTTAACTGTGATGAATTTGCCATGGGTTCAGCAAATGAAACCTCGGTATTCGGACCAGCGGTTAATCCGTGGAGTGACAGTAACGGTCCTAATCTTGCGGCAGGCGGCTCGTCTGGCGGTTCAGCGTCCGCGATTGCAGCCCAGTCTGCTTTACTTGCCACAGGCACGGATACCGGCGGGTCTATCCGCCAGCCTGCCGCATTTTGCGGTGTTGTTGGCATGAAACCGACTTATGGTCGTTGTTCGCGCTGGGGCATTGTTGCTTTTGCATCATCACTTGATCAGGCTGGCCCATTTGCCCGCACTGTGGCAGATAGTGCCTTGATGTTTTCAAGTATGGCTGGCTTTGATGCTAAGGATTCAACCTCAGCCAATAGCCCGCTTCCTGACCTTGCAAGCGCTATGGCGGCAGGTGTTAAAGGTATGAAAATAGGCATACCGGTTGAATATCAGCGCGATGGGATGGATGCTGCCATCACAACGTTATGGGAGCAGGGGCAGGAGTGGCTAAAGGACGCTGGTGCAGAAATTGTGCCTATCTCATTGCCCCATACTGCTTATGCCCTGCCGTGCTATTATATCATTGCCCCTGCAGAAGCATCATCAAATCTAGCACGCTATGATGGCGTTCGTTATGGACAGCGGGTCGAAGAAGGTGGCTCGTTAGATGATATGTATGAAGCCAGCAGAGCCGCTGGGTTTGGAGAAGAGGTACAGCGCCGCATTCTCATCGGAACCTACGCTTTATCAGCAGGTTATTACGATGCTTATTACTTGAAAGCTCAGAAAGTTAGACGTCTTATCCGGAATGATTTCGATGCGGCATTTGCCGATGTTGATGCCATTTTAACCCCGACAACACCATCAGTGGCGTTCCCGTTAGGCGTGAAACAGGATGATCCGATTACGATGTATTTGAATGACGTGTTCACGGTGCCGGCGAACCTTGCCGGGATACCTGGGATATCGGTGCCTGCTGGTCTATCATCTGATGGATTGCCGCTAGGACTTCAGGTTCTTTCTGGCGCATTTTGTGAAGAAAAAATGTACCAAGTTGCTCAGGTAATTGAAACCCAGTCAGGATTTTCCGGCGCACCACAGCGCGCAGCAGGGAGGGCAAACTCATGAGCAATCTTGTGCAAGGTCAGACAGGTGAATGGGAAGTTGTCATTGGCATGGAAGTACATGCTCAAGTCACATCAGACTCAAAATTATTCTCTGGCTCCTCAACAGCCTTTGGCGCAGGCCCTAATCAGAATGTATCGCTTGTTGATGCTGCGATGCCCGGTATGTTGCCGGTCATTAATGGCACATGTGTCCGCCAGGCTATCAAAACTGGCCTTGGGCTTAAGGCGGACATTAATCTTACAAGCGTATTTGACCGGAAAAACTACTTTTATGCTGATTTGCCGCAAGGCTATCAAATCAGTCAGTTCAAACACCCTATTGTTGGCGAAGGTGTTCTGACAATTGAGCTCAGCGATGGTAGTTCCCATGTCATTGGGATTGAGCGTCTGCATCTTGAGCAGGATGCTGGAAAGTCCTTGCATGATCAGCATCCATCAAAAAGCTATATTGATTTGAACCGTTCAGGTGTGGCATTGATGGAGATCGTCTCGAAGCCTGATTTGCGCTCTGCGGAGCAGGCAGGCGCCTATATCAAAAAGCTTCGGTCTATCCTGCGTTATCTCGGGACCTGCGATGGCAACATGGAAGAAGGCTCGCTGCGCGCAGATGTGAATGTATCAGTCCGAAAGCCCGGCGCGCCGCTTGGCACCCGCACCGAAACAAAAAACCTGAATTCTGTGCGCTTTATCATGCAATCAATTGATGCCGAAGTAGAGCGCCAGATTGAGGTAATCGAAGGTGGTGGAGAGATTTTTCAGGAAACAAGGCTCTTTGATACATCAACAGGTATGACACGTGCTATGCGAAGTAAGGAAGATGCACATGATTATCGTTATTTTCCTGATCCGGATTTGCTGCCGCTCACTTTTACACAAAATTATGTTGATCAAATTGCAGCAGAATTACCAGAATTACCAGACGATCTTAGGGTGCGGATGGTCAATGACTATGGTCTGTCATCCTATGATGCTGCTGTGCTGACCGAAGAACGTGAAACAGCTCTTTTTTATGAAAAAGCGAGTATTGGGCGTGACCGCAAAATAGTGGCAAACTGGATGTCGGTTGAGCTATTTGGTGCCTTAAATAAGGCTGGAAAAACACTTGCGGAGAGCCCCATTACTCCGGTGGCGCTTGGCGAGTTGGTTGACCTTATCACTGACGGCACAATTTCTGGCAGAATAGCAAAAGATGTGTTCGCAGATATGTTTGAGACAGGCAAGGCGGCAGCAAATATCATTGAATCTAAAGGATTAAAGCAGGTTTCTGATACTGGGGCTATTGAAGCTATGATCGACAAGGTTATTGCTGAAAATCAGGATAAAGTCGATGAATATCGGAATGGCAAGGACAAGCTGTTTGGCTTTTTTGTTGGTCAGACAATGAAATTGTCTGGTGGTCAAGCAAATCCGGGCATGGTTAATCAACTACTAAAAAATAAGCTGAAATAAGTCTCTGTTCTGAGTGAGAGAACCCCCATATTTGCGGCTACTTGCTGGCGCGCTCAAAGGCCTCTTTATTGTCGTCTGTCTGAACATCCCAATAGGGTGTTTCGCCAAAAATCTCGTTAAGAAAATCAAGAAAGGCATGAATTTTTGGAAGGCGATAGTTGTTCTCTCGCCAGAGAGCATGCAGCGGGGTATGTTCATCAATGCTTGCATCCATGACAGTCATTAGTGCCCCAGACGCGATATGCCGGCCTGCTATATAACTTGGTAGCATGCATAAGCCGCCGCCGTTCAAGGCTGTTCGCAGAAGTGCATCGCCATTATCCAGTCGCATATTTCCATCTGCTTTAAATGTTTCTAAGGCACCTGTGTCTGTCCGAAAGTGCCAGTCATTAGCACGATGGCCGTAGTCAAGCGTAATAAGCTGGTGATCATTTAATTCTTCAA
>CATISA010000094.1 GCA_949529445.1 Alphaproteobacteria bacterium UBA4588
CTTTTAATGCCGTGTAAGTGCATTCGGAGAGCCTTGGTTGAGAGAACCGTCTCGATGCAGAAGAAGCATAACGCAGCTACCATGAGTACGATTGTTGTATTCATGTATACAATAGAGAAGCGCTCACCTTGATTAAGAACGACGAGTAAAGCCACTAAATTTGCAACGAATGATAGCCCTAAAAAAAACAGAGAATATTTAACGAGGCTCATCCTCCGTGCCATTATGTCCAACTCACCGGACAAAACCTTTCGTTGCTTTGTTTTGAGTCCTTTTTTTTCCAACTGAGCGTGTATCTCACGCATCAATCCTGCAAGACTGGTGTATCTAAAATTCAATGCGACAATAGCGAGCGGTATAGCTGGAAAAAGAACACCTATTGCGTTCAATGACAGCATTAAAAATCCTTCCAATTTGAATACCAGACATTTTCACCGGCTTTCACAAACACACTTTTGAAGGCACGAAATGCTGGCGACTTTACTGGGTCGAACCTGGTAAGAGAGAAACGTAAGGCCGTTCGCGAGCATTAGGCGTTGATATGTTCAGATAAATTAAGCTGCACGTTTTTATCGATACTATTTTTTAGTTACTATCATTGGTGCAATATAGAGTTAAAAATGCATTAATGTGGTGCAAAATTTGCACTATAAAAAAGATCGGCGCTAAGGCTGGGCGAGTTTTGGGAGAAATGCGTCAGATTCAGTCAGCACATGACGCTTTTACCCATACAGGTAACTTAAGATAGTGATTTGATTTTGAACTTGCTAAGCCCTAGCCCTAGGACCCCGCTGGCCCATGCAGACCCGTGAGCTACTTTATCTTAAAATCTTGTCACACCTGTGTCACAATAAGACATAAGAAACTAGTGCACAGGGGTTGTGCGGGGTGCTGAAAACATAGGGTTTCCGCCGCGAACCGGGTAGAGCAGCGGACTGAAAATCCGCATATCGGTGGTTCGAGTCCGCCCTCGGGCACCATTACTTCATGTACATAACTGATATGTCAGCATTCATTATGTTGACAGGTCAGGTGGAGTACAGAATGGCGTATAATCAACCCTTCTATATCCGTTTCTCTCAGCTTTTGGTTTTTACGCAACAGTCTTAAGGCTGATGGTTGATGCCGTATTTAAAGCTTGAGAGATATCTGCGATGATATCATCACTATGTTCAATGCCTACAGATAATCTCACATAACCGGGGGTAACACCTGCGGCCAGCTGGTCTGCGGCAGATAATTGTGAATGGGTGGTCGAGGCAGGGTGAATAGCCATGCTTCGGGCGTCTCCGATATTTGCCACATGATAGATCAGTTTTAGCGCATCAATGAAGGCTCTTCCTGCGTCGATACCGCCTGCGAGTTCAATGCCTACCAGTGCGCCATGGCCTTTTGTAAGATATTTATCTGCCAGTGCTTTTTCCGAACCCTTAAATAGGCTTGGATGAGTCACACGAGAGACCGCATCATGATTTTTGAGGAAGTTTGTCACTTTTGCAGCATTGGCTTGATGCTCACGAAAGCGTAGCGGCAATGTTTCAAGGCCTTGGATGAGTTGAAATGCATTCGTCGGTGAGAGACTTGCGCCTAAATCACGAAGCAAGACAACGCGTGCCCGAATGATATAGGCAATCGGGGCGCGTAAGGCCTCTGGAACCAAGGTGCCCCAAACAGCGCCATGATAGCTACCATCTGGCTGGTTGAAATTGGGCTGTTGCGCTGGTTTGGCTGTCCAATCAAAATTACCGCCATCAATGATAATACCGC
>CATISA010000095.1 GCA_949529445.1 Alphaproteobacteria bacterium UBA4588
ATGGTGCCGGATGAGGGTTAATGGTTCCTCATCTATGTACCAGTTAATCGCCTTAATCAAAGCTGTGCCTAGAATCGCATCCATTAAATGCACAGTCAAGATGCACAAAAGACCTACCCAGTGACCTACCCAAACAGAAATCTTCGGGTAATGGAAAGAGTGTATTTATGCTTATCGTTACCAATACAGAGTGAGTGATATATGAGTTTCTACTGAGTACAGGGATAGGTGGTTAATACATATCCTTTGTAATAGACATTTAGATGTTCACTTAAGTGTCATTAACAAAGATTATTAATACACCCCCATGCGTGGGCCATAGGCCCCACATACGTATATATTCATATACAGATACACAGATTAGCTTAAAAAGCTGTTAACCATTTTAATCGCCCAAACAGAGTCACTGACAGGCTGTAGCATTTGAATGAATCACAGGTGCCTGAATATGGCTAATGACTCTGTGTGGGAATCCTGAGTCATAGAAACATTAGCAAAACATGATGCATCAGGCTTCCTAGTTCCAGTTACCAGACTTGTTCAGTTTTTCAGCAAATTTGCCAATATTTGAAAAAAGGTTTCCAGCCTTATATTCTTCGTTGATTGAGATGGTTAGCAAAATCGTGTCATTCTTTTCATCGAGAACCATGAATTGCCCTCCATGCCCTTGTAACGTCAAGGTTGGGCGCCCACTAACGGGAAACACCCAAGACTGGAAACCATATTTTGAACCATTAGTTTTGCCAGTTCCAACGGCATTTTCAACCCCTTCTGTGAAGAAGTTGCCAAAACAGGTTTTGGCCTTCTTTTCTCGCATTATAAAAACACCAAAATTCACCCAATCACGTGCTGTCATAACCAAGTCAGAGAAAGCGACAGTAGTACCCGATTTATCGCTGGTCCAATGCATGTAACCGCTTTGGCCAAATTTCTGGTACAGCTGGTTATAAAAAACATGACTTAGTGGGCTGCCAGCAATTTCCTCAACAAGCACGGACAAAGCTAATGTGTCAGTTGAATGGTAATTCATTTTTGTACCCTGCGCACGGGCGGCCTTATCATAAAATGCCAGGGCCTCACGGACATTTGCTTGCCCATCAAACTGCCGCATACCACGCGATTTCTGATTGAACTGTTTCTCATCGCTACGACCCAGAGGACTGACACCACTGTTCATTTGCAAAATATTCCTAATTTTTACGTCTGCATATGGTGTGGACGCCAGTGATTTGGAATATTTTGAGGCGGTGTCTTCTAATGATGTGATTTTGCCATTGCAAAGCAGGTGGCCAATTGCGGCGCTTGCAGCTGTTTTACTCATCGACATGCCGACTAGGGGTGAATTGCTGTCTAGTTTATGTTTTTTATTATACCTTTCATATATTATCTCCCCCTTTTTCATCACGATTGCAGCCATGTTGTATTTGTCTGCTAAAAATTTATCAAAATTTTTGTTGCCAACCTCAGTTGTCTTGCCTGACGGAAAAGTTCCAAACTTTGCAACATTTACCGTGAATGGGCCTAACATGCCAGTCATGCCTAGATTGGAATAAGCATCCATATTTTTGAGCATTCTTTTCGGAGGGTGGTCGGCAAATGCCGTTGCACTTAACACCAAAGAAACGAAAAATGTAGTAACTACCCTAATCATCACTCTTAACTCATCGTCTAAACAACAGCAGCCTAATCAAACGCCATAATCCTCTGAACAGGATTGCTCGTACGAATGGGTTTTGCAATAGCCGCTGTATCAAGACACGCAACTTTGGCAGGAAGCGCATTGCAAACATTACGAGTGCGCCAGCAAATAAAGCTATGATGATTATCTTAATCATGTGTTGTGCGTTCCGACGCCAATACTGCTAATCACGCTTCACGCAGATACAGAGCCGCACGAGATGAGTGCGCACCCCGCTTTCCAGTCTGCAGCAACTTAATTGCGCCCAATTTCTCAAGCCTCTTCATAATGGGTTTTACATCCTGCTTTGAGCAGTGACAGA